>CALFMN010000107.1 GCA_937879875.1 uncultured Chloroflexota bacterium | reverse complement strand
GCTTGACGTAGAAGCTGTCGCCGGGGCTGTCGCCCTTGTACAGCAGGCTGAGCTGTTGGGCGCTGCTGGCCAGCGTGAAGGCCGAGGAGGTCAGGGTGCCGTTGGTGCGCACCGCCTGGCCCGTGGGCGTGCCCGTGACCAGGCTGGTGTCGTTGGCCTGCCCGCCCACCGGGTTGCCGCTGATGCCCCAATTCGGAATGTCCTGGTGCTGCAACCCCACGTCGTCTACACCGACGCTGTTGTTGTACTCCTTGACCTGGAGCTTGATGCTCTGGCCGGCGAAGGCGCGATGGCGTAGTGGAAGGTCTGCCAGCTCGCCGTGGTCGAGCTGCCCAGCGTCAGCGTGGTGCTCGTCGTGAAGCCCGTGCCACTGAGCAGATACAGGGAGAACTGGCCGGTGAAGGTGCCGTTGCCCACGGTCTCAGCCCGCAGCGTCAGGCTTTGCGCGTTAGCATCGAGTGTGAAGGCGGCGCTGGTGATGCTGCCCGCGGTATCGAGCCGGGCGTAGGCGTTGCCGCCGGACTCGGTCTGGCGGCTGATGGCGCCGGTGGTGGTCCAGTTCGGCAACAGGATCGTGCCGCCGAGATTGTCGATGCCCACATCGCCGCCCTACGCGCTGCACTCCAGCGTGATCGCCTGGCCCAGGTAGGGCGTGGCATCGCGCGTGACCGTCGCCCAACTGCCGCAGCTGGAGCAAGAGAAGTCGCCCAGCGCCGTGCTGGTGGCGTAGCTCGGGCCGGTAGCGCGGAGATCTTCACCCAGGAGTAGCCGCTGGTGGTCAGGTAGCCGACATCGACGGTCAGCGCCTGCGTGCTGGGGTCCACGGTGAAGGCGGCGCTGGTCAGCGTGCCGCCGGCGGAGCCGAGCCTGGCGTAATGCGTGTGGTCGCTCTGCACCGTGACAGCGCCGGTGGTGGTCCAGCCCGACAGGTCGCCGCTCTCGAAGTCGCTGTTCTGCGGCGGCGTGCCGACGCTGGTGGAGGCAGTAGAAAAGTCGTCGTTGGTGGGCGGCGTGCCGACGGCGCTGCCGGCGGCCTCGAAGCCGCTGTTGGGCGGTGGGGTGCCCACCGCAGTCATGCTGGTGTCGAGCGTGTGGTTGAGCGGATAGGCGGGCAGGGCGCCGGAGCCGGAGGAGGGTGGACCGTTCAGGCGGCTGTGCGGCGCCGTGCCGGCGCCGCGCACCGGCCGTGCCGCTGGGCTGCCCACCACCAGCAGCAGACCGCAGAGCAACGCCAGGCCGACAGTCACGCGGCGGGAGCTTGGAGTAACCAACGACGGCATGCCGGGGCTCCTGTCGAACCGCATGCACGGCAGCTCGGCGCTGCGATAGCATAACGGCGCGGCCGCTATGCTGCAACACCTTGTGCAGGTAGCAGTATGTCCGAGAGGGCACGCCCCGGCGTGCAACACTCGCCTCTGGCGGTGCGCTACCCGCGCGGCAGGCCGAGGCCGCGCGTGGCGATCACGTTGCGCTGGATCTCGCTGGTGCCGCCGGCGATCTTGTACGACAGCGCCGCCTCGTAGCAGCGTTCGATGCGCCCTTGCAGCGGCGCCCATTTCGAGGCCGGCTCGAGCTGGCCGCCGAGGCCCAGCAGATTGATCGCCGCCTCGCAAAAGCGCTGGTTCATCTCCGAGCTGAACGCCTTCGCCATCGACGACTCGTAGTTCGGGATGATCCCTTTGGACTGCTGCCAGGCCACGCGCCGCGCCAGCAGCCGCGCGATGTCGAACTCCACGCGAAGCTCCGCCAGCTTGGGCCGCAGCCACGGCGCCTGCGCCCACGCCTCGCCGCGCTGCGCCGCCTCGCGCACGAACGCGACCACGTCCTCAAAAATGCGCAGCGAGAGCATCACGCGCGTGATGCCGGAGCGCTCGAAGTCGAGCGTGGTGGTGGCGACGTACCAGCCGCGGTTCTCTTCGCCGACAAGGTTCTTGCGCGGTACGCGCACGTTGTCGAAGAAGACCTCGTTGAAGGCGTGGCTGTTCATCAGGTTGACCAGCGGCCGCACCTGGATGCCCGGCGTCTTCATGTCCACCAGGAAATAGGAGATGCCTTTGTGCTTCGGCGCCTCGACATCGGTGCGGGCCAGCAGGATCATCCAGTCGGCCTGGTGCCCTTCGCTGGTCCAGATCTTCTGGCCGTTGACGATGTACTCGTCGCCATCGCGCACAGCGCGCGTCTGCAATCCGGCGAGGTCGGAGCCGGCGCCGGGCTCGGAGAAGCCCTGGCACCAGAAGACCTCGGCGCGGGCGATCGGCGGCAGATAGGTGCGCCGCTGCTCTTCCGTGCCGTGCACCATCAACGTCGGGCCGACGAGATTGGTGCCGAAGCCGAAGCCGAGCGGCGCGCCGGAGTAGCCCATCTCCTCGTTGTAGATCAGCTGGTCCATCTGGTCTGCCGCGCGGCCGCCGTAGGCCTCCGGCCAGGACATCGTCAGCCAGCCCTTCGCCGCGAGCTGCTGAGCAAACTGCTGGCTGAAGGCGAACTCCTCGTTCGAAAGCGCCTCGCGGTCGTTGCGGACCTTGAAGTCGGCGGGCAGATGCTCGCGCAGGAAGCCGCGCACCTCCTGGCGAAAGCGCTCTTGTGCGGGCGTGAAGGAGAAGTCCATGACTCAGCGCCCCTACCGTCCCATGAAGTTCGGCTTGCGTTTCTCCATGAAAGCGCGCGGGCCTTCCTTGGCGTCGTCGGTGGACTGCGCGATCACCATCGCCGACTGCGCCAGGTCGAGCGCCTGTTCCAACGTCGCATCGAGGCTGCGGTAGGCGAGCCGCTTGGCGAGCTGAATAGCCACCGCCGGCCCTTCCGCTAGCCGCCGCGCGAAAGCGCGCGTCTCATCCATCAGCGTCTCGGTCGGGAAGACTTTGGTGACGTAGCCGATGCGCAGCGCCTCTTCGGCGCCGAACAGGTCGCCGGTCCAGATCAGCTCCAGTGCGGTGCTCAGGCCGACGATACGCGGCAGGTAGTAGGCGCCGCCGTCGCCGGGGATGATGCCCATCTTCACATAGGCCATGGTGAAGCGCGCCGTCTCAGAGCAGAAACGCATATCGGCCATCGAGGCCATGTCCATGCCGGCGCCGGCGGCCGGGCCGTTCACGGCGGCGATGTAGGGCTTGTCGAGGATCTGCAACGCCCGCGCCACGCGATGCACGCTGAAGCGCAGGCTGTTGCGCGCTGCCGCGGGACCGGTCTCCGTGCGCAGCACGCCGCGCCCGCCCGCTTCGGCAGCCACGTCCATACCCGAGCAGAAGCCGCGGCCGGCGCCGGTCACGATCACGACGCGCACGGCGTCGTCGAGGCGGGAGCGGTCGATCGCGTCGGTCCATTCCTCGATCATCTTATTGCTGAAGGCGTTCATGCGCTCGGGATTGTTGAGCGTGATCGTCGCCACGCCGTCGGCCACGTCGTACAGGATCAGGTCGTACTCACCATCACTCGTACGTGCGGTGCTCTGCGCAGTGTTCGTCATTGTTCGAACCTCCAAATAGCTCACCCCCGCCTGCGTGGGGACTGCAAAAAGGTCGCCGGTCCAGATCAACTCCAGCGCGGGATCACCCCCACCTTGCATGAGGGCCGTGCATGCCATGCGGCGGCCACGACGTGTTCAGAATGCGCCATCACAGGCGCGGCGTCCAGCACGGTCCTCGCGCCCGCGTACGGCGAGCCACGCTCGCGCGGGAAGGTCACGACGGCAGCACGAAGCGCCGGCCGCGGCGGGGTTCGCCGGGGTCTTCGCGGTAGCCCGCCTCGCGCAAGGCGGTGCCGACCGCCTCGGCGTGGGCCGGGTTGCGTGTCTCCAACAGGAACTCGACCTCGACCTGGCCGAAGGTGAGTTCGGAGCCGCTGCGGCGGTGCTGCACGTCGAGCACGTTCGCGCCTGCCGCCGCAAGCACCGCCAGCGCCTTCGCCAGCCGGCCGGGCCGGTCGTCCATCGCCACGCGCACCGTGAGATAGCGGCCGGACTGGCCCAGGCCATGCTCAATGATCCGCGCCAGCAGGTTGATGTCCAGGTTGCCGCCGCTGAGCACGACCACCGTGTTCCGCCCTGCGCCGCGGATCTTCCCGCGCAGCAGCGCCGCGATGCCCACCGCGCCGGCGCCCTCGACTACGAGCTTGGAGTACTCCATCAGGCCGACGATCGCCTCGGAGATCGCCTCCTCGCCCACCACCACGATCTCGTCCAGATATTTTCGCAGGAGCGGCGTGGTGATTTCGCCCGGCCGGCCCACGGCGATGCCGTCCGCAATCGTCAGGCCGGTGCTGACCGCTTCGACCGCGTCGCGCCGATGGGATCGCGCCGCCGCCGGCGCGGCCGCCGCCTGCACGCCGACGACACGTACCCGCGGACGCAGGCTTTTCACCGTAATGGCTACTCCGCTCGCCAGCCCGCCGCCGCCGACCGGCACGATCACGAGATCTACGTCGGGCAACTGATCGGCGATCTCCAGCCCGAGCGTGCCCTGGCCGGCGACGATACGCTCATCGTCGAAGGCGGGGACGATCGTCATGCCGCGTTCGACCGCGAGCGGCTCCATCGCCGCCGCGGCCTCCTGATAGCTCGCGCCGGCCTGAATCACCTCGGCGCCGTAGCCGCGTGTCGCTTCGACCTTGGCGAACGGCGCCGTCTCCGGCATCACCACCAGCGCATGAATGCCCGCTGCCTGCGCGGCGACAGCGACACCCTGCGCGTGGTTGCCGGCGCTGGCCGCGATGACGCCGCGCGCCCGCTCCTCCGCCGAGAGCTGCGCGACCATGTTCGAGGCGCCGCGGATCTTGAACGAGCCGGTGCGTTGCAGGTTCTCGGCCTTCAGCCAGACCGGCGCGCCGGCCACCGCGCTCCACCAGCGCGACTCCAGCAGCGGCGTCTTTCGTACAACGCCGGCCAGCCGCGCCTGCGCAGCCTGAATCTGCTCCAGATCAACCGTCATCGCCGTCCATCCGCAGCGATCATACGTCGATGCGCCGTGGTTCGCCCTGCCGGCGCAGTCATGACGTGCCTCTGTCCACGCGTTACACTGGCCCTGACCGCCCAATGACCGAAGGCGAGTCGGGGAGCAGAGCCGTGATCAGCCGCCGCACCGTCAACGATTTGCAGAAGCTGCTCGGCAAGGCGAACGTGATCACCGATCCGGGCGATCTGATCGCCTTCGAGTACGACGGCACGATCGACCGCGGCTGGCCCTCGGCGGTGGTCTTCCCGACCACTGCCGAGCAGGTGTCGGGCGTGGTCAAGATCGCGGCGCGCGACGGCCTGCCGATCGTGCCGCGCGGCGCCGGCACCGGCCTCTCCGGCGGCGCCCTCGCCACCGAAGGCGGCATCGTGCTGGTGATGACGCGCATGAAGCGCATCCTCGAGCTCGACCTCGAGAACCGTATCGCCGTGGTCGAGCCGGGGCTGGTGAATCTCGAACTGTCGAAAGCCGTGGCGAAGCACGGCCTCTACTACGCGCCCGATCCGTCGAGCCAGAAGGCCTGCACGATCGGCGGCAACGTCGCCGAGAACTCCGGCGGGCCGCACTGCCTGCTCTACGGCGTGACCACCAACCACGTACTTGGGCTGGAACTGGTGCTGGCCGACGGCGAAATCGTGCGCGTGGGCGGCTGGGGGCGCGAGCGGCCGGGCTACGACCTCACCGGGATCGTCGTCGGCTCCGAGGGCACGCTCGCGATCGCGACCAGGATCTGCGTGCGGCTGCTGCGCGAACAGGAGTCGGTGCGCACGCTGCTGGCCATCTTCGATTCGGTCAACGCGGCCAGCAGCACGGTTTCTGCCGTGATCCGCCGCGGCTACGTGCCCGCCGCACTGGAGATGATCGACCGCGTCTGCATCAAGGCCGTCGAGCCGGTGCTGCACTGCGGCTTTCCGCTCGATGCCGAAGCCGTGCTGCTGATCGAGGTGGACGGCCTGAACGAGTTTGTCGACGCGGCCGCGTCGGAGATTGAGAACCTTTGCAGCGAGTTCGGCGCGCGCGAGGTACGACAGGCGACGACGAAGGCCGAACGCGAGAAGCTGTGGGCGGGCCGCAAGGGCGCGTTCGGCGCCTTCGGCTCGCTCTTTCCCAACTACTACATCCTCGACGGCGTGGTGCCGCGCACGCAGCTGATGCGCATCGTCGACGAGATCTACGCGATCGGCGAGCGCTACGGCTTCACCGTTGCCAACGTCTTTCACGCCGGCGACGGCAACCTGCACCCCAACATCCTCTTCGACGAGCGCGTGCCCGGCGCGACGGAGAAAGTCCTCGAAGCCGGCGGCGAAATCCTGCGTCTCTGCACCGCGGCCGGCGGCTCGCTTTCGGGCGAGCATGGCATCGGCCTGGAGAAACGCGAGTACATGCCGCTGACCTTCTCCCCCGCCGATCTGGCGGCGATGGCGACGCTGAAGGCGGCCTTCCGCTCCGAGCCGCTGCTCAACCCGTGCAAGGCCTTTCCGGCGCACGCCGGCTGCGGCGAGGTCGGCGCCGGCAGCCACAAGGCGCAACCGCTTGCCGCCGACTACTACGTCTAGGCACCGCCGATGAGCGCCGCGGCCATCGCCAACCTGCTGAGCGAGACCCTGCCGCACGCCCAGGTGTTGAGCGGCGCGGGGCTGGACGGCTACGAGCTGGCTGGAGCCCGGCCGCTGGCCGCGGTCCGTCCTGCCACGGCCGCCGAAGTTGCCGACACGCTCCGCCTCGCCGGCCAGCAGGGCTGGGCCGTCTCTCCCGTGGGCGGCGGCACGATGCTGGATCTCGGCAACCCGCCGTCGCGACTGGATCTGCTGATCGATCTCTCAGCGCTCAATGCGGTCGTGGACTACCAGCCGGATGACCTGACGCTGACGGTTCAGGCCGGGATTACCCTTGCGCGGTTGGACGCGCTGCTGGCCGAGCACAGCCAGGTCCTACCGCTCGACGTGCCGCTGCCGGAGCGAGCCACGATCGGCGGCGCCCTGGCCTGCGACGCTGCCGGACCGCTGTCGCTGCGCTACGGCACCGCTCGCGACCTCGTGATCGGCATGCAGGCCGCGCTGCCGCGTCATGGGCTGGCGCGCTCCGGCGGCAAGGTCGTGAAGAACGTTGCCGGCTACGACCTGGCCAAGTTGCACATCGGCGGGCTGGGCACGCTGGGCATTATCACCGAGGTCACGTTCAAGCTCTGGCCGGCCGCTCCCGGGCACGGCTCGCTCGTCGCCAGCTTCGATTCGCTCACGGAGGCGCATGCCGTCGCGCAGCAGATTCTGGCGGGACAACTCTTCCCGGCGGCGCTCGAGCTCGTCGGGCCGCGGGCGGGCGCCGCGCTCGCCGCGGGATCGCGCGCCGAGCCAGAAGGAGAACAGTGGTTGCTGGCCGTGCGCTTCATGGGTACGTTCGCCGCCGTGCAACGCCAGACACGCGACGTGATGACGCTGTGCACACAGGGCGCAGCGCCGGTCGTGACGGCGCTGGAGCCAGAGCAGCGTACGCGCCTGTTCGACGGCATCCGCGACTACGGGCGCGCCGCAGAGCGTACGGCGGCGCTGATCCTGCGCGCTTCGGTTCTGCCCGCGCAGACTGCACAGGCGATCGCGGTGCTCGACCGGACCGGCATTCGGCTGGCGGCCGCGCCCGAGATCCTTGCTCGGCCAGGACGCGGCACGGCGCGGGGCTATTGGCGCGAGCCAGCGCCGGCGGAGGCGGTGCGGGCGGTCGGCTCAGCGCGTGCCGAACTTGCCAAACTGGGCGGCAACCTGGTAGTCGAGCGCGCCCCGGCTGGCCTGTTGCCGGCGATCGACGCCTGGGGCCCCGACGGTTCCGATCTCGGGCTGATGCGCCGGCTCAAACAGGCCTACGATCCCGACGGCGTGCTCAATCCCGGCCGCTTCGTGCACGGCATTTGAGCCGGCTCTGCGCTGCAAGCGGCTCGCGGCGATGATCTGATGACCGCCCTCCTGCTCCACAACGCCGAGATCCTCACCCCCGACCAGCGGCTGCACGACGCGAGTGTGCTGATCGACCACGGCCGCATCGTGACCGTCGGCACCGGCATAACTGCGCCGGCGGCGGTGCCGTTCGATCTGCACGGGCTGCTGCTCGTTCCGGGATTCATCGACATCCACGTACACGGCGGCGGCGGGCATTCGCTGACCGCTTCGCACGTCGAGCGCTTGCTGGCCTATGCGAAGTGGGCGCCGCGCCACGGCGTCACGGGCTTTCTCGCGGGCACGGTCGGCCCCAACGCCGCCAGCATCGAGCGGGCGCTGCAACGGGGAAGCGGGCTGGTGGAAAGAATCTCGGAAGGCGCCCAGCTACTCGGCTACCATCTGGAAGGGCCGTTCATCAATCCCCGCCGGCGCGGCGCCTTCGACGCCGCCTGGTTACTGCCCCCTGATGTTCGCCAGTTTGCCCGCTTCGTTCAGGTTGCCGAGGGCCAGTTGCGTCTGGTTACGCTGGCGCCTGAGTTACCGGGGGCCGATCTGGTGATCCGCGAGGCTGTTCGAACGGGCGTGCTGTCGAGCCTGGGTCACACCGACGCCAGCTATGAAGAACTGCTGCGTGGCTTCGAACTGGGCGCCCGCAACGTCACGCACTGCTTCAACGCCATGCGGCCGTTCACCCATCGCGATCCCGGTCCGATCGCGGCAGCGCTGACCGCGCCGGGCGTGCACTGCGAACTGATCGCGGACGGGGAACATGTCGCCGCCGGCGCTATGCGTATGCTGTTGGCGGCACGTGGCTGGCGCAACACGGTGCTTGTCACGGACGGCATCGAGCTTGCTGGCACCGCCGCCGGCAGCTTTGATTTGGCCGGCCAGGCGGTGACGGTGCGCAAGGGCCGGGCGCTCACGCCGCAGGGCACGCTGGCCGGCAGCGTCGCCACGATGGATGCCTGTCTGCGCAATGCCGTGCGGCTCGGCGGCGCCGATCTGCGGGAAGCCGTGACGATGGCCTCGCTGAACGCGGCGCAAGCGATCGGCGCGGCCGGCGACCGGGGGCGAATCGCGCCGGGCTTCCGCGCGGATCTCGCGGCGCTGACGCCGGAACTGCGCGTGGCGCTGACCTGGGTTGGCGGCGTGCTGGCGTACGATGGCTGCTGATCGCCGCTCTTGCCGCTTCGGTGCAGCAGTCAGTTATCTTCCTCCACGACGATCTCCTCCTCTGTGAGCACGCGGTCGATCACGGCGGCGAAGACGAGCAACACGCCGCCGCCCGCGGAGATCACAATGCCCAGCGAAATGCGCGTGCGCAGACGCGGGGCGCGGTTCAGCCGTCGCTCCTCCTGTAGCCGGCGGCCGACATAGCTGAAGCGGTCCGCCGCGTGTGTCGTGTCCCAAAAGGTGATAGCGCCGATCGCCAGGCCACCCAGTAACAGGGCCGTGCGCAGCACCGCGCCCGTGCGGCCGCTGTCGCGCCAAACCAACGCCCCGCCGACAATGGCGGCCAGGACGCCGAGGACGAAGACAGCGTTGCCGTCGCCCTTCCAGCCGGTCGGATCGAGCGTGAACGAGCTGCCCACCAGCGCATTGCGCACGATGGTGATATGGGCCCAGGGCAGAAAGGTGCCGGCTATCGCCGCGGCGGCGCCAACAAAGGCGAGGATCGCGCCGACGGGCGCCCGAAACGGCATCGACATGCCCAACCTTGACCCGCGGCCCGCCGCGGCATAGCGTTGCCCACGATCATGTGCCAGCGCGCCCGCACCCGGCAAGTCTGCCGGCAAAGATTGGCCGTTCATGCGCCTCGGAAAGCTGCCAGCCGACCTGCTCGCACGTCTGCTCGATCGACTGCCCCACGCCGATCCGCGCGTCTCCGTGGGACCGCGGCCTGGCGAAGACGCCGCGGTGATCGATGTCGGCGGTCAGGCATTGGTGATCACGACCGATCCGATCACATTTGTTTCTGATCGCTCCGCCTGGTATGCCGCCAATGTCAACGCCAACGACATCGCCGCGATGGGCGCCGAGCCGGCCTGGCTGGCACTCACCGCGCTGCTGCCCCCAGCAGTCGACGAAGACGAACTCGGCGCGCTGTTTGCGCAACTGCGCTCGGCCTGCCGCGAACTGGGGATTGAGGTCGTCACGGGCCACACCGAGGTCACCGATGCCGTGGTGCGGCCGGTGCTCGTGGGTACGATGCTCGGGCTGGCGCCGGCGCGGGCAGCGATCACCAGCGGCGGCGCGCGCCCTGGCGATGCGTTGATCGTGGCCGGTCCCGCTGCCGTCGAGGGCACGGCCGCGCTGGCGGCCGAGGCGGGGCCGGCACTGCGCGCGGCGGGATTGCCGGCTGCGGAGCTGGAGGCGGCCCTGGCGCTGCTTGACGACCCCGGCATCAGTGTCGTAGCCGCTTCGCGCAGCCTGCGCGGCGTTTGCCGGCCGCACGCGCTGCACGACGCCACCGAAGGCGGCATCGCTACGGCGATCCGCGAGCTGGCCGAAGCATCGAAGCTGGGCGTGCAGATCGGACTGGAGGCCGTGCCGCTGCTGCCGATCACGCGCACGATCTGCCAGATGCTCGGGCTCGATCCGCTGGGACTGCTCTCATCCGGCTGCCTGCTCGCCGCGCTGGCGCCGGAAGATGTTGAGAACGCCTTGAGGCAGCTACGGAGCGACGGCATCACCGCGGCGCGGGCCGGCGAGTTCACCGTGGCCGGGTCGCTGCTGGCGATGAAGCAAGGAAACATGCAGCCGTTGCCCGCGTTCGACCGCGACGAGATCGCGCGCTATCTCGAACAACACGGGCGTTAAGCGGCGCCGGCCCGGCGCTCTAGCTGGGTCCTGGACTGAGCACGGACCAGTCGAAGTTGCGCTTCCAGACCTTGAGCACATGCGAGGTTTGCGTGCGCCAGATGCCCGGTGTCTTGTTCAGCTTCTCGGAGATGAACGCGTACAGCTCGTCGGTGTTGTGGAACGAGGCGCTGATCATCATGTCGTAGGTGCCGGTGGTCAAACCGACGTAGCGCACCTCATCCATTTGCGCCAGCATCTCGGCCACCTGCGTGAGCGCACCGGCCTGCACCTCCACGTTAATCAGCACCTCGACGTTATAGCCGAGGCTGCCGAGGTTGGTCAGGGCGACGATCTGCATGTACCCGTCGCTGAGCAGGCGCGATACGCGATTGCGCACGGTGCTCTCGGCCACGCCGAGGTGGCGCGCCAGTTCGGCGTGACTGCGCCGGCCGTCGTGCCGCAACTCCTCGATGATCCGCTCGTCAAGGTCGTCGATCGTTCGTTCCATGCCGCTTTGTCACCCTCGCCGGCTGTTTGCGTTCCTGAAAGCGCACCGGACAGTATGGCATATCACGGAATCGCGATCAGGCGATTGCGACACAGGCGCGCTCGAACGCGAGCAATTGCTCCCGCTTTCGCCAGGAATCCCGATTTCCGCACGGTTTGCCGCCCGCGCCGATCACACGGTGACAGGGCACAAACAGCGGCAGCGGGCAGAGCGACATCGATCGGCCCATCGCCCGCGCGGCGCCGGGAGCGCCCGCATCCAGCGCCAGTTCACCGTAGGTGAGCGTGCAGGCGTAAGGAATCTCGGCAGCCGCCCGCCAGCCGCGGGCCACGAGCGTATCTTCGTCGAGCGCGAGCTCGAGCTCGAAGCGGCGCAGCTTGCCCGCGAAGTACGCCGCGACCTGCGCATGCGTCGCCCGGTGTTGCCTGCCGGCCGGCTCGATGCCGGCCAGAGGCCAGTGCAGTGCGCCCCAGGCCATCGCTGCCGTTCGCGCCGGGTCCGGGCCGGCGCTGGCAATGAGGCGGCCGGCCTCGCTGGCGAGGTAGAGATAGCCGAACGGCGTTTCAACGCGCGAGACGAGCACGGGCGCGCACAGCGTCTCGCCGGCCGCCGCGCGCGCCGGCGCTGACGCATCGTTGCTCACCCGAGCGCCGTGACAGGACGGGATTGCAGCAGGAATAAGTCATGCTCATCGAACGCCCACTCGACATCCTGCGGGCCGCCGTAGTGCTTTTCCACGCGCAGGCAGAGGTTGGCGAGCTGCCCGACCTCCGCATCGCTGAGGGCCGCGGCCTGACGCTTCGACGGCGGCGGTTCGACACTGACCGTGCCCGAGCGGCCGTCCGGGTCCGCGAGGATCATGATCTCCTTGTCGTAGATCTCGCGGCCGGTGATCGCGAGGTCGTGTTTGCGCACGACGAAGGTGTCCGGTGTGACCCTGCCCGACACGATCGCTTCGCCCAAACCCCAGCTTGCGTTGATCATGATCTCGCTGCTATCGCGCGTCACGGGATTGACCGTGAAGGCGACCCCCGAGACGCGCGCGGGCACCATCTCCATCACAACCACGGCCATGGCTTCGCGCGTCGAGTCGATCTGCTTGAACGCGCGATACTGCACCGCGCGATGTGCCCAGAGCGAGCGGTAGCAGCGGGCGACGCCGTCGAGCACCCTGGCCTCGTCGCGCAGGTTGAGATAGGTCTCGTACAGCCCCGCGGAGGACGAGGCAGCGCCATCCTCAGAGAGCGCCGAGGAACGCACCGCCACGACGAGCGCGTCGCCGCGCTGCTCGCGCAGGCGCCGGTAGGCGGACAGGGTAGCCTCCTGCAGATCAGGCGGCAGGGCCGTGCCCTCGACTGCATCGCGCACGGCGGCGCAGGCCTCGCGCGCGACTTTGGGCAAGCGCAGATCCGGCGTGGCCAGCAGCGCCTCGATGCGCGGCTGCAAGCTGTTGTGAGCGATCCAGGCGCGATAACCAGCCGCGCCGATCACGAATCCCGGCGGCACGGGGAAGCCGGCGGCGCTGAGGCGAACCAGGCTCGCGCCCTTGCCGCCAACGCCGGCAGCAGACGGATCCGGGCAATCGTGCAGCCAATGGATAACCGGCATCGAACCATACCCTCCCGGCGCAGATCGTGGCGACGACGGACGGTTGGGAGTGTAGCCGACCATCAAAGACAGGGCAAACACGACAGGTTGGGAGAACGATCGGCGTCCGCTTGGAGCGATCGGAGCGCGCCGGTGCGCGGTTTCCGCCGCCGGGCGAGTCTCTTATACTGACCCCATCGCGGCCCGACCGAGGACGCCTTCGGCTGTGCCGCGACAGGAGGGTTCAGAGTGACGGAGAGCGTACAGACGGTGGACCCAGCGCAGTTCAAGCGCGCCCTCGGGCTGTGGGCCTCCGGTGTCACCGTCGTCACCACGCGGACCAACGGGCTGATCTACTGCATGACCGCGAGCTCGTTTTCGTCGCTCTCGATCGACCCGCTTCTGGTCATCGTCTGCGTCGCCCGCAGCGCGCGTTTGCACGAGCTGGTGGAGGCGAGCGGCGCCTTCGCTGTCAACGTCCTGCGCGACGATCAGCGGGAGCTGGGCGAGGCGTTCGCCCGCTCTGGCCGCGAACCAAGCGAACGCGTCGACGTGGTCGATACATTTGATGGCCCGACCGGCAGCCCGATCTTCTCGCCGTGCCTGGCGTACCTGGACTGCAAGGTTCGCAGCATCTTTGACGGCGGCGACCACAGCATCGTTGTGGGCGAAGTGCAGGCAGCCGGCTCGGACGAAAGCGGCATGCCGCTCATCTATTTCAATCGCAGCTACCGCGCCGTGCGCGACCTTGAGTACTGATCCTGCCGGCGCGATGCCGGTCTACAGCTTCGGCGGCGATGTTGTCGAGCGGCAGAGCTTCCTCAACGGCACGCGTGCCTACACCATCGCCGGCGCGGGCGTGCTCGGCAACGATGCCTGGTCCTATTCGCTGTCAGTCACGCTGCCGCGCGAGCAAGGCGAACCACTCACCGAAGGGGACTTTTCGCTGGAACTCGCCGGGCGAACCTGGGACGCGGACCTCGGCGGCGGCGATTTTCGCGAAGTCATGGACGAAGCATCCGCAGTCGCGATTACCAGCGTCCGTTGCCGCTTTGTGCGCAATCCGGAAGCCGAGAGCGACTTGCCGTGGCAGGCGGCCGAAGCCGAGCTGGCGATCGGTGTCGACGAAGCCGAGCTGACCTTGCGGCCGCTCTGAGCGGCTATGCGCTCCTCTCCGCACGCCGGCCGCCACGCTCCAGCCGGCGATGCGCGATCAGGCATTCTCAGCGGCGGGCTCCGCTGCCGGCGTGGCGCGGCCGTTGCGGGCGCGCGTCGCGGGTGGCGCGGCCGCGGCCGCCGCGGCTGCCTCTGGCTCGGCGCTGGCCGGCTCCGGCGAGGCAGCGTCCTGCATGCGCATCTCGCCCTCGTAGAAGGCGCCCTCGCGCACGATGATTGCACCGGAGACGACACGGGCGCTGACCTGACCGCTGGCCAGGATCTCGAACTGACCGTGACAGCGAACCTCACCGGAGAGCTGGCCGGCAATCGCGATCATGCCCGCGGTGAGCGTGCCGCTCACCGTTGCTCCTTCGGCGACGGTAATCGTGCCGTCGCAGTGGATCTCGCCTTCGAAGTCGCCTTCGACCACGACGTTGCCTGCGCTGCGAAAGACGCCGTTGAAGTGCGAGTTGCGGTCGATCAGGCTGCCGGCAGCCGCTGCCTGCCGCGACGAGGCGCTCCGGTCAGAGGCCATGGCTCAGTCCCTCCTGCACCCGCCTGCCGCCACGCCGGCGCCGGGCGACTTTCCGGCGCCGGCCCTCCGGCTGCCCGTTCCGGCGATTCGCGGCGCAAGGCCCGTTGATCCGCGACACACCGCCCCGCAACTTTGCGCATTCGGGCCGGCATTGCTTCACCGCGGTTCTGCCTCGCGCCGCATCTGGAAGCGGCTGTCGATGTACGCGCCCTCATGCACCACCAGCGTGCCGCTGTTGATCTGGCCGCGGGCGCTGCCTCCAGGCAGCACCTCAAGCCGCTCTTCGCACATGACCTCGCCTTCGACCTCGCCAGCGATCATCACACTCCGCGCCCGGATCGTGCCCAGCACCCGCGCCGCCGGAGCGACGACCAGCATTGCCGTCGTGTCGATCTCGCCCTGCACGACGCCTTCGACGCGCACATCGCCCTCGGATCGGAGCTTGCCTTCCCAGACCGCGTTGGCCGCTACGAGCGTGCCGTCACCGCCGGCACGGTGAAGATCGGGCATGGCCATGGGCGGCCGATCGAGGACCGTGCGCTCCATCTCCCAGCCCGCGGCAGCGAACGACGACCGGGCAGGCTCCTCGTGCTCTGGCTCGGGCTCGAAGTCAAGGTCGGGCTGCGCCGGTTCGGATTCGGCAGCTACCCCCGTGAAGTCCGGCGCCGGCGCGGGAGCCGCCGGCTCGCCGCGCTGCGGCGCGAGCACGGTTGCGTCGGCGTCTGCGCTCGACGGCTCCGGCCGCGCGGCGCCCCTGACGTTGAACAGGCTGACCGGGCGATCCTCGGAGCCGGCCTCGTCCGGCGCCTGCGCGCCCGCCGCGTGCATGATGATCGTATCCTCTTCGAGGTCTTCGCCTTCGTCGGCCCCCTCTGCCAGTTCGCGCTGCCGCTCTTCGACCAGCCGCGAGATGCGGTCATAGCCCTGGTCGCCGCCGTCCTTGCGTTTTCTGAACACCGCTTCCCTCCGGGGCCGCCCGCACCGCTCGATGCTCTGGATCGTAGCGCTCACCACGCTAAAGTCAACCGAGCGACGGACGGCGCGTGTCATAAGATCGTCACGGCGCAGCCTGATCAAAGCACAAAACGTACACCTCTAGCGCTGCGCGTGCCCTGGCACGACGGCAGGCGCCAATGCCTTGCCCGGCGTGAAAAACGTCGCGTGCACTTCATTCACATACTCCGCGGCCGCCTGTTGCACACGTTCAGCGTTCCAGCCGTGCTCCACACCCAGCAGCGACGCCACGCGCTCGGCACAATCGAGTCCCAGGCACGCGTTCCAGCCGGCGCCGAGCCGGCGCAGCAGCACGTCGGCCACGCCCTGCGCCGCTTCCGCTCTCACCGCCAGCAGTGCCTGACCGACGATGTCGGGACCGTGCGGGCAGAGCGGGTCGAGCAGGGACGGATCGGCCTGAACGAGGCCGGCCAGGGCATGCAACCTCGGTCCGTACAGGGCGCGCAGGTGATCGGCGACCGCCGGACCCACCATGCCGAGCAGCCATGGCCGCGTAGCAGCCGCCTCGCCCACGTCGCGAACGGGCAGTGTCGGGGCGGGCGACGCCGGCGGACGAACGTACCGCTCGATGCGCCGCAACACATCGTCCGCCAGGCTGCGGTAGGTGCTCAGCTTTCCGCCGATGATCGAGAAGAGGCCGCGGTAGCCCGCGTCCGCATGCTCGCGGATCAGGTGGCGCCGCGTGATCGCCCCTTCGGCCACGCCTTCGCTTGCCGGCAGCGGGCGCACGCCGGCGTAGGCGTATTCCACCGCCGAATCGCGAAGCGGCGTCCGTGGCAGCAACGCATTCGCCTCCGTCACGAGGTACGCCACGTCCGCGCGCGTGGCGGCCGCCGCATCGGGCGACCCCTCGTAGCGGGTGTCCGTCGTGCCGATCAGGTGCCGCCCGCGCCAGGGGACGATGAAGAAGGGGCGGCGATCCGAGCGCGCTTCGGCGTAAATCGCGTGCACGGGTCCGTGGCCGTCGTAGTCCACCACCAGGTGCGCCCCGCGTGTGCCGCCGATCTGACGACGCGGCGGTCGCGCGAGGGTGCCCAGGAGCGTGTCGATCCAGGGACCGGAGGCGTTCACAACCACCGGCGCCCGTATCTCAACCTCCCAGCCGCATAGATGGTCGCGCACGCCGACGCCGGTGACCTGGCCGCTCTGTCGCAAAACGGACACGACTTCCGCGCGATTCAGGCACACGGCGCCCGCTTCAGACGCTTCGAGCAGCGTCTGGATGCAGAGGCGTTCCGGATACGCGACCTGCGAGTCGGAGTATTGAAAGGCGGCGCGGAGTCCTTCGGCGCGCAGGCCCGGCTCGGCAGCACACGCGGCGGCCGCGTCCAGGCGACGATGGCCGGGCAAGCTCCGCCCGCGGGCAAGCAGATCGTACAGGGTCAGTCCGAGGCCGATGGTGGCGGGACCGTGCCGTGCGCCGCGGTAGACCGGCAGCAGCAGCGAGAGCGGCCGCACCATATCCGGATAGTCACGCAGCAGCAGCGCCTGATCGCGCAGCGACTCGAAGACAAGGCCGAACTCGGCGTGCTCCAGATAGCGCAAGCCGCCGTGGATCAGCTTGGTCGAGCGCCAGGTGGTGCCCCAGCCGAAGTCGTACTTTTCGAGCAAACAGACGGAGAGCCCGGCCAGCGCCGCGGCGCGAGCGATGCCCGCGCCGTTGATGCCGCCGCCAATCACTGCCAAATCGAAGCGGTGTGACGCGTCAGCCAGCGCGGCGCGCGAACCCAGGGTATTCGCCGGCCGGTGGGAGGTTGGGCTGACTGGCATCAGGCCGGCTCCGTGGGGGCGGTCCAGCCGCATGCACGTTCCACCGCGCGTTGCCAGGCGGCGTAGCGGCGTTCGCGCTCCTGCGGCGTGATCGCCGGCTCGAAGCGGCGTTCCGCCCGCCACAGCGCGGCGGTTTCGGCCGCGTCTCGCCAGATGCCCGCGGTGATGCCGGCGAGATAGGCGGCGCCGAGTGCCGTCGTCTCGCGCACGAGCGGGCGCACCACCGGCTGCCCGAGCAGATCGGCCTGCAGTTGCAGCAGCAGATCGTTGTCCGCGGCGCCGCCGTCGACGCGCAACTCGGCCGTCTCGGCGTATCCGGCCTGTCCGAACAGGTCGAGCACCTCGCGGGTTTGGAAGGCGATCGCTTCCAGCGTTGCCCGCGCCAGGTGGGCGGCCGTGGTGCCGCGTGTAATTCCGGCGATCAGGCCGCGGGCGTAGGGATCCCAGTGCGGCGCGCCCAGGCCGACGAACGCCGGCACAAAGTACACGCCATCCGTGTCCGCCACGCCCGCGGCCAGCGCTTCGATTTCGCCGGCGCTCTGAATCAGGCGCAGTCCGTCACGCAGCCATTGTACGGCCGCGCCGGCGATGAAGATGCTGCCTTCCAGCGCGAAGGCCGGTGCAGGGGTCGCGCCAACCGCTGCGGTGGCTATCAGTCCTGACGTGGCGGCGGGCACCACGTCGCCGGTATGCCGCAGCACGAAGCAGCCCGTGCCGTAGGTATTTTTGGTGGCGCCGGCGGCGAAACAGCCCTGGCCGAACAGCGCCGCCTGCTGATCGCCCGCCACGCCGCAGATTGGGATCGCGCGGCCGAAGAGCGATGGCTCGGTTTCTCCGAATACGGCCGCGGAGGGACGGATCTGCGGCAACATCGTCCGCGGGACACCCAGCAGGCCGCACAGCTCCGCATCCCAGCAGTCGCCGGCGAGGTCATAAAGCAGCGTGCGTGAGGCGTTGGTGCGGTCGGTGGCATGCACGCGGCCATCGGTGAGGCGGTGCAGCAGCCACGTGTCGACCGTGCCGAAGGCCAGTTCGCCGGCCTCGGCGCGACGGCGGGCGCCCGCGACGTGGTCGAGGATCCAGGCGATCTTCGTGCCGGAGAAGTAGGCGTCCAGCAGCAACCCGGTGCGCTCGCGCACCAGCGGCTCGATGCCCGCCGCGCGCAGCCCTGCGCAGCGGTCGGCGGTGCGACGGCACTGCCAGACGATGGCATTCATCAACGGCGCGCCGCCAGCGCGGTCCCAGACGAGCGTGGTCTCGCGCTGGTTGGCGATGCCGATCGCGCCGATTTGATCGGCGTCGAGACCCGATGCGGCGATCGCCGAGCGTGCCGCGTCGAGCTGCGATGCCCAGATCGCCTCCGGATCGTGCTCTACCCAGCCCGGCTGCGGATAGATCTGCGGAAACTCGCGCGCCGCGGCCGCGACGACAGCCCCTCGCTTGTCGACAATCAGCGCCCGCGATGACGACGTTCCCTGATCCAGCGAAAGGACGTAGCTGCCCGCCACGGCCGGACATCCTCTCCCAGCGTCTCTCGGCCACTGCGGCGATCATACACGCTGCGATCGCGCGAACGTATCTCGGCGGCCCGCCGGGCGCGGTCCGTACGGCGGCTGAGTCGACAGCGATGCCGCCGATCGACGCGATCGGCGGCAATCGTCGTGGCGCTACGCAGGCCGATAGGATCGGCCGGACGCGGAGCTTCAGCAGGGCTGCAACGAGGTGCCGCCACCGAGCGGCGTGACAATGCAGAGGCCGGGAACGTTCGTACTGGTCGAGGAGGTCTGCGGGCCAACCGGCGGATACAGCGACTGCAGCACCTGCTGGTCGGTCTGCGTGACCGCCTGCTGCGCGGCAGCCTGCTGGTCGCCGAACTGGCCGCGATTGGTGGTCACATCGTACGTATTGTTCGCCGTGCTGCTGGCGTTCGACAGCGTTTTGCGCGACTGATCGGCGGCAGCCGAGAGCGTCGTCGTTTGCGATTTGGACGCCGTCAGGACGGCGTCGCCCACGTCTTTCGCGAGCTGGTTGTTGATGAAACTGCGCAGATCATCGTGCTGCGTGGGCTGGGCGTTGCCCGTATCCGCGCTCGTACGCGTCACCTGTAGGTTGAGCACCGCGATCGTGCCGTTCTGCGCATCGACGCCGTAGATCGGCACGGTCGCCGATTGCGCTCCGCCGCCGAAGCTGAACATGATTTGGTTGGCGGCGTCGCTGACCGTCTGGGGGTTGGCCAATGTTTGTTCAATCGCGCCCTTGAGCACGCTGTCCGTTTCCTGAACATCCGCCTGTTGCAGGCTCTGCTGCAACGCCGCGGCGATGCTGTCCTTGCTGACGCTGCTCACGCTCGATCGAATGATATCGCGCGTCTTCACCTGGGTCTGGCCGCCCGCGCCTGGCATCACCTGGGCGTCGGCTCCGGGTGCCGCTCGCCGGCCGGCAACGCCGCTTGCGCACAGCAGCACGGCCGCGCACACCAGCCCGCGGATGACGATCGTTCGCCTCATCTCACTTCCATCCTCTCTTCAGATCCGCCGCTCCGCGGCGATGCATGCGGGAGCGCCGCCGCGCCCCCGTGTCCTGTCCGGCGGTCCCGGTGCCGCGCCGAGCGCCGCGCCGCAGCCAGATCGCCCGGCCCACCACCGTTCACCAACCCTCTCCTGCGCCGATGGCCCCGCGAGCATCAGGGGAGTCGGCCGGCGCCGGCGACGAGAAGCTGACGGGCACCGGCGTGTTTCCCGTCCGTCCCCACTGCCAGACGGCGCCGGTTGAGTCCAACGCAAGGCTGAGCGTCCACATCAAGAGAAACGACCAGTACGGCACCACTCGCGGATGGCGGCTACTGCTGCCATAAGACTGCGATACTTACCAGGAGTGCCTCGACCTCAACGAACGGGCGCTGCGGAACCAACAGGGCATCGCTTTAGCGCGACTCAACCTCGGCACGACCTGCCGCTGTCTGGGTCACTACACCGCGGCGGCGGCGAACTACCGTGCAAGCCTGGAATTGCTGCGGCAGCTCGGCGACTGACAGTTGGTAGCCGAGGCACTGGCCGGGATGGCAGGCGTCGTGATCGCGACGCACCAGGCGCAGCGGGCGGCCGCGCTGTTGGGGGCGACCGCGATGCTCCGCGAGGTGACCGACGCCGCGATCCCGCCAGCGGAGCGGGAGGACTACGACGGCATCGTCGCCGCGGTGCGCCGTGTCCTGGGAGACGAGGCGTACGCTGCGGCGCACCATGCTGGTCGCCGTCTGACGGAGGACGAGGCCATTGCTGTGGTGCTCACGGTGGCGAACGCGAGCGGCTGCATCCCACCCAAACCCTGAACAGTCGCGGCATGACTGCAACGAGGCAGCTCGGTTTGGCCGCGGGCGGCAATGCTCTTGCTGTCTACTACGCCGCTGCTGCCGCGTTGACCGCATTCCCGGCCATTCCTACAATCGGCGGGGCAGCCGTTGCCGCCCCGCCGCGCGCCCGCAGGGTTGCCGGCAGCAGGAGCCGCGCGTGGGCCGCTGGTGCATCTTTTGCCGCATCATCGAACGACAAGAGCCGGCCGACATCCTCTACGAAGACGATGAGGTCATGGTCTTTCGCAACGTGTTGCGCTGGGTGCCGGTGATGCTGCTCGCCGTGCCGAAGCAGCATCTCACCCAGTCCGAGCTGTGGTCGTCGATGATCGGCAAGGTCGGGCCGATCGCGGCGCGCATGGGCGAGCAGCACTGCCCCAGCGGCTTTCGGCTGCTCTCCAACTTCGGCTTCGACGCGATGCAGAGCCAGGAGCACGGCCATATTCACGTGATCGGCGGCACCTATCTCGGCCACTACGCCTGAGTTGGGCGCGTGGCGCGGCGCAACGCAGCTTGTTGCACGTCGAACAGCCGGCGGATGCCGAGCTCCGCCAGGTCCAGCAGCTCGCCGAGTTCTGAGCGTGTGAACGTCGCCCCTTCGCCTGTGCCCTGCACCTCGACGAAGCGGCCTTCGCCGGTCATCACCACGTTGCAGTCGACGTCGGCGTGCGAGTCTTCCTCGTAGCACAGATCGAGCAGCGGCGCTCCTCCGACGACGCCGACGCTGGTGGCGGCGACCTTGCCTGTCACCGGATTGCCGCCGAGGCGATACTGCTCGCGCGCCCGGCTGCCCGCCAGCCAGAGCGCGACCCAGGCGCCGGTAATCGCCGCCGTGCGCGTGCCGCCATCCGCCTGGAGCACGTCGCAGTCCACCGTCAGCGTGCGCTCGCCCAGCATTTTCATATCGGTGACAGCGCGCAGCGACCGGCCGATCAGCCGCTGGATCTCATGCGTGCGGCCGCCGATCTTGCCGGCCACCGACTCGCGGTTGGAGCGCGTCTGCGTCGAGCGGGGCAGCATCGCGTACTCGGCCGTGACCCAGCCACGCCCGCTCCCGCGCAAGAAGGGCGGCACGCGATCTTCGATCGAGACGGCGACCAGCACGCGCGTCTGGCCGGTTTCGATCAGGACCGAGCCCTCTGCGAAGCTGAGATAGCCCGGCGTGATCGCGACCGGCCGCAGCTCGTTCGGCTGCCGGCCATCCGTACGTGCCATGCGCGGCGTTCCTCCATGCGGCTTGCCGCCGAGCATCGTATCATCTCGCTTCGGCGCCGGTGCCCGCGGGCTCAACAGCCGGCGATGGGGCCGCGTTCCTGCCGGGTGCGGTAGCGAAGCGCAGTACCTCACCGTCACCGGCGTGGGTGACCGCCGCTGCCGGCAGCAGCGCCTGCAAGGAACGCACGGCCTCGGGAGGCCACGCGCCCATGAGCACGACGGCGCCCGGTGAGAGCCGCGTCAGCCATCGGTGCGCGCTCGACCGGCTCCAGCCCGGCAGCAGGACGACATCCGCATGCGGCGCGCCCGCGGTGCTGCTGTTGTTGCTGACGAGGGCGGGTTGGCCCGCGAGCAAGATCGTCTGTCCCGCCGCGCGCAAGGTGACGACCGGCGTATAGCCGCCATCCGCCGCCACGACCAGTGCATCGCTTCCGCCGATCGCGATCTCGAACGGCGCGCCTGCCGCTGTGTCCGGCGTCAACGCGGCGCAGGCGCGGTCCGCTTGCACGAATGGGCAGAGCAGCGCGTTTCCAGCGACTGCACGCAGCGCCTGCACCGTCTCGGGCCGCCGATCCAGCGGGATCGCGGCCGTGAGCGGCACCCCGGGTGGCAGGGCATCCTCCAGGGCGAACGCGAGCGCGCCGGGTGCGTCGCTGTCGCTCAGCAACAGTCGTGTGCCGTTGGCTCCGGTTACGAGCAGAGCGGTCGCCCCGCCGCTCGGCAGGACCGTCACGCTCGTGCCCTGAGCCTGGTCGGCGTGTCCCTGCAGCGGCGGCACTCCCGGCAGCAGGAAGGCAACGAGCACGGCCGCGCCCAGCAGCGGGTACGCCAGCCATCCCTGTACGAAGCGGCGCAGCAGCGGCCGCGCCGCTCGACCGTTGCCGGCAGGCGCGGTCGCGCTGCGGCTGCGCAGCCAGGACAGGCCACCCAGAATGGCGAAACAGCTTCCGCACGACACTGCAACCGCCGCGACCGACGACTTCGAGCCTGAAAACGGCAGGGAGGCGAACAGGTGCACGATGCGTTCGGTCAGCTCGATCAGCAGCCACAGCGGCGCGGCCAGCGGCGCGAGCCAGGCTGCGGCCGCGCCGCCCAGACCGGCGACGAGTGCAAGCAGCGTCATCGCCGGCAGCAGCGGATTGACCAGCGCATTCGCCAATGCCGCATACGGTGAGACCGTGCCGAACTGGAGGACGAGCACCGGCAGCGAGGCAAGCGCGACCGCGGTGCTGGCCACGAGTGCGCGAGCGGACGCGCCAGGTGCAGCCCGTGCCTCGTCCGTGTCCGCCACGGAGCGCAGACCCCGATTCAGCGCCGGCGCCAGCAACGCGAGCGCCGCCGCCGCCGTGAACGTCAGCTCAAAAGCGGCGTCCCGAAGCAGACCCGGTTGCGGCAGGAGCAAGACCGCCGCCGCGTCGGTAAGCGCGATCAGGCTGCTCCAGGGGCGGCCGGACAGGCTGGCGAGCGCGAGCCAGCCGAGCAGCACTTCGCCGCGCAGCACGGGCGCACGCAGACCCACCGACGCTCCGTACCAGATCGCCAGTGCGAGCGCGATCAGCACGGCGAACCGCCGGCCGATCAGCGGGGCAAGGGCCGCGACCAGCAGGCCGTAGAGCAGGATCAGATTAAAGGCCGATACGGTTGCCAGGTGCGACATGCCCGTCGCGTCGAGATCGGCCTGCAGAGCCGTCGGCAGGGAATGGCGGCCGCCGTACACCAGCGTCTCCGCCAGCGCGGCCTCGCGCGCCGGCAGCGAGGCTTCCAGGCCGTGCGTTGTGCGCTCGTGCAGGAAACGCCAGAGCCGGGTCCAGGGCGGCGCCGTCGCTCGCCGCATGAGCTGCGCAAGGCGCGGCGCCATCGAGCCGTCGATCCCGTTTTGGCGCAACCAGGCTGCGTAGCCGCCACCGTCTGGACGGCCTTCGACAATGCCCGCAATCAGCCATTGGTCGCCGTCGTGGACAACATCGCGAGGCGGCAAGAGCAGGCGCAGCCGGCCGCCGAGCCGGCTGCTGCCGGTGCGCTCATCGCGCGCCAGCACGTCGGCGGTAACGGCGATATAGGTCGGATGTGCGTCGCCATCCCCAGCGGCGCGCACGCGCAGGCGTACCTGCTGACCGGCAAGGCCGGCGATCTCTCCGACAGGCGGGGCCGCGGTGTGCGCCGGCAGATACCAGGTTGCGAGCGCCACCACGCCGAGAGCCAGCGTGGCGTGCGCCAGGCGCCTGCGGCGCCGTTCAGCCGGCAGGAGCCAGACAGCCGGCGCCGCCACGAAGATGCCCAGCCAGGGCGGCAAACCGGCCACGGCCAGCAGATCGCACGCCAGAAAGGCGATCGTGCAGCTCAGCAGTGTCATGGCAGAGACAGCGCCCGCGACGTAGCGCGACACCCCGGTGCCTGGCTCGGTGCGGCGCGGTGTTCCTGTCCCGTATGGTTTCGGATCGGTTGCTGCATGGGACTTTCATAATGTCCAGCCTGTGCAGGGGTCAAGCAGGCGTGCGGCCGACGGCCTATACTGGAAACCGCGTTCAGGGCGGCCGGGCGGCCGCTCCGTGCAAGCGGGGAGGAAAGTCCGGGCTCCTCCGGGCGAGGATGCCGGGTAACACCCGGGCGGGGCAACCCGACGGACAGCGCAACAGAAACATACCGCCGGCCGCTGGCCGGTAAGGGTGAAATGGCGGGGTAAGAGCCCACCGGCGGCGCGGCAACGCGCCGGCCGTGCAAACCCCATCCGGAGCAAGACGAACAGGGGACGCAACCCCGGTCCACGGACTGGGACGAAGGGCGCCCGGCCAGTCCCCGGGTACGTTGCTGCTGCCGGCGCGCCTTTGGGTGCGCGCCGGCGATGAGCCGCGCGGCGACGCGCGGCCAAGAGAGATGGCCGTCTCCTCGGCATCGCCGAGCAGACAGAACCCGGCTTACAGGCCGCCCTGAACGCAGCGCCCGCCATGCAAATGACTTCCAGGCCGCATCGCCGATCAGATTGGCTGCGTTGTGCGGCGCCCGATCGCCAGCGCGGAATCCGTCGTCTACGGGCCGTTGGCGAGATATTGGCTGGCCGCCCAGCCGAGGGCGCCGAGCTTCCACCAGGTGAAGCCGTCCGCCGTCACCGGCCCGGCTGAGATCACCATGGCGGTGCCGTCCGGCAGGCAGGCGACCACGTTCGCCGCCATCGCCGGACTGTCGTGTACACGCAGGCAGTCGCCGGTGCCGGAAACCAGCGCCGTCGCGTTGACCGCCAGCGTCGGATTCGACGCGGCGGGGCCATCGGCGCCGGCGGGGCTGCGAATACCGGCGGGTACGGTTGGTGACGGCGCAGCGACCGGCGGCGCTGCGCCGCTGTCGGTCACCGCGGCGAAATCCGCCGTCCAATACCAGCCGTAGGGCGAGCCGGCGGCGAAGGCGCGGGCGACGCCGACCGCGCGCATGGCCGGATTCAGCATGTTGGCGTTGTGGCCGCTGGAGGTCTGCCATTGCTGAAAGGTCGAGGCGCCGTCGGCGTTCCCGGCGGCGAGATTCTCGGCCACGTTGCCGCTGGCGGAGTAGCCGCAGTCGCGCAGCCGCTGCAGCCAGGAGCGGCTGAGGTCGTCGTGGGCGAAGTAGGAGTTGGCGCCGAGGTCGGCGCTCTTCCAGGCGGCCGCGGCCGTCAACGTCGGGGAAGGTGAGAGCGCGCCGAGCCCATTGTGCGCGCGGTAGTCGTTCAAACGGCGCAGCAGATCGGTTTCCTCTGCATCCGGCGCCAGCGACGGGCGCGCGAGGGCGCAGCCGCCGCTCGCCGCCACGGCATGCCGCGTGCCGCCGGCGAGCGATCCGGCGCAGAGCAGGGCGAGCGAAAGGGCAAGGGCCGTGGCGAGCGGGAGTGTTCGCGGACAACGCGCCGATCCTGCTGCGGATCGCGCTTCGGTCAGGCTGCGGAGAGTGAATCGCTCGAACATAACACCTCGCCGGGGATACTATCACATGGAGCTTGCGGAGCAACCGGTGAATCTGGCGATTTAGCGACATAAGCGCCGCCGGCGAACGCCTGACGGCACAGGGATCGGTGACATCGAGGTTTGCCGGTCCCGGCCGGCCGCCTGTAGAGTACGAAGGGCGGGCGGCGCCCACTATCAGGAGATCCACCGAATCGGGGCCGGCAGTGCTGCTGTCTGAACTGCTGCGTCCGCTGGGACTGCCTGCGCTTCCCGACACGGACGTGCAAGCCGCCGGTGTGTGTTACGACTCGCGCCGCGCCGTACCCGGCGCCGTCTTTGTCGCGGTCGCCGGCTATCACGTGGATGGCGCTGCGTTCCTGGACGACGCGTTTCGCCGCGGCGCGATCGCGGCCATCGTCGATGCGCGGGTGCGGGAGCGGTTGGCGCCAGTAGCCGCGGCGCACGCCCGGCCGCTGTTTGGCGTGCCCGACCCGCGCGCTGCGCTCGCCACGCTGGCCGCGACCTGGTACCGCCGGCCGGCGCGCGAGTTGACCACGATCGGCGTCACCGGCACCGATGGCAAAACGACAACCGGCTACCTGCTGAGCGGTGTGCTGGAGGCGGCCGGCTACCGTACGGGCCTGTTTTCAACGGTCGCGTACAAGATCGGCGCCACGTGGGAGGAGAACGAATCGCGTCAGACAACGCCCGAGGCGCCGGAGGTGCAGCAACTCCTGCGTCGCATGGTTGACGCCGGCGTCAGTCACGCGTTGCTGGAATCGACCAGCCATGGGCTGGAGCTGCACAAGCTCGATCACTGCGAGTACGATGTCGCGGTCTTCACCAATCTCAGTCCCGACCACCTCGACTTTCATGGCACGTTCGAGGCCTACGGCAACGCCAAGGCGCGCCTCTTCGGAATGCTGGATCGCTCATGCGAGAAGGGCGTGCCGAAGCTAGCGGTGCTCAACGCGGATGATCCGGCATGGCCGCGGATGGCGGCCGCGACACGCGCCCGCCGGCTGACCTACGCCATCGACACACCGGCCGATGTCCGTGCCCGCGAAGTCGTCCTGCACCCGGACGGCAGCGATCTGCAGCTCGAAACGCCGGCCGGCCCGATCACGACGCGGCTGGCGCTGCCCGGCCGCTTCAACGTTGCGAACGCGCTGGCGGCGGCGACCGCGGCGCTGGGCCTCGGCGTCCCCGCGGCCGTGGTCGGCGCTGGACTGGCCGCGGCCGGCGGAGTACCTGGCCGCATGCAGCGGATCGACGCCGGCCAGCCCTTCACGGTGATCGTCGATTACGCGCACACGGCCGCCTCGTTTCAGAAGGTGCTGGAGACGCTGCGGCCACTCACGCGCGGACGCCTGATCGCCGTCTTCGGCTGCGCCGGCGAGCGCGGCGTGGAGCGGCGCACAGGGATGGGCAGCGTCGCCGCGCGGTTCGCCGACTACTCCATCCTCACGTCGGAGGATCCGCGCGGCGAAGATCCGGAAGCGATCGTGGCGAAGATCGCCGATACGATGATCGCCGCGGGCACGGTCGAAGGGCAGCGCTTTGAGCGCGTCGTCGAGCGGAGGGCCGCGATCGCCCGCGCTTTTTCGCTCGCCCGAAGCGGGGATGTGGTGCTGCTGACCGGCAAAGGGCATGAGCACTCGATCCAGACAGCGGAAGGCTCGCTGCCCTGGGACGAGGCCGGCGTTGCCCGAGAGCTGCTGGCCGGCTCGCCGAGCCGATCAACGGGCGCCGGGACGTGAGGACGGCACTCGCGCCGGCCGGTCGCCGCGGCGTGCATCGAGCAATCGCTTTTTCGCCCATCGGGCCGCGTTGGTAGCTTGAGGATCGTTCCGCGCCGCCGGAATGCCCCGTCCGCGTAGTACGCTGAGTTGCGCGAGGCGATGGTGATGGACCCCAGCGGAGCCGCGGTACTTCCGAATGACGAGCCACGCCGCGTGGTGCGGTACGGTGTCTCGCGCCGGCTGGTCGTGTCGGCGCTGATCGTGGCGCATGCGGCCGCAGTGATCCTCTGGCTGTTGCCGGCGTCGCGGGCGCGCGGAGCCGTGGCGGGCGTCGCCGATCGCTACATCAACTATGCCGGCGTCTGGCAGAGCTGGGGCATGTTTGCGCCGGAGCCGGCAAATCTCAATCTCTACGTCCATGCGCGGATCGACTACCGCGACGGTTCGCAGCGCACGTGGTCGTTTCCGCGCATGAACCAGCTTGATTTCGTCACGCGCTACCGGCTGGAACGCTACCGCAAATACGAAGAGTACGCGCACCTCGACGGCTACGGCGCGATCTGGCCGGATCTGGCGCGCTGGGTGGCCCGGCAACACAACGACAACCCGGCAAACCCACCCGTGGCCGTGACCTTGATCCGCACCTGGTGGGAGGTGCCGCCGCCGCCCGCGAACGGCGACGTCAGCCGCGACCCGCCGCATAGCTGGAGCAGCTACCAGTTCTTCCAGATGCCGATCTCCAGAAGCGATCTGCGATGAGCCCCGCACCGATCGGACGCCGCTCCGCCGCGGCCGCGGTCGCGGCGCCGCTGTCGACGCCGTGGCGCGCCTGGTGCCGCTTCTGGTTCGAGCCGATCTCGACCGTTACCATCGGCCTCTACCGTGCGCTCTACGGCCTGTGCGTGCTGCTGTTCGTCCTGCTCTTTCTGCCGAACGTGACCGATTTCTTCGGCGCAAGGGCCGTGCTCGGACCGGCCACGGTCCACCACCTGCTATGGCCGGGCAATCTCTGGTGGGGCCCCGAGCCGCATCCCAGCGTGTTGTTCTGGCTGACCGACCCGCTGGCCGTGCGGCTGTTCTTCGTCGTGCTGGGAGTCGCGGCGCTGTGTTTGACGATCGGCCTCTGGTCGCGCTGGAGCGCCGCCGTGGTCTTCGTCGGGCTCGTGTCGATCGGACGGGCCAACCCACTGGCGCTGAACGGCGCCGATGTCGTCCTGCGTGTCAGCGGCTTCTATCTGATCTTCGCACCCAGCGGCGCCGCGTTCTCCGTGGACCGGCTCCGCGCCCTCGCGCGCGGCCGTGCGCCGGCGCGGCCGCCGCTCTCGCCGCCCTGGGTGCAGCGGCTCTTGCAGCTTCAGATAGCGCTGATCTACGCCTCCACGGTGCTGCTGAAGCTGAAGGGCCAGGCGTGGGTCAACGGCACTGCGCTCTACTACACCACGCGGCTCGAAGAGTTTCACCGCTTTCCGGTGCCGTTCCTGGCGCACTCGATGCTGCTGATCAACCTCGCCACCTATTGGACGCTTGCCGTGGAAGTGGCGATGGCGTTCCTCGTCTGGATCCCGCCGCTGCGGGCGTTCGTGCTGCTCAACGGGCTCCTGCTGCACGCCGGCATCGAATACAGCATGAACATTCCGCAGTTCAGCGCGGCGATACTGGCCGGCTACGTGTTGTTCACGGACGTGGAGGGCTGGTGGCAGCGCATGTGCGTGCGCTGGCCGCTCCGCCGGCTGCCCCGCGCCCGCCTGGCCTTCGATCCGGGCGATCGTCGGGCGCTGCGTGGGCTCGGCGTCTTGCGGTCCCTCGATCTGTTCGCTCAGCTCAGCGTTGAGGCTGCGCCTCCTGGCAGCGCCGCGGCCACGATCGTGACGCCCGATGGCGACAGGCTCGCCGGCGCAGGGGCGGCCCGCTGGCTGAGGGCACACCTGCTGGTGTTGCGACTGCTCGCGGTCTTCGCTCCGCTCTCGCGCGAGTTCCCTGGGTTGGCCTGGATGCGGGGCAGCGCACCGGACGAGGCCTGCATGCCCCTTGCCGGGGACGGCCTCGCCGCGCGGCCTTCCACGGCCCGACGGCGCGCGATGAGAGCGTGGCCGATTCGACATAATCGCCTTTCAAGTTGCGTTGACGCGGCGATCAGGGGCGTGCTACGCTGGCTGCGCAGAAAGGAGGTGATGTGAATGGATAGTCATAGTTGTAGGGGCTTCGGACCCGTTCGTTCGCATCGCGGCCTCCGAGAGGTGGCTGCGGCCTAGCAGAAGGCGGGTTCGAGGTCCTCGCAACTCGCATGAAAAGCCCGGGAGCAGCCGCTCCCGGGCTTTCTCATTCTCATGCTCTCGACCTGCCCATGACCCGGAGCGATCGTGATGGGCGAGATTGATCTCGACCGCGCGCAGGCGGCGCTCGGCGTACGCTGGCGATTGGTCTATCACCGCGAAGTCGATTCGACGATGACCGTGGCGCGGGCGCTGGCCGAAGCCGGCGCGCCCGCGGGCACCGTCGTGCTCGCCGACGCCCAGACCGCCGGTCGCGGCCGCATGGGCCGTTCATGGGTATCGACGGCCGGGGGCAATCTCTACTTCACGGCGATCCTGCGCCCGCCGCTCGCCGTGCTGCGTCAGCTCGCGATGATCGCGCCGCTGGCCGTGGCGGAAGGCATCGAGACGGTGTCCGACCTGCATGCCGAAATCAAGTGGCCCAACGACGTGCAGATCGATGGGCTGAAGGTGAGCGGCGTGCTGATCGACGCCGAGGTATGTGGCGATGAGCCGGCGCTGGCGCTGGTGGGCATCGGCATCAACGTCAACTTCGACACGACAACGGTGCCCGAATTGCGCGGCCTCGCCACGAGCCTGCGCGAGCGGCTGGGACGGCCGCTGGTGCGAGAAGGCGTGCTGGCCGGCGTACTGTCACGCTTGTCGGTGTTGATCGATGAATGTGAGCGCGGCGGCTCGGCGCGCGAGCGCTGGCGCAGCCGGCTCAACACGCTGGGGCAGGCGATCCGGCTGCGCGCCGGCGAAATCGTCGAGACCGGCGTGGCGCTCGATGTCACGGAAGACGGCGGCCTGATCCTCGAACGGTCAGATGGCTCGCCCGCGGTCTTCGCCGCGGGCGAGGTCACGTTGCGGGCCTGAGGACGGCCCGCGACTCCGACCTTGCGCTGGCCATGCGCTGTGGTTCGGGCGGGCTTCGGTTGCCCCGGCAAAAATGCTCTCGTTAGAATGGAGCACACTGACGCCATGCGAGTCGACCCCACATGAGTCTCACCGCCGAGTCATTGTTGTGCCGGGGGATGCGTGACCTGCTCCCGGAGGAGATGGCGCGCTTCCGCCAGATCGAGTCGGCCTTTCGCGGCGTCTGCGCCGCCTGGGGTTACGGCGAAGTGCGCACGCCTACGATCGAACACCTGCACCTGTTCACCAGCAGCGGCACGCTCTCCCCGCAGCTTTTGGGCCGGGTCTACTCCTTTCTCGATTGGGATGGCTGGACCGGCGAGCGCGTGGTGCTGCGGCCGGACGCGACGATTCCCGTGGCGCGGCTGTTCCGCGAGCGGCTGGGCGGCGGTGTGGCGAAACTCTGCTACGTGGAGAACATCTTTCGCTTCAGTCGCGATGAGCAGCCCCGCGAGGTCTGGCAGTGCGGCGCCGAGCTGATCGGCGATACCTGGCCGGCGGGCGATGTCGAGCTGGTGCTGCTCGCGCTGGACACGCTTGCGGCACTTGGCATGAAGGGAGTCGCCGTCACGCTTTCACACAGCGGCATCGTGCGCGCCCTGCTCGAGCAGGCGGGCTACACCGCGGACGAGCGGGCCGATCTGTACGATCGCCTGCTCGATGGCGATCTCGATGTGATCCGCGATTTGGAGGCCAGGCTGCCGGCGCTTGGGCCGGGCCTGCGGCTGCTGAGCGACGTCGAAAACCCCGGCGTGGCGTTTGTGGGTAACGTGCGGGCCGCCTTCGGCGACAGCGTGCCGGCCATGCGCCGTCCACTGGACGAGCTGGAACTGATCGGTCAGGCACTCGAACTCGCCGGCTCGGCGCCGCGCATCAACGTGACCGCCCTGCGTGATTTTGAGTACTACACCGGTCCGGTCTTCCATCTCACGGCCGGTGGTGTTGAAGTCGCTTCGGGAGGGCGCTACGACAGCCTGATTACCGACAGCGGCGGCGCGGCAGTGCCCGCCTGCGGCTTCGGCCTGCAGGCCGATCGGCTCGCTGCCTTGCTCGGCATCAGCGAGAGCCATCCCCCGGAGAGCATTCTGGTGACACCGGCTGATCCGGGACCGGAGGCGCTGGCGCGCGCGGCGGCGACCGCCCGCATGCTGCAAGTCCGCGGCCTGCCAGCGTCGCTCACGCTCAGCCGCGCCGGCGGTCCACGTCCACGGCTCAGCGTGGCCGCCGACGGGGCACTGACCGTCATCCAGGCGGATGAATCGGACATCGTCGCGGCTTCGCTGGACGAAGCGCTGCGCGTGCTGGGCAGGTAGCGCGTGATCAAACTTGCTCTGCCCACCGGCGACCTCCGCGAGCCGACCGCGCGGCTGCTGGATCAGGCAGGCTTCGCGAACGGCGACTACGCGGCCGGTTCGCGCACGCTGCGCCTGCCGCTGCCGGCGAACGCCGAGGACGATGCGGTGATCCGCGTCTTCCGCGAGCGCGATATCCCGATTCAGGTGGCGCTGGGCAACTACGACCTGGGCGTCTGCAGCCTCGCCTGGATCGAAGAGCTGCGTCTGCGCTTCCCGCAGGACGAGCTGGTACTGCTGCGGCCGCTGCCCTTCGGACAGTTCGCCGTACACCTGGCCACAGACACGGATACCGCGCGACGGCTCGGACCGTTGGCCCACTGGCCGGGCCATGCCGGGCTGCGCATCGTCAGCGACCTGCCGACCCTGGCGGAAGCGTTCGCGCTTTCCGCTCGTCTCCCCGCGGCGCGCGTGATTGCGATCCAGGGCTCGGGCGATGCCTATCCGCCCGAGGATGCGGACCTGGTGTTGCTGCAAGCCGCATCCGCCGGGTCGCTGGCGCAGCGCGGCCTGCAGTCGCTGGCCACCGTGCTCGCCGGCGAAGCCTGGCTGATCGCCAGCCGCTGCAGTCTGGGCAGCAGGCGGCTGGCGCCCGTGCTGTCGCGGTTGCTGACGCTGCCCGAGGCGGCGCCCTTCGGCGCCGGCCTGCAGTTGCCACGGCTGGCAGCGCATCCACTTGCGCGTGGCTGGAACGCCTGGCAGCGCCCTGGTGACGCATTGCGCCTGGCGGTACCCGACGGCCATCAGCAGCGCCACGCCTGCGCAAGCCTGCGTGAGGCAGGACTGTGCTTCGACGGCTACAGCGAAAGCGCGTTCGTGCGCCGGCCGGCGTCCGGGATCGCCGGGTTGGAGGTGAAGGTCATCCGACCGCAGGACATGCCGCAGCAGGTGGCGCTCGGCAACTTTGACCTGGCGATGACCGGGCGCGACGTGCTGCGCGAACATTTGCTTGCCTTTCCAGATAGCCCTGTGGAAGAAGTCGTCGATCTCGGCCGCTCGCGCTACGGCATCGCGGCCGTGGTGGATGCCGATCTGCCGGCGACCAACATCCGTGAGGCGCTGGCGGTCTGGCGGCAGGCGGGACACGCCGTGGTGCGCATCGCTTCGGAATACCCGAACATCGCCGACAACTACGCTCGCTCGCGCCACTTCGGCCGCTACCAGGTGCTGCCCGTCGCCGGCGCTTCCGAAGGCTTCGTGCCGGAGGATGCGGAGGTGTTGATCGAAGGCTCGGAGACGGGTAAGTCGATCGCGGCGAACAACCTGAAAGTCATCGACGCGGTGTTCGAGTCCACCAACTGCCTGATCTCCGGCCGCCGCGCGCTGCCTGGCTCTGCCGAGGCGCTGCGCCGCCGCATCGTCGATGGCTTCCAGCGCGCCGTATCCGCGCCGGCGCCGAGGTGAGCGCGCATGCCGCCGATCTTCTTTCACATGGCCGCGGCACGCGACGTGGGGCAAGGGCTGGAGGTCAAGCCGATCACGGCCGAGAGCGGCGCCTACTACCTCGGCGCGACCACGCCGGACATCCGCGTGCTGACACGTGGCGACCGGCGCGATACGCACTTCTTCGACCTCGACAGCCTTGCACACCAGGACAGCGTGGAGGAGTTCTTCAAGTCCAACGCACACCTGGCCGACGCGGACCGGCTCGACGCGCAAACGGCCGCGTTCGTCGCCGGCTACATCACGCATCTCGTGCTCGACGAGACCTACATCGAAAGCATGTACCGGCCGCACTTCGGCCAGCTCTCCGCGCTGGGCGGCAGTGATCAGGCGAATATGATGGATCGGCTCTTGCAGTTTGAGCTCGACCGCCGCCGGCGCGAGCAGCGCGGCGACGTGGACGAGATTCGCGACGCGCTCAGCGGCTGCGCCCTGGCCGTGGATGTCGGTTTTCTCGACTCTGAGACGCTGCATCGCTGGCAGGAGGTGGCGATCGACCTCACCCGCCACCCGCCGGACTGGGAACGCTTCAAGTTCCAGGGCGGCCGCCACCTGCGCCAGACGTGGATGGACGATCCCGCCGCCTACCGGAACTTTCTGGAGACGATTCCGGATCTGCTGCAAGACACCATCCGCCATGTTTCGACCGCGCACGTCGACTCTTTCCTTGAGCAGTCGCGCGAGCGGGCACGCGAGGCGGTCGAAAGGTATCTGGGGTGCGCATCATAGAGGGCGCGGCCGAGGCGCGGCGCACGATCCTGCGCCGGCCGGCGCTGGACGAGGTCGAGGTACCGGAGCACCTGCGCAGCCGCGACCGGGCGTTGTTCGGCCCGGGGCTCTCGGTCGAGGAGACGGTGGCGCGGATCGTGCGCACCGTCCGCGACGAGGGCGACGCCGCCGTGCGTCGCTTCAACGTCGCGCTCGATGGTTCTACGGAGCGGCCCGTCTGCGTGACCGCGGGCGAGATCCGCGAGGCGTACCACGATCCGGCAATCACCACCGAGCTGGTGGACGCGCTGCGCGAGGCGGCCGCGCGCATTCGCGCGTATCACGAGGTGCAGTTGCGACATGCGCAGCGCGGCTTTCATGAGGCGGGGCTGGGGCAAATCGTGCGGCCGTTGCAGCGGGTCGGCGTGTACATGCCGGGCACCGCCGTGATCTATCCATCGTCGCTGCTGATGACGGCGCTGCCGGCGATCGTTGCGGGCGTCGAGGAGGTGTACGTGTGCTCCGCGGCCGGGCCGGATGGGCGCGTGCCGGCGCTCAAGCTGGTGGCGGCCGACATCGCCGGCTGCGCGGGCGTCTTCGCCTGCGGCGGCGCCCAGGCGGTGGCGGCGCTGGCCTACGGTACGGAGAGCGTACCGCGCGTGGATAAGATTTGCGGTCCGGGCAACATCTTCGTAACGCTGGCAAAGCGTCGCATTATCGGCGTCACCGGCATAGACGCTTTGTATGGCCCCACCGAGACGCTGGTGATCGCGGACGCGACGGCCGATCCGGTGCTGTGCGCCGCCGACCTGATCGCCCAGGCCGAGCACGACGAGATCGCCAGTCCGATCATGATCACCGACTCGCGCGCCCTGGCGGAGCGCGTGGCCGTCGAAGTCGAACGCCAGCTCGCGTTGATCCCGCGCGGGCCGATCGCGGCGGCGGCGTTCGCCAATCGCGGCGGCGCCGTGGTCGCGCAGGATCTCGAAGAAGCCTTCGATCTGGCGAACGAATACGCGCCGGAGCACATGTGCCTGCTGATGCGCGACGCGGCCGACCACATCGACCGGGTGCGCAACGCCGGCGGTCTGTTCGTGGGCGAGTCGTCGCCGGAGGCGCTAGCCGACTACATCGCCGGGCCGAGCCATGTGATGCCGACCGGCGGCAGCGCCCGCTACGCCTCGCCGCTGACCGTATCGGATTTTCTGAAAGTGACGAGCGTGGTCGCGCTGGGCGATGATGATCTCGAACGGCTCGGCCCCTCGGCGGCACGCATCGCGCACGCCGAAGGACTGTCGGGCCACGCGCGTGCGATCGAAGTGCGCCTGGAGTCACGTTGATGGCAGCCGAACGAGCAGATGCCGGCGAACGCGGGGTGCTGGGATTCGTGCGCCCCGAAGTCCTTAGCCTGCCCGGCTACGTGGCGATCGAGCCGCCGCGGGTGCTGGCGGAGCAGATGGGCATCCCGCTCGAGATGGTTGCCAAGCTCGACGCCAACGAGAATCCGTTCGGACCCGCGCCTAAAGCGTTGCAAGCGCTGGCCGAGTTTCGTGACTATCATATTTACCCTGACCCGGACGAACGCAGCCTGCGCCAGGCGCTGGCGCGGCATCTGAATCTGCCGATCGAGTGCATTGTCGCCAGCGCCGGCAGCGACGAGCTGATCCAGATCTTCGCCAGCATGTTCCTGGGGCCGGGCGACAAGGCGATCGACCTCATCCCGACCTTCGGTATGTACGCCTTCGAAGCAGACGTCGCCGGCGGTCAGACCGTGCCGGTGCAGCGCCGCGCGGACTACAGCGTGGACGTGGCCGCGGTGGCCGAGCGGATCGACGCGCGCACGAAGCTGATCTTCGCCACCTCGCCCAACAACCCGACCGCGAACCTGCTTTCTCACGACGAGCTGGAGGGGTTGCTCGGCTTCGGTTTGCCTGTCGTCGTGGACGAGGCGTACATCGAGTTCGCGGGCGAGCCGAGCGCGGCGCCGCTGGTGCTGGAGCGGCCGAACCTGATCGTGCTGCGCACCTTCAGCAAGTGGGCCGGCCTCGCCGGGCTGCGCGTCGGCTACGCGGCGATGCCGGCCGAGCTGGCGGAGGTCGTCTTCCGCATCCGCCAGCCCTACAGCGTCAACGTCGCGGCCGAGGTCGCGGCGGTGGCGTCGCTGGAGGATGCGCAGACGCTCAACGAACGCGCTGCACTGATCGTGCAGGAACGCGAGCGCCTGTTCGCGCTGCTGTCCGCGATGCCCTTTCTGAAGCCACGCCCGTCGCACACGAACTTCATCCTCTGTGACGTGCTGCGCGGCAACGCCCGCCAGGTGCGCGACCGGCTGCGCGAGCACGGCGTCTTCATCCGCCACTTCGATACGCCGCTCTTACGCGACTGCATCCGCATCAGCGTCGGCCTGCCGCGCCACACCGACCAGCTCATCGAGGCGTTGGGCGGCGTGGCGGAGGCGCTCGGCCTCACTTACTGACCCCTGCGTGAGGAACTAAAGGCCTGTCTCTGGCGCGGGACGGTGGTACGTGCAGACCGCTCGGCAGGGACCTGAGGGGGTTTAGAGTTCAGTGCAGGGGTCAGTAAGCCTGGTACAGCGCGGCGTGGTTCGTCTGCGGCGAGGCGGTGGCGCATGGCAGGCACGTCCGGCCCGGATCACGGCGACTCTGCCGGCTTCTACCCGGCACGCTGGGCAGCCAACCCGCGGGCGCCCGCCGGCATGGCTCTTGCGGAGGTCACAGCCCGTGTCGAACAGGAGATCCGCCGTTCCTTTCCAGAGGCACAGGTACGCGCCATGCCAGCCGACGATGGGCCGTGGCGGTTTCCATGCGTGGCCGGCTGGACAGTAGACCTTGACCAGCGACTGGAGTATCGATTCTACCTCGCGGATGATCTGGTGACCCTGCTGATGACGCACAGCAACAGCAGCCACGGCGCCGGCGAGCCCTGGCACTATGTCCTCACGGCCTCGTTTATCCCGGTGGCAGAGATGATGCCACGTGAACTGCGTGTGCCGGATCTGCCACGTCTAATAAGGTGGGTTGCCTCGCAGTTCGGGCCCAATAGCCCCTACGACTCCTGATTGCAGCAGGCCAGCCGGCGCCGCCGTACGTGTGCGAAAGCACCGGCAAGCGTTGCCGTGCGGCCGCTTTGACGCGGGTAGGTCTCGCCGCTTCTACCACTGCTGCTGTATTGATCACACTTCGCGCGGAAGACACATGATCCTCCTGCACTGCCGCTGCGTAGGCACGGGTGAAAGGAGCAGAAGATGCGTACGATCTCTCGCCGCAACCTGCTTGCGAAGACCGGTATGGGAGCGGCCGCCGCCGGCGTGTTGACGGCCGTCCCCGGCCTCGTGGCCGCGAAACATGGCTCACGTGGCGCGGCACCCACCTCCGCCCTGAAGACCACCACTCCAGCCGGGGACGTTCCCGCCGTGGCCTACGTTCGCGACGCCGCGAAGGGCGAGATTGTGCTCATGGTGGGCACACGCGAGGTTGTCCACACCGATCCGGCGCTCGTTGCCTACCTCGCCCGCTGCTACGGCAGCCCCTCAGCCTGACTCTCGATTTCGACCCGACACCAGACAGCCGGCCATCATCCATTCGTCCGGAGGATTTGTCATGTCCTCGCACAGGGAAGCCCCCGAGATCTCGGCAGACCCGGTCGCCGACAATACCGATCTCTACGCCTTCGTCAGCCCCGACCGGCCCGATACCGTCACGATCATCGCCAACTACATTCCGCTCCAGGAGCCGGCGGGCGGGCCGAACTTCTTCAACTTCGGCGACGACGTGCTCTACGAGATCCTGATCGATAACGACGCCGACGGCGTAGCGGAGATCACCTACCAGTTCCGTTTCACCACGCAGATCACGAACCCGAATACCTTTCTGTACAACACCGGGCCGATCGCGGCGCTCGACGACAAGAACTGGAACCTGCGCCAGACCTACACCGTGACGCGCGTCGATGGCGACCGCCGCACCGGCACGGCAACGGTGCTGGCGAGCAACGTGCCCTGCCCGCCCTGCAACATCGGCCCGCGCTCGACGCCGAACTACGCCGCCCTCGCCTCCGCGGCGATCATGTCGCTGCCGAGCGGCGAGACGGTATTCGCCGGCCAGCGCGCCGACGCCTTCTGGGTTGACCTCGGCTCGATCTTCGACCTGGGCGCCCTGCGGCCGGTGCAGATGCTGCATCTGATCCCGTTGCCCAATGCGCCGGGCAAGAACTCGGTCGCCGGCTACAACGTGCATTCCATCGCGATCCAGGTTCCGAAGACGATGCTGACGATGGACGGCTCCGGCGCCACCGATCCTGCCGCGGCAACGTCGGTGATCGGCGTCTTTGCCGCCGCCAGCCGCCAGCGCGCCACGATGCGCAACGGACCCGGCCAGGCGAACCAGCAGGCGGGCGACTGGGTGCAGATCTCGCGCCTGGGCAATCCGCTGATCAACGAAGTCATCATCCCGCTGGCGCAGAAGGACGCCTGGAACTACGGCGACCCGAAGGACGACGCGAAGCTTCACAGCTTCTACGAGCACCCCGAACTGGCGACGCTGCTGCCCGTGCTCTACCCGACGGCGTTTCCGAACCTGGCGGCGCTGAACGCCTCCAACGCGGCCCGCGCCGACCTTGTCGCGATTCTGCTGACGGGCATCCCGTCCGGCATCATCCCCGGCTTTCAGAACAACACCGGCACCACCCAGGCGGACCTGCTGCGCCTGAACATGGCGATTCCGCCGACGGCGCAGCCAAACAAGCTTGGCCTGGCGGCCGGCGACGCCGCGGGCTTCCCCAACGGCCGCCGTCTGAGCGACGACATCACGACGGTCGAGATCCGCGCCGTCGCCGGCCTGCTCTACGGGCTGATCGACAAGAACTTCAAACCCGACGCTGCCACCTCGGCCGTCGCCGACGGCACGGTGCCCGACGCGCCGTTGCTCGACTCCTTCCCCTACATCGGCACGCCGTTCGATGGCTTCGACAGCGAGCACGCCAGGGCCGGCCCGGCACTCGCGTCGTAACCGTCGTTCGGCCCTTTCGGCCCTCATCCTCCCCGGCCCTCCTTCTCCCAGGATTGGGAGAAGGAGGGAGTCTCATTTCGGAGCAGAATCGTGCATGCCGCTCAGGAATATCATGGCCATCGCTGCGACGACGTGATTCCCGCCGCTGCCGCGGACTGGTGGGCCGGGCGACGCGAGCTTCGATCGGGCTCGGCATGGGAAGTACCATTCCCGCCGCGCGCCGCCGAGACGGTGCGCGTGCTGCACGACGCCGGCGCGGAGAGCGGCGCCGAGATGTGGTACGCCGCCCTGATCCGGCCGCGCGCCGTCACGGCGTACATCGAGGTACACAGCCAGCACGGCCCCGTCGCCGCGCTCGTCTCGCTCTACGAGCACGTCTGCTGAGCACTGCGCTCACCTGCCGCGACGAGAGCCTGGAATCGTGTCATCCGATCGGGCACTGGGTCAGACGCCGACGCGTGGACGGCCGTGGAACCTCGCCTGGTTCGGCGGATCGTCTTCCTGTGGCTGGTGCTGCTGCGGGTTCCCCACCTGCACCGCCGCGGCACCTCTCTCAGCTCGGCCATGAGGGTGTCGTGCGCCATCCAGACGCCGCCGACGGCCACACCAACCTGTCGCGCGGCGTTCCCCACGTCTTCCAGCGGATTGCCGGTGACCAGCAGCAGATCTGCGCGCTTGCCCGGTGCGATCGTGCCGCTCTCCTCGGGGGTGCCAAGGAACGCCGCGGCCTCCGCCGTGCCCGCCCGCAGCGCCTCGTACGGCGTCAGCCCTGCCCCGACCAGCAAGCTCAGCTCCTCGTGCACAGACAGCCCGGGCACGACGAACGGATTGGCGGTGTCGGTGCCGAGGAGCAGCGGCGCGCCGGCATCGCGCAGGGCGCGGACGCAGATACTGCGCATCTCGTCGGCCTGACGGACCGCCGCGTACCATGCGGCGTCCGGCTGCGGAGCGTGGGCGCTGGTCGACATGTTGCGCCACCGTGCGACCAGGGCGGGCGGCACAAAGCCGAGGACCGGATCCAAGAGCAACGTCTCCTGCACTTCGGGTGGCACCATTTTCCGCGTCACGACCAGCGTTGGACAGTTCCAAACGCCGGCCGCTGCCGTTGCCTCCGCGAGCGCACGCAGCTTGTGCGTATCCACATGCGCCGCGGCGCGCGGCTCGGCGGCTGCCCCTGCAATGGTGAATCGTTCGCCTGAGCCGCCTCGAAGTAGCCATAAAGGTGTTCAAGCGACGCCTGCCCCGCGGCTAGCGCCTGTTGCAGCGGGACGCGGCATGGCACGTGGCCGACGACACGAAGGCTCTGCTGGTGCGCGGCGCCGAGCAGCGTATCGTACACGAGCGGAGAGAGATTGTCGTAGATCTTGAGGAAGTCGTAGCCGGTCGCGACGTGCTCCGCCACCACGCGCTCTGCCGCCTCCGCCGTTTCGACCACGACGCTGCCGGGCCAAACGGGTGGCGTGCCATCGACAATGGGACCGCAGGTAAACAGATGCGGGCTGCGCAGCCGCCCCTCCGCGATCGCCGCGCGCCGCACCACCGTCTCCGGCCGCCCCCACATATTGCGGACGGTGGTTACGCCATGCGCCAGGAAGAGCAGATCGAACGCCCCTTCCGGAAAGTGCACGTGCATGTCCGCGAGGCCGGGCAGCAGGTACTTGCCCTGACCATCCACGCGCAGCAAACCGGCAGGCGCGGCGAGTGCACCGGTCGGCTGAAGCGCGACGATACGACCGTCGTCAACGAGCACGTCGTGATGAGGCAGGATCTGCGGACGGTCCATGGGGACGACGCTGACATCGACGAAGGCCACCGATCGCGGTTCGTCCGTGAGCTGAGTCATCGCTGTCTCCGTGCTGCAACGCGCCCCAGATTGTACTGCTATGCAGCGAGACCGCGGCGTAGACGCCCGAGCCTGCGGGACTGCCGGGCAGCGACAGATGCGATTAGCCGATGATGAGCGGGCACAGGCAAACCCCGGCTGCCCGATGGTCGCTGGTTCGGTACCGGCGCCGCATTCCCGTGCCCCGGCTCAACTCGCCGCGCTCAGCTCGAAGCTGAACTCTTCGATCACCGGGTTGGCGAGCAGCTTGCGGCACATCTCGCCCACCTGCGCGCGCCGCGGCCTGTAAATGGGACGCTATCCCCGCTGAGACGAGCGCCGCCAGCTCGCGATACCGGCGAGTCCAAGGACGAGTGCAGCCGCGCCAATACCAAACGGCAGCAGCGGACTGCTGTTGCCCTGGCCTGCGAGACCACCGGACCCCGTATTGGGAAGCGCGCGTGCGGGAGCTGGCACGGCCGGCTTTTGCGCTGCAGGAGCAACGGGTTTCTGCCCGCCTGGTGTCTGCGTCCCTGGCCGTGCTGCTGGAGCGCTGGCCGCCGGACGGGGCGCAGCGGGCGCCGGTGCTGGCGGCGGAGCAGCGGGTGCCATTGTTGGCGGCGGGGGATACGGCTGCCCGTGCGCGATCCCATGCGTGAGAAGGCTTCCCCCGATGCCGAGGAAGAGTGTTACTCCGATCAGGCTGAGCGATGCCGCTAACCCTACACCGATGCGGTTAAAGATGTTGCTTCGCATGAATCCCTCCCCCGGCTAGCCGTGGCGGAGACCGACGCACCGTCTGCTCTGGTAGTACGGCGGAGTAGTGGTGCACGGATTGCTGCTGCTGGGTGCCCGCGCACCCCAGGGATTAGCTGATGGGCCCGCCATGATGCGACAAATCGTGTTCGTGGACCTGGTGCGTGGTTTCCAACCGGGGAAGTGCGGCATCGGCTGCGCGCCCACCTGCTCTGTCGCCCAGAGCGAGGCGCACCGCCTGCTTCGCCATGCAAGGCCCGGGTGCGTTCCCTCAACCAATCGGGTGCCATCGCGGCTGGCCCAACGGACGTACCAAATCCAACCCCAGCCGCGAGGAGGTGCTCAGCACCATGCGCGGCGGCGCGGGCGATTGCTGCATTCTTCCGAGGGGAACTCAACCTCGCGTTGGTTTCTGTCCCGCGGCTCGCGCAGCCCGTTGCATGGCTCGGCTCACCCGGCCGGGCTCAGCTCGAAGCTGAACTCTTCGATCACGGGGTTGGCGAGCAGCTTGCGGCACATCTCGTCCA
>CALFMN010000106.1 GCA_937879875.1 uncultured Chloroflexota bacterium | reverse complement strand
CTCGTTCCGCAGCGGCACTCTTCCGAGCCGCACCCGCAGTATTGTAAACGTTTGCCGTGGCCGTCGGCCCTCATCCTCTCCTGTCTCCTTCTCCCAAGATTGGGAGAGGGAGACGATCGCGCACGAAGCGTTCCGATTACTGAACGGTTAACCCGACGCCGCTTCGCGTTAGCACCGCCGGATCGCCCCTCGCCATCCGACATCGCGCTCCGCGCGATCTGGACGATTGGGAGAGGGGAGGGGGTGAGGGCGAGCGCCTCAGCCGCCGCGCTTTTGCAACAGCCGCTCCAGATCGGCCCTGCTGTCGACGTTCTGCACGCGCTGAACGAACGTGGCGAGGCTGGAACTCTCGCGGCGCAGTGTCTCGATCTCGTTGCCCAGGGGGCTCGATGCCTGCGGGCTGTCGCCGTATGAACCGTAAAAGGCGAAGTAGGCCTGATTGATGCGGCGGATCGGGTAGCCATTTTCGGCGAGCAGCTTTTGCGTGTCGTTCATACGCTGTTCGGCCTCATCGATCTTGCCCTGCGCCAGCAACCGATCGACCTCCAGCCGCAGGTCGTGCATCGTCTTGTTGAAATCGAGCGCGTTCGGCGGAGCCGGCTGGGGCGTGGCCTGAGGGGGCAGACCGAGACTGGCGTAGGCCGTGCTGCCCAGCTCTCGGCCCACCAGGTTAGCGACCGTTTCGTTGATCAGCGTCAAATCGCTGCTCTGCCCATAACGGGCGCCCAGCGGATGAAAGACGAGATAGGCGTGCATCCACTCGTGCGCCATCGTCTGCATCACGCCCAGCGGCGAGTCGTCCTGATCGACGATGCTGGGCCAGGCGCTGAGGCCGCCGATCTGGTCCACCAACGCGCTGACCTGGCCGCCCTTTTCGGCGTTGTGCTCGATCCGCGCCGCGTCCGCGGCGCTGAGATCGCTGCGCAGCAGTTGCGTACTTTCCAATGCGATGCGGTCGCGCGGTGAGCTGATCAGGATGTGCGGCGGAACGGTCAAACCAGCGGCGGGCGGCGGCCAGACGAACGTGACATCGCCGAAAATCGGCAGGCGCTGCACCAGCCCGGCGCCGCGCGCCGCGTGCGCAACGGCGTCCTCGAAACGCGCCTCCACCAGCGGCCGCAGCCGCTCCGCCTGCGCTCGGAGCGCCGCCGCGCGGTCGGCTCCGGCCGCATCGCCGGCAAGTGCAGGGCGGCGCGCGGCGCGAGCCTGGCGCAGCAGATCGAAGTAGCGCAGCACCTCGTCGTTCGAGGCGGCACGGCTCGCCACGCTGCCGGACAGCCGGTTGAGCGCGAAGCCGGTCAGGCGGGACAACTCCCAGTGCACGAGATTGAAGTCATCGCCCGACCCGGAGAGGCCGGCAACGGCCCCCGCCGCGATCAACGGCGCGATCCACAACGCGGCTACGAGCAACAGCAGCGCGGCGATCGTCTGCCGCCGCGCCCGCGGAGGCGAACCGGGTTCACTCCCTTCGGGCGAGGGCAGAGCGGAGCCGCTATGGTACCATCCCCGCAGCCGCCGGTGGTCGGAGCCCTGCATGACCGCGCTGGTACGTCCTTCGGCGCCGCGTGTCGTGGTGCCTGTCCTGCCCGGCGTCGACGCGGCGGGCACGCTCACCCTGGCGAGCGATCTCGCCGGCGCTGCCGGCTCCGTCGTGCTGCTGGCGGTCGTGCCGGTGCCGCGCGGCCACGACCTCGCCGGCCCCACCACGGCGGCGCGGGCCGCCCGTCGCCAGCTCCGTGCACTCGCGCGCGAGCGCCTCGGCTCCGTCTCCCATGAAACCGTTGTGCGCGCGGCCGATTCCTTGCTGGAAGGGATCCACGAAGCCGTGAGCGGTGACGGCGACGTGCTGATCATAGCGCTGCCGGAGCGCGGGGACGAAATCCGCGCGCTGCTGGCCGAGGAACCGTACCGAGGCCTCGTGGCCGCGCCGGTCTGCGATACGATCTTCGCGCGGCCAGGCCGGACAGCCGAGCCGCGCAGCCTGCTGGTCTCGGCCCGCGGCGGTCCGCACGCCGAGGCGGCGCTCGACGTCGCGCTGCGTATCGCTCGAACCCACGGCGCCGCGGTCACCGTGATGCACGTCGATGTCCCCGGCGGCGAGCCGGCGTTGCGCCAACAGGAACAGCGGCTGTTCCAGTCGCTCGTGGCGCGGTCGGCCGATGCGCCCCGGCTGCGCACCTCCAGCGTCGCCGCCGGCTCGGCGGAGGACGCCGTACTGGCCGAGGCTGAGCGGCATGACGTGCTGGTGCTTGGCGCGCGCGTCGGCAGCTCGCGGCGCGAGTCGGACCTGGGCGCCTTGCCGCTTGCTGCACTGGCCCGCACGAGCGCGACCGTCCTGGTGGTGAAGTCGCGCCGGCCCGTCCATCCGGCGCTCTTCCGGCCGCGGCGCTTCCCCGTGGAAGAGGTCGTCAACGCCTGGTTTGTCGAAAACACCAACCACTGCCGCGAGTATGCCAATCTTGGCGAGCTCGCCGCGCAGAAGCAGGCGCGCGGCCTCACGCTCGGCGTGGCGCTCATCGCGGGCGAAAGCTCCGATACCCTTGCGGCGCATGCCCGCGTGCTGCGCGATGAGCTCTCCGCCACCAGGCTCGTCGACGAAGTTGCCCTGTTCGCGGGCGACTCTCCCGGCATCCTCGAGGCGGCGCGGGCAGCCGGGCTGCCGGCCGTGGCCGTGGGCGGAGCAGCGCCTGGCCAACGCGGGCGGCTGATGCATGCCAGCCTCGACTGCATGCAGTCGGACGTCATCGTCTGGATCGACGCGGAGATCCGCAATCCGCACGCCAAGCTGGTCTACGGACCGGCCGGGCCGCTGATCGCCAACGAGCGGCTCGCCTACGTCAAGGGTTTTTTCGATACGCCGGCCGATGGCGCCGAGGCCGACCTCGAAGCGCTGGTGGGTGAATTGGCCGTCCGTCCGCTATTGAACCTCTTTTTCGCGGAGCTGTCGGGGGTGATCGATCCGCTCGGTCTGGAGCAGGCTGTGCGCCGCACCGCCGCCCGCCAGCTTCCGATGTTCAGCGGCGACGCCGCACCGCTCGGCCTGCTGATCGACATGCTGGACCGACACGGTCTCAACGCCATCGCCCAGGTGGCCCTCGAGGAGCGCATCGCCCGGCCGCTCGGCCTCGCGGAGGCGAACCGCCGGTCGTTCTCGGCGGCGCAGGTGCTGACCAGCCGGCTGGGCCTTGCCGGTGAGGCTGCAGTCCACGAGCGCGCCACGCCGACGATCAAGATCATCCATCAGACGGGCGAGCGCTTCGAAGTCACCTCGCTGGACGCACGCGAGACTGAGCTGTGAGTCACAGCGTTCGGGATACACCCTCACGCCGCGGTCGCCCGATCGGCGGATGCTATACTTGCCGCGAACGCCGGTTGACGGAGGAGACGTGGGCAGCCAGCCTGTGACGGTTGAAAGCGCGCCGGCGCCGGCAGCGGCTCGAGTCGCCGCGTTCTTGATCGATCTTGTCCTGGCCGGTGCCGTCGCGCTCAGTTGCTCGCTGATCGCCTGGATCTGGCTGCTGGCCGCGAGCGGCGGCGGGGCACGTCAGCCTTCCGACAGCGAAATCTACGGCGCACTCGCGCTGTTCGCCGCCTGTCTGCCGATCTGGGGGGCGATCATGCTGCTCTGCTGGAGCCGTCGGGGCCAGTCGCCCGGGCTGGCGGCGATGGCACTGCGTCTGGTCGTCCGCGGCAACGTGCCGCCGGCGCCGCTGCGCGCCCTCGTGCGGTTGATCGTGTTCTGCGCCGCCACCGGCGTGGGACTCCTGACGATCGTGCTGATCATCGCCGCGGCGGCCGCGGTCGCGCAGCGCACACTGCCGGCCGTTCTTGCCCTCGCGCTGCTGCTGCCGCTGGCGCTGGCGCTGGCCGATCCGCTCTGCTGGGTGCTGACGCCTGACGGCCGGGCGCTGCACGACCTGATCGCGGGAACCAGGGTCGTGCGAGCTACCGGTACGCCGGTCGCGCCGGCTCAACCGGCTGAACCCGTCGGACCCATCGAATGAGCCAGAGGAGCCGGCCGATCGAGTCACCACGGGCATACCAACCGGACTTCGATGGCCTCGACCGGCGCGAGATCGCACGGCGCTACGGGCGCGCCGCGGCATACCGCGAGGATGCTGAGTCAAACATCGCCTTCTGGCTGCGCCTGTTCGCGCTGCTGCTCGTCGCCTCGCTGCTCACGATGCTGGCAGCGTATACGCTGGCGCGCGTCACCTCGCGCGATTCCGCCCGTCGCATTCTCGGTCGGGCGATTCCTGAAATCACTGACTTCGACGGCAGCCTCAGTGCCCACTACGACGAACTGCAGAGCGCCGCCGCCTCGCCGGCCGGCGCCAGCGGCTTTACGCTGACCGGCTATCCGATCAAGGCGGTGCTCTATCCGAAAGATGTGCTCAACCGCTCGCCCAGCGAGGTTCGCCAGACCCTGCTGACCCGCTCAGCCGATGCGGTCTACGATCGCGGCACCGGCGCCTTCACCGCAAACGGCCGGCCGGTCAAGCTCGGCAGCTTCATGGTCCTGTCCGCGCCCTGGGCCTTCAACACCGCGCTCAACGTGCTCAACCCCGGCTTCCATGCGCACGCATTGTCCGTGGCCAAAGCGGCGCTGATCGCGGCCGTCGTGCTGGGCATCCTGCTGCTGCCGCTCAGCCGCGGCTACAACCAGCTCGTGATGTACGGCGCCGCCCTGCTGATCGCCTCGCTGCCGGTACTGGTGCTCAGCGGCATCGGCTGGCTGACCGTGCAGCTCGCCTACGGCACTTCGCTCGATCCGCTGGTGGCGGGCACCTCCGATCTCGCCCGCGACGTCTGCTGGTTTGTGGTCCTCAGTTATCTCGTGTATCTGGCGCTGGCGCTGGCGATCGTGATCCTCGGCCTGTTGTTCGAACGGCTGGGCGATGCTTTCGCCACACCGGCCGATCCCGCCCACGAGCGAGACTACGCCGGGTAGAAGGGGACTTGGTCTCCCTGGGGCAGGCGGCCGGCCGGTCTTCCATCTCTTCCCCTCCACTCGTCGCCCACCGTGGTTGGTACGGGCCACGGCCCAGCGCGGCCACCGGCGATCGCAAACAACAGACCTCGCCTGCGACGTCAGGGTGCGGCGCAACGATAGAACGTTCGCGCGAGCCGCGCGTCTTTGCCTATGCTGAACAGAACCTGCGCGCCGCGCCGCATGCATGGCCTGCGCCCCGGCGCGGCGGCGTGTGCGCTTCGGGGAGTATCCATGCGTCTTTCGCTCTCGCATCTGCTCGTGGCGGCCGCGACGGGTGCCATGCTGCTGACCGCGTGCAGCAGCGGCAACAACAAGAAGCCTTCCCCCACGGCGGCCGCCAGCGCCGCGCCCACCCGCCAGAGCGCCGCCACGGCGGGGCCGGGGCTGACGCCGCTGCCCACGCAGCCGCCGGCCGTGGCGAGCGTTGCAGTCCTCGGCACGCCGGGCGCCAATGGCTGCCTGAGCTTCCCGCTGCTGCCGCTCGACACGTCAAATCTGCCGACACAGGTGCCGCGCCCGGCGTTGCAGCTTCCGCAACTCACCGTGCCGGCGAGCGCCGTGCCGCCGGGCTTCAAGGCGGACGATGGCGGCCAGTACAACCCGCAGGAACAGCGTACCGCCAACAACATCGCGCAGGGGACGGCGGACCCGCAGGCTGCGCTGCAACATTTGCAGCAGATCGGCTTCCTCGGCGGCCGGCAGCAGGGCTTTACCGGGCCCACCACGCGCGGCGCGATCGCGACCGTGACGGTGCAGCATCTGATTTTCAACTCGGACGCGGGCGCCTCAAACTTCCTGCATGACCCCGTCATCAGTCCCATTCCCTGCGTCAAGCAACAGCCGGCGCCGCAGCTCGGCCAGGAGACGATCGCCTTCTCATACACGGCGCCGGCCGCGCAGAACAGCATTCCTTTCGAGGGCTACAGCGTGGCCTGGCGCTGCGGGCGCGTCTTTATCAACGTCACGATCGCGGGCGCGCCGGGGCTGTATACACTCGCACAAACGGCGCAGATCGCGCAGAAGGTACAGGCGGCGTACCTGCAAACGGGGCAGCCCTGCTCGTAGGGGCGGGCCGGCGAGCGGTGCGTGGCTGTCTGGAGACGTTCGCGGCGGCGCCGAGCTGGCGGGGCGCCTAACCCTGACCTCGCAAGCGGGGTCTGTCCCTTCCCGAAACTGGAAGGGGCTCCTGGAGCGTTCCCAGCGGCGCCGGACGGCGGCGGGCTGGGGTGTCCTTGTGGACTGCGCGGCGGGTTTGTCGCCGATTCTGCCGGCCGTCTTTGAGCCCTAACCCTTCCCGTGTCGGGCCAGAGCGCAGCGCAACCGTCGGAGACTTCCACCAGAGCGCAGCGCAACCGTCGGAGACTTCCGATGACCGCAGCGCAACCGTCGGAGACTTTCAATGACAGACTTCGCTTCAGCGAGGTCTGGGTTAGGCGCCGGCCGCGGCACCAGCGGGCGCCGGCAGCGGATGCGCGGCACGCCAGACGTGGTACTGGCTGTGCGGCAGCGATTGATCGCGCCGCAGCTCCCAGAGCCGGCGGTAGGCGTAGCGTACGGCGTCGATCAGCGCTTCACGGCTGTTGTCGTTGCGCAGCAGCAGATCCGCCGCGCTGGCGCGCTGCTCCCAGGGGCGCTGGCTGGCCAGCCGCTGCGCTGCCTGCGCCTCATCGAAGCCGTCGCGGGCCATCATCCGCTGCGTCGCCGTCTCCGAGCGGCAGACGACCAGCCAGGTGACATCGCACCAGCCGGCGTAACCCGGCTCGATCAGGTTCACGGCCTCCATCACGCCGCAGCCGTTTTCCGGCAGCGTCGCCCGCCAGCGATCCACCTCGGCCTTGATCGCGCCGGTGATGTCGCCCATCGCGCGGGTGAGCCGCCGCATCGCCTCCGGGTTGCCGAAGACTTTGGCGCCGAGCCTGCGCCGGTCGATCGTGCCATCGGGACCGACGACATCCTCGCCGAACTCGGCGACCACGCGCGCGAAGCCCGGTGTGTTCGGCGCATACAGCCCATGCACAAGCGTATCGGCGTTGCAGTGCTCGGCACCCAGCTCCACGAGCGTACGGCAGACGAGGCTCTTGCCCGCGGCGATCGAACCCGTCACTCCGATAACCAGCGGCATCGCGTTCTCCCAGGGATGAACTGACACGGCGAGGGCTGCAGAAGGCTCGCCCCGACTCTACTCTACCCCGCGCCGCGCCGATCGGCGTGTCCTTCTTATGACGCCGCGCTCCGCGGCGGCCCTCGTTTCGGGCTGTAGTGATTCAGGCCAGGTGAGCCAGGGACGGGGCACGCCGGCTGGGTGCGGTGGTGCGCAGCGTACCGGGCGGGCGTGGTGGCGCCCCGGTGCGCTGTGCCGCCGCGGCGTGGGCACCCCTTGACCCTGCCGGCGCGCCCGTTCTCGGCGCAGGCCGGCGCTGTCTCACCGCTCCTGACACACGACATGCGCTGCGCTCGGGGGCGGGCGCGGTGTATGCTTTCGCCTGAGCGCGCCGGACCGCGTGCGAGCAGCGGCCGGCAGCCTGGAGGTGAGGTCAGCATGGCAGAGGATGCTCCGCTCAAGGGCAAAGTCGCGATCGTCACCGGAGCGGGCAGGAAGCGCAGCATCGGCCGGCCGATCGCCGTCGCGCTCGCCCGCGAAGGCTGCGACGTGGTGCTCACCGGCACCGGCCGCAAGCTGGAGGACTATCCCGAGGACGAGAAAGCCAGCGGCTGGCGCGATATCGAATCGGTCGCTGAAGAGGTGCGGGCGCTTGGCCGTCGTGCCCTGCCGCTGATCTCAGATGTCCGCCGCGCCGAGGCAATCGAGGAGCTGGTCGAACGCACGGCGCGTGAGCTGGGCAGCGTGGACATCCTGATCAACAACGCCGGCGCCGCGCGCGGCAAGGACCGCGTGCCCGTCGTCGATCTGGACGAGGCGATCTGGCGCAACGTGATCGACACGAACCTGACCGGGACGTTTCTCATGTCCCGTGCCGTGGCGCGGCAGCAGATCAAGCAGGGGCGCGGCGGCCGCATCGTCAACATCTCCTCGGTCGCCGGCAAGCTGCATGGGCCGAACACAGCCGCCTACGCGGCCAGCAAGGCCGGCATTCAGTCGTTGACCGGATCGATGGCGGCCGAACTGGCGCGCTACCAGATCACCGTCAACGCCGTGCTGCCGGGCATCATCGATACGTTTCGCATGGACGACCTCGGCCGCGGGGATCAGTGGGAGCGCATGGTCAAAGAGCGCATCCCCCTTGGCCGCGCCGGCACCGGCGAGGACATCGCCGAGCTGACCGCCTTCCTGTGCACCGCGAAGGCCGCCTGGATCACCGGCCAGTGCTACATCGTCGACGGCGGTACGGTGCGTCAGGGCTGAGCCGCGCGGGCGAACTGGGCGAACTGGGCGAACTGGATGAGGACTCTCCCGGATGCAGCACACGCCGATGGCTTCGCGACTGCTGGCGGACGTCGAAGCCGCGCAACGGGCACTGATCGAACAAGGCCAGGCAGATGAGCCCGCGCGCCATGGCATGGACGCGATCCGCCAGGCGATCGCCGCGGCGTTGGGCGATCTGACCGACGAGCGGCTGATCGCGTCCCCATCACCCGAAGAGTGGTCGATGGCGGAGGTCGTCGAACACCTGGCCGAGCACGACCGCGCCTACATCGAGCTGCAGCGGCTCGGCGTGGAACACTACGTCGAGCACGGCCTTGAGCACGCGCTGCAGCTCTGGAAGCTGCGCGTGGAGCAGCGGCCGGGCACGGGCAGCGCAAAATGACGGCGCCGATCTGGTATGCTGTTGTGGAACATCTGTGCGAAAAGCACCGGGACAGCAAGATCGGGGCAGCGGCATGGCAGCAGCGGCAGCGGTCGGCATGAGCGACGATGAACGGTTACTTTCGGGCAAGGGCCAGCCGGAGGACGACCGGTCGGATACCACCCTGCGCCCGGCGCGGCTGACGGAATACATCGGCCAGGAGAAGGTCAAAGACAACCTGCAGATCAGCATCAAGGCGGCGCTGGCCCGCGGCGAGGGGCTGGACCATCTGCTGCTCTACGGGCCGCCCGGCCTCGGCAAGACCACGCTCGCCAACATCATCGCCTCGGAGATGGGCGTGAGCGTGCGCACCACCTCCGGCCCCGCGATCGAGCGCCCCGGCGACATCGCCTCGATCCTCACCAACCTCCAGCAGCACGACGTGCTCTTCATCGACGAGATCCACCGCCTGCCGCGCATCGTCGAAGAGGTGCTGTACTCGGCGATGGAAGACTTCGCGCTCGATCTGGTGCTCGGCAAAGGCCCCGGCGCCCGCTCGATGCGCATCCCATTGGCGAAGTTCACGCTGGCCGGCGCCACCACGCGCTACGACATGATCAGCCCGCCGCTGCGCGACCGCTTCGGCTCCGTCTACCGGCTGGAGTTCTACACGCATGCGGCGCTCGAACAGATCGTTGCGCGCAGCGCCCGCGTGCTCAACGTGCCGACTGAGCCGGCCGGCGCTGCCGAAATCGCCCGCCGTTCGCGCGGTACGCCGCGCATCGCCAACCGGCTGCTGCGCCGCGTGCGCGACCACGCCCAGGTGCTGCACGACGGCGTGATCAGTTGCGCCGTGGCGCGCGAGGCGCTGGCGCGGTTGGAAGTCGACGAGCTGGGCCTCGACGGCGTGGACCGCGAAATCCTGCGCTTCATGATCGAGAAGTTCAACGGCGGGCCGGTTGGCCTCAACTCACTCGCCGCTGCAACGGCCGAGGATCCGGACACGATCGAGGACGTCTATGAGCCCTTTCTGGTGCGCCTCGGCTTCATTCGCCGCACGCCGCGCGGGCGCGAGGCGCTGCCCGCCGCCTACCGCCACCTCGGTCTGACGCCGCCAGCGCCGCCTGCGCCCGAGCCGAATCAGGCCCGCTTCTGGGACGCCGAACCGGACGACGAATCCCCCTCTCAGCCGTAGCCGAGCCCGGATGCGGGCACCGCGTCCATTCAGGCCGCGGAACTGCCCGGCACGTAGCCGCCCCAGCCCTGCCACAGCGCGTACGCCGCACGGAACTGGTCACAGTATTGATCGAGGGCGGCGCGGGTGGGGCCGACGGGAGCGGTCTCGGCCCACGACACGGCCCTTTGCCATGCGGCGGAGTGCAGCGCCGCGCCGTCCAGACGCCGTCCGTACCGGCGATCGGCGCTGGCGGCCTGGCAGCCGGCGAAGGCGCCCGCCCGCGCCGCCGGAGGGAGAGTATAGGTCATGGTGCTCATCGATTAATCCTCCACAGGTGCTCTGGCTTCGGCCCGTCCGCGATGGTGTCCGCGCGGGTCGTCGCCGCTACGGAGAGCACGATCTCCCCCGCGCCGCGGTTGCGCGGCGCCAGCGCTGTGTTGGAATCTGCACACACCTGGCGTGCGCTGCGTCACACATCGCACCAGCAAAGCGCCCGTCAGAACGCGACCATGATGATGTGACGTTTGGCCTGTCCGCAGGGCCGGTGGCCGGACCGTCCGAAGGTACCGCACGGCTCGGTTCCGTCGTCGCGTGCGGCCGCACCCACCTCCCCACCATACTCGTGACATCAACAGCAAAGTCTCAGATGGGCGCGAATGCGCCCATGTCAGAGGAAAGCGGCGGGGATGGATGCCCCGCCGGGGGGTGCGGAAGTGTTTATCCTCAAGAGCTGCCCGAAGTGCCGCGGCGACCTCTCGATCGAGCAGGACAACTACTCGCGCACGATGTTCAGCAAAGAGACCGATTTCGCCTGCCTGCAATGCGGCTACCGCCTGTTGGCGGACGAACGCCGGGCAATGCTGGCGCGGCTGCGCCGCTGGACGGCGGCGGCTTCGGCAAAGGCCGGGCTGAACGGTACGGGCGGTGCGATTCCAGCCGTCTGAGCCCGTCAGCCTCTCGCTGGCCACCCGCCCGCGTGCGATACTGCATACATGGCTCATCCTCACGCACGTTGCAGCCGCTGCCGGTCCACGGCAGCGGCTGCAACGTGCGTGAACGGCAAATGACGAGATGAAGGAAGCAGCAGCGATGGTCACGACCGATGCGGCGCGCGATGATGCACGTCCGGCGCTGGTGGCCGGATCGCTGGCGATCGATGTCGAAGGGCTGGTCAAACGCTACGGCGACAAAGTCGCGGTGGCCGGCGTCTCGCTGCAGGTGCGGCGCGGCGAGGTGTTCGGCCTGCTCGGCCCCAACGGCGCCGGCAAGACGACGACGATCGAGATGATCACCGGCCTGCGCGAGCCGGACGCCGGCCGCATCTCCGTGCTCGGCATCGACGCGCGCCGCCGTCTGGATGATGTCAAGCAGCGCATCGGCGTGCAGTTGCAGACGCCGGCGCTCTTCCCGCTGCTCACCGTCTACGAGGTGCTGGATCTCTTCGCGAGCTTCTTTGAGCGAGCCGATGAACCGGACGCGTTGATCGCCGCGCTCGGCCTCGAAGAGAGCCATAACAAGCTGACCAAAGAGCTTTCCGGCGGCCAGCAGCAGCGTCTCTCCGTCGCCCTGGCGCTGATCAACCAGCCCGACCTGATCTTTTTGGATGAGCCGACGACCGGACTCGACCCGCAGGCGCGGCTCAGCCTGTGGGAAGTCATTGAACAGCAGCGCGCGGCCGGCCGCACGGTTCTTTTGACCACACACTACATGGAAGAGGCTGAGCGGCTCTGCGACCGCGTGGCGATCATCGACCACGGCGTGATTCAAGCGGTGGATGCGCCGCGCGAGTTGATCCGCCAGAACTTCTCGGAGACGGCGATCATCTTCACGCAGCCGGGCGCGGATCTTGCTGATCTGCGCGGACTGCCGGCCGTGTCAAATGTCGGCCGCGACGGCGATGAGGTCACGCTCTACAGCCACGCCGTCGCGGAGACGATGGCGGCGCTGCTGGCCTGGGCCAGCGGCCACGGTCAGCCGCTCGACAGCCTCTACGTGCGCGGCGCCACGCTCGAAGACGTCTTCCTCAAGCTGACCGGACGCCGGCTGCGGGAGTGAAGCCGTGAAAGCCTTTCGCAAGCTGTTGCGCGCCAACCTGATCTCGTTCCGGCGCGAGCGGGCGACGGTCTTCTGGACCTTCGCCTTTCCGCTGATCTTCATCCTGATCTTCGGCGGCATCTTCGGCGGCGATAACACGCCGACGTTCGATGTCGGCCTGGTCAACCAGGCGCAGGGGCGCAGTGCAGACACGGTCGTGCAGGCGCTGCAAAGCCAGAAGGCGCTCAAGCTGCACACGGGCAGCCGCGACGGCGAGCTGAAGAAGCTCAAGGACGGCGACCGCAAGGCGGTGGTCGTGATCGACGCGCCGAGCACCAGCGGCGGCTCGCTCGCAGTGCAGCTCTTTGCCGATCCCTCGCAAACAGCGACCCAGCAGGTGCTGCTGCCCTTCCTGCGCCAGGCGATCGGCCAGGCGGGTAACGAGATCAGCAACGTGCGGCCGGCGATCGATCTGCAAGAGCAGAGTATCGGCTCGAAGAACCTGCGTACGATCGACTTCTTGCTGCCGGGCATTCTGGCGATGGCGATCATGCAGCTCGGCCTCTTCTCCGCGATTCCGCTGGTGACGCAGCGCGAGACGAAGGTGTTGCGCCGGCTGGGCGCCACGCCGCTCAAGCGCCGCACGATGATCGCGGCACAGGTGACACAGCGCCTGATCGTCGCCGTCATTCAAACCGTGGTGCTGATCGAGGCCGGCAGCCTGTTCTTTCATGTGAAGATCGCCGGCAACATGCCGGAATTGGCCGCGTTCGTCGTGCTCGGGGCGCTGGCGTTCGTGGCGATGGGCTACGTCGTCGCCTCGCGGGCGAAGTCGGCGGAAGCTGCGCAGCCGCTGGTGAGCGTGATCCAGTTCCCGATGCTGTTTCTCTCCGGCGTCTTCTTCCCGGTGGAGCTGGCGCCGAAGATCATTCAGCCGGTGGTGCGCGCCCTGCCGCTGACGTATCTGGCCGATGCGCTGCGCCAGGTCAGCGTGCAGTCGACGCCGCTCAATCCGCTGTGGGTCGATACGGTGGTGCTGCTGGGCTGGCTGGTGCTTTGCCTGGCGCTGTCCGTGCGGCTGTTTCGCTGGGAGTGAACGCACGCCGGGCGGATCGGGTGAGCTGACAGCCGTTGCCGCCGTTGACGCATGCGCGTGCGATCGGTGAGGATGCGCGCACAAAAGCAGCCGCCGCGCGCCAGGGTGTCGCAGCGCGGCGGCCGCGAGCAGAGGTGAACGGCGATGGCGGCCGAGGGCGCCGCTTCTCAAGAGTCCGGAGCAGGGTCGGGCGTGGTGCTCAACCCCATGGTGCTGCTGCCTATTCATGAGCAGACGCGGCTGGCGGATCTGCTCTCCGTCACCGCGAGAATCGTCTATGCGGCCGGCTGCCCCGTGGTCATCGGCAGCCTGCTGCGCGACGGCGGTACCGGGCTGTGGCATTTGACGGCGCTGCTGGATGCGGAAGGCGACGTGGTGCCGCCCGAGGAGCTGGGGATCCCGCAGCAGCCCTTCGCCTTCGCCGTCCCAGCAGAGCCGTCCGCACAGCCACTCGGCGCGGTGCTGGATGCGGCCTGGAAGCCGGTGCCCGGCCGTACGCATGACGGCGTCGACCAGGCGCTGACGATCTGCGTGCCGATTGGCGAGGCGGCGGCGCCAGCGGGCGCGCTGCTGGTGTTGCTGGCCGAGCCGGCGATGTTCCCGCTCGTCATGGGCATCGCCAGCCACGCCGCGCTGGCTGCCGGGCGCCTGCTGAACAGGCAGGTGCGCCCGCAGAGCGGTGCGATCCTCGACGCGCGTACACTCGAAAGCCGCGCCGAAGGCGAGATCGCGCGGGCCAAGCGCTACCAGCGGCCGTTAGCCGTCGTCGTCTGCCAGTTTGACGATGCGGGCACGGCGCTGCTCGCCGGCGAGCGCATCGCGCGCGGACTGCGGCGCTGGGATACCGTCGGGCGCGTGGAAGACAACGAGGCGATGTGGGTGCGCGGCGCGCCGGCGGGGCCGGGGCCGGCCACGGTGCGCTGCCCTGCCTGCGGCATGATCTACCGCTGGAGCGTGCCCGCCGCCGACGACCGCCCGCCGGACGAGCCGGCGCTGCAGACGTTGCGTGAGGTGCTGCTGCGCACCTGCCCCAGCCACCCGGCGATCGTGCTCGCGCCGCCGCGTGACGAGGGCGGCAAGCGCGGCCTCTTCGGCCGGCTGCGGCGTTAGCGGTCCGTTCGGCCCTCACCCCCTTCCCCTCGCCCAGGATTGGGAGAGGGGCGATCCCGGGTCGTGCGTTCCGACCGCTGAACGGTTAACCCGACGCCCTTGCGGATCGCTCCAACCCGAGATCGCCCCCTTCTCCCAGGATTGGGAGAAGGGGGACGGGGGGATGAGGGCCGACCGCCCCGCCTACCGATACTCGATGCGCGGCGCGAACAGCCGCTCCGCCTCGACGCGGGCGGCGTTGAGCGAGGCCGAGGCGACGCGCTGAAACAGCCGCTGCGGAAAAGGCAGCTTCGGCCGCACCGTAACCACCTGTTTGCGCGGCACACCGCCCAGCCGGGCCGCGACCGCGACCGCGTCTTCCAAATCGCCCAGTTCGTCGATCAGACCGCGTTCGAGCGCCTGCGGCGCCCAGAAGACCTCGCCGGTGGCCCAGTCGCGCACGGTTTCTTTGGGAACCCGCCTGCCCGCCGCCACAACATCGATGAAGTGCGCGAAGAAGGCGCCGACCAGCGCCTCGTTCTTCGCCTTCTCCTGCTCCGACTCCTCGCGGAAGGGCAGACCCATACCCTTGAGCGGCCCGGTAGCCGTCACGCTGACCTGGACGCCGATCTTCTCCAGCAACTCCTGCACCTGCGGCCGGATCGTGATCACGCCGATGCTGCCGATTATGCTGGAGCGCTGCGCGACGATGCGCTGCGCCGCGCAGGCGATAAAGTAGGCGCCCGAGGCGCCGGTGCCGCGGATGAACGCGATGACCGGCTTGCGCGCCGCTGTCTTACGAATCAGGCCGTAGAGGTAATCGGACTCGGAGGCGGAGCCGCCGGGTGAGTCGATATCGAGCACCAGCGCTCGAATACTCCGGTCTTCGCGCAACGCTTTGAACAATGGCGCATACGTGCGGGAGCGCACGCTGCCGCCGATCGTCCCGTAGATCTCGACGACCGCGATGCGCGGCCGGTTTGGCAACGGCAGATTCACAGCCGGACAGCTCCTGAAACCGGCCACACCGCTCCGGCGGCACGGCCTGCATCAAGTCTACACCCGCCGCTCGATATTCCCGCCGGGCGCCTACCACCCTTCGGCCGTGCAACCAGACTCGGTTGGGTATGCGGCGGGCGCCGCCCCTGGCCTACGCTCTTGCCATCACGAAGACGGCGATTGCCACTGCGGCTCCCGTCCAGCGTAGAGAGGATGCGAACATGTATATCGGCGGAGGACTGCTCGTCCTGATCATCATCATTATCATTCTGGTTCTCATCTTCCGCTAGCCAGGAGCGGCAGGCGGAGGAGTGCAGCGGGCGCCCCGAGTGGGGGCGCCCGCTGTGCGACCGCAGCAGACCGGTGCTCGCCCGCTACCGTTCTGCCGGCAACTCGCGCGGCTCGGGTCCGATGTACGCGGCTCTGGGGCGGATCAGGCGGTTGCGCTCGTACTGTTCGAGAATGTGGGCACACCAGCCCGCCATGCGGCCCATGGCGAAGACCAGCGGCGAAAGCGGGTCCGGGATGCCCAGCGATCGGTAGACGACGATCGTATACAGATCGACATTCGCAGGCGGCACGCCACGCAGGCGTGCCGCCTCCACGACCGCCTCCGTTGTTTCCAGCAGCCGGCCCGCGCCGGCCGCGGGCGCCAGCTTCAGCGCCAGCTCGCGCATGACCACGGCGCGCGGGTCCATGCCGCGATAGACCGCATGGCCGAAGCCTGGCAGCACCGTGCCGGCGCGGGCATAGCGTTCGACAACGCCTTCGGCGCCCTCTTCCTGGGCGGCGGCGAAGAGCGAGCGCAACTGCCGATCGATGCCGCCGTGCAGCGGGCCGCGCAGGGCGCACAGCGCGGCCAGGACGCAGGAGATCAGGTCCGCGCGGGTCGATGCAGCCACGCGCCCGGCGAAGGTCGAGGCGTTCAGTTCGTGGTCGGCGTAGAGAATCAGCACCTGCTCCATTGCCTGAACCTGATCCGGCGGTCGATCTGCGCCGGTCAGTGCGGCCAGAAACGGTGCAGCGATGCCGGTCCGCGGCGCGGCCCGCGCAGTCGTGGCAACATCCGAGCCGCCGCGGTCGGCAGCGGCCACGTCGGCCACGAGCAGCACGAAGGCGGAGAGCAACCCGGCCACGGTGCGGATCGTGACGGTCTCGACCGGCGCGCTCAACTGCGGGACATACAGGCCCAACAGCGGCAAGGCTGCTTGTACCCGGGCGATGGGAGCCGCGCCGTCCGGCAGCGCCGCGATCGTCTTGCGCAGGTCGTCCGGCAGCCGCCCATTCGCGCCGAATGCCTCGACAAGCTGCGTCCGCTCCACGGCGGTGGGCAACTCGCCGCGCCACAGCAGCCAGGCGACGTCTTCGTAGCTGCAGCGCGCCGCCAACTCCTCAACGCGATAGCCGCGGTAGCGCAGCCCCTCGGCGTCGATCGAGCTGATCGCCGAGGGCAGCACCGTGACGCCGAACGGCTTGACCAGATCGCCCGGCTCAGCCATGCCTAGCGCTCCGTTGCCCAGCGTTCCGCCGGCGGGAAGCCGCTCTGATCGGGCGGCATGTTCGGTGCTTGGTCCGCCGCTGGCGCGAGCGGCGCCTCGAGCGCGCGTTCTGGCTTCGCGGCCGGTGGCTGCGCGGGCGTTGACGGCTGCAGGGTCAGGAGCGCGTCGATCTCGGCCTTGCGATAGAGCCGGCCACGCCCGACGCCGCGGCGGAAGCTCTGCAGGCGCCCGCGCGAGACGTAGGCGTACAACGTCTCCGGCTTCACGCCCAGGCGTTCGGCGGCCTCGTGGACGTCGAGATAGAACTCGCCATGAATATCGATCATCGCGTCTTCAGTGTAGTGCCCGGCGTGGCGGCGTCAACGCGCCGTCGTATTGAAGAATCAATATGAATCAATAGATATTGACTTTCATGCAGCACTGTCGCACGATGGCGAGGGATGGCGCTCGACCGGGCGGTCCGGCGACGACCGCGCCCTCGACCTGGGGAGGCGACAGCATGACTGCCATGGCAAAGGCCGGTCTGGAAGACGTGATCGCCTGCACGTCCGCGATCTGCGAGATCGACGGCACGCGCGGCAAGCTCTGCTACCGTGGCTACGACACCGACGAACTGGTCGATCTGAACTTCGAGGTCGTTTGCCACCTGCTCTGGACCGGCGAACTGCCGGATGCGCGACAGCTCGCGGCGCTGCGCCGGGCGTTCGCCGCGGAGCGCCGGCTGCCGGCCGCAGTCATCACGCTGCTGCGCGGCCTGCCCGCCTCCACCCACCCGCTTACGGCGCTGCGCACCGCCGTCTCCGCGCTCGGCGCCCTCGATGCCGACGGCGAGGACGGCTCGGCCGAGGCGAACATGCGTAAGACGCGGCGGCTTACGGTGCAGGCGCCGCTGATCATCGGCGCCTTCCACCGCCTGCGCTCCGGCCTCGAACCGGTCGAACCGGTAGCCTCGGACAGCATCGCCGCCAGCCTGCTGTGCGCTGTATTGGGCACGGCGCCCACTGCTACGGCCGAACGGGCGATAGACGCGGCGCTGATCCTGCACGCCGACCACGAACTGAATGCCTCGACCTTCGCCGCCCGCGTCGCCGCCGCGACCGAGACTGATCTGCACGCCGTGATCACTGCGGCCTGCGCCGTGCTCAAGGGGCCGAAGCACGGCGGCGCCAACGAGGACGTGCTGGTCACGCTCGAAGAGATCGGCACGCCCGACCGGGCGGAGGCGTACGTGAAGCAGAAGCTCGCCTGGCGCGAGACGCTGCCGCCGGCCGAGCGCCAGATGATCAAGGCGCGCTTCTCCGGCTTCGGACATCGCGTCTACAAGGTGGACGACCCACGCGCGGCGCACCTGCGCCGTATGGCCGCCGCGCTGGCCGAGACGGACCCGCGCACCGCCAACTGGCTGGCGATCGCCGAGCGCGTGCGCGCGGTGATGGCCGCGGAGAAGGGGCTCAAGGTCAACGTCGACTTCTACTCGGCGCTGGTTTATCAGTCGCTCGATATCCCCGTGGACCTGAACACCAGCCTGTTCGCCGTCTCGCGCATGGCCGGCTGGACGGCGCACGCGCTGGAGCAGTACGCCAATAACCGCCTGATCCGCCCCCGCGCCGAGTACATCGGCGCCCACGGCCGCCACGTCCCCGCCGATACCGCGCGCTGATCGTATGCCCGCACTGCAGCGATGCATTCAGGGAGGCCGCCCGCCTGGGCAGCCTCCCTGGCGTTCCACGGAAGAGTCCCTAAATCACCCGTCCAGCCGCGTAATGCCGTCCTTGCCGGGATCGGCTCTGATTCCGTACGCGACGCCACCGTCGTAGTCCGAGTCGGTGAGGATCGTGGCGACGTGCTCCCCCCATTGCTCTGGCGGGAGCGGCGTGTCCTGCCGCGTGGCAAGAATTGCGTCTTTCAAGTCGCCTTGACGACTGGCGTACCAGACGGTGACCGCCTGACCAATCCTCGTGCTCAGAGCCAATTGGAGTGGAAGCAGCGCCTGGAAGTGCAGGACCAGCCCAAGCTCGCTGGCGCGGGCGTTGGCATACTCGGCCATCCACCAGAGCATTCGCTGGGCGCCGGCGCTGCCGCCGCCCAGCGGGGGCGACCGACTCCCAGCCAGCCTGATGCAGTGTCGCTGCCAACGGCGGTGATGACCGAGGGCTGCATCGCCGGGTCTACGTTCCCGCCTCTATCGGCGTGAACCGCGCCTCCATCCTCCCCGTCACGCGGCTCGCCCCGCCGGCTGGGTCGGTCGGCCGGATCAGTTTCGTCAATCGGTGACGACATAGTCCACGCGATGCGCTTCGGTCAGATCGGGCACGTCCCAGCGCGCAAGCAGCCGTTCGATCACCCGTTCCGGCACAGGCACGGCGCGATTGCAGTTCTGTGCGCTCAGCCGCGCGGGGGAGACCTCGACGTAGACGATGCGGACACGGGCGTTGTATGCCGCGAAGAGGTCGATAACCTTGCGTCGCAGCGGCCGGCTCAGGTGCGTGCCGTTGTAAACAAACGCTTCGCCGGCGCGAAGCAAAGCGCGGGCGCGCTCACGCGCCATGCTGGCGACGCGGCCCTGTGGCTGCGATGGGTCGATGCCAAGCTCGTCCCGAATCCCATCAAGCGACACGACGGGCAGGTGAGCGCACTGCCGGCGCAGCCAGCGATCCTTGCCGGCGCCGGGCAGACCGGACAGCAGCACGACCTCGCAGCGCGTCGCGTCGTACGCCGCATAGCCGGGCTCGCGTCCGTCCGTGCGGAAGTACTCGAAACGGCTATGTTCCGACGCGAACGGATATGGCCAAGCGTAGCAGTCCAACTCCCGGCAGTACTCCGCGAATAGGGCGACGCGCAGTAGCAATTCGTCCCGATCGGCGCAGTTGCGGCCGCGCACATCGGCTTCGGCTACCAGACTGAGCCAGTTACAGCGGGCCGTTTGGCTGATCTCGATCACGCGGCGGCGGCTGTCGGCCGCGTCGAGCCAGTGGAACGGCGCCTGATGGAAGCGGACCAGGGCGCAGGTCTGCTCGCGCACGCTGAAGGGCACGTCCATCCGCCAGAGCAGTGCACGCGCCTGCACCGCGCCCCGCGGCCCATGAAATGGTGAGGCGATCTGCCCATCCGGCTCGCGCCGCGTCGTTGCCGGCTTGCCGAGGTCGTGCAGCAGGACGGCGGCGAATACGATTGCCTGATCGGTCGCGGCGAGACGCCGAAACGCAGGCAGTGCCGTCAGCGCCTCGCACGCCAGCCGCGTATGCGTCCAGACATCGCCTTCCGCGCGGAAGCGCGGGTCCTGCGGACAGTCCCGTTGCGCGGCGAGGGCAGGAAGAGCCGCCTCGATCGCCGGCCAGTCGATCCGCCAGCTTGGCGCCGAGGGCGTCAGCTTTTCGAGGGCGTTCACGGTGCGGTGACCGCGGCGAACAGGTCAACGCCGTCGCGCAGAGCGTTGGGCAGGATCGGCCGCTCGAGCCAGTGGCTGCCGGACTGGCCGACCGTGGCGCTGAAGCTTTCGCGTACAAATTTGCAACGCCCGAGCACGCGGTCATCCTCCTCGACCTTGATGTACAGCCCCTCCATCAGATCCGAGGCGTCGGTTTCGCGCAGAACGGCAGCCAGATCCTGCCCCAGGCGCTCGCACGACTGGCTGAGCCGGTTGCGCCAACTGCTGGTCTTGCACGATGAAGTTCCGAGCGATGTAAGCAGGCAGGCGGGGTTGGCGAGCCGGCCGCTCCAAAGAAGGGGCGCGGAAATGACCGGCGTGCCGTGCAGCAACGCGTGCCGTATCGGTGTCGCAAGAAAATCGTTTGCCCGTGTGTCCAGCACGTCGAAGGCAAGGAAGTAGTGCGGCAGCGCGTCATAGAACATGGTGTGCTTGGCATAGAGCCATTCGCCGTAGAGCACATAGCGGCTGCCCAGCACGGCAAACAGCGAAGCCTGATGTGCCGCAGCCCAGGCCTTGAACAGCTGGAACTGCCGCTCGCGTGGACCGCCGTTCAGAAAGTGCCCGCGGCTCTGCAGGCGCAGCCGGCCGCCGGCTGTGAAGCTGATGGCCGCGTTCGCTCCATCAAGCTTCTCCTCAACGACGATCCGGCGCCCCACCAGCGATGCGGTCGGAACCCGGAGCAGATCTGCATCGCCGGGTTGCAGGCGCGAGCCCGCAAGATGTGGGGTGCGCGGATATTTCCGCAACTCGTCCATCGCGCTCACACTCGCGCCAGCGCAATCGCATGATTGTGCACATAGTCGAAGCTCACCCGCCGTGCGCCGGCGTGGCACAGCAGTTGCTCCAGCGCCGCGCGATCGAACCGGTGGATGTGCTGTGGATTGTCGTCGGCACGCGATGGTACGGAAACGATGACGAAACCCCGGCTCACGCGCAGCGCCTCGGCGGCGGCGTCAGCCGGGCACGGCAGGTGCTCAAGCACTTCCAGGAGGGTGACCGCAAAACGGTAGCCGCCGCCCCGCGCAACGGCGCCCAGTTGCGCGGCTCGTTGCGGATCTCGGTCGATCGCGAGCAGGGCAAGTGCCGGAAACGCGTCGAGCAGCGGCCACAGGAACGCTCCGCGACCGCTGCCGAGATCCAGCAGGCTCTGCGGTGCAAGCGAGCGCAGCAAGCCGAGCACTCGCTGCACGCGAGGAAGCGGCATCGACCGCTTGAACCGGTGCAGTCGCAAGCCCGCCGCCTCGCCGGCGTTGAACGTCTCCACATCGCTCAGACCGTCGGCCGATCCGAGTCGGCCACGGATATAGGCGGCGGCGGACGTGAGGTAGTACCGCGCGGCAAGCTCGGTCGAGTTCATGCCATCATCACTCAAGCGTTGATCGGCGCAAAAGGTAGATGTCGCCGCTCACCGTAATTATCGGCAATTGGAGCCGCAGGCTACGGTGCGACGCCGGCCATGTCAGCCGCGAACCGCCGCTCCATCTCGCGGCGGAGTCGAACGGTTTCGTCCGCCTCATCGATTTCGACGTCCTGCCAGCGCACGACGTGGCCGGCCGGAACGGCGGTCTTGAGCCGCACGCCGTGCGCGAGGCCGATCGGCAGGGCGCCCTTCGCCACGGCGCGCTCGGCCGGCCACAAGACGCCGTAGACGGTGAAGCCGCCTTCGCCGTCCAGCGTTTCGCCCGCGGCGAGGTCGCGCTTGGCCACGGCCATCACATCGCCGCGGAAGCCCGTTGCCACGCCCGTCGCTTCGCCGCGCAGGCCGGCGCCGAGCACGCTGATCGCCAGCTCAAGGCCGATCAGGTGGAAGGGCCGGTAAAGCGCCATGTAGCCGCCGCTCGGGTCGGTGACGAGGCCATACTCCGCGAAGCAGCGTTTCACGTACTCGGACGGCGCCGCCAGCGTGACATAGACGCCCCAGCGCAGGTCGCGGAAGACGGGCCGGCCGTCGCGCTCAAGGCTGCTGACGACCTCGACCGTGCCGCGCCGCGAAAGCTGCCCGCCGTCCTCGCACGGCCGCAGCACACGGGGCAGGTCGTCCACGCCGCAGGGCGGGAAGCGCAGACCGCCATCCTGCGGCAGCAGGCCCGTGGCGTTGGCCACGGCGGCCATCTCGATCGCGGACTTGGTGCCGTCCAAAAACGAGTTGAACATGCGGGCGTTGTAGTTGCCGCTCGCCACCAACTCTGGCGTGAAGCCGTAGTAATCCCAGACCGTATCCGGCGTCGAGTTGTGATAAACGGGCAGATATTTCGTGCCTTTGCCGGCGCAGACGACCTCGAAGCCAGCGCAGCGCGCCCAGTCGACCAGCTCGCAGATCAGCGCCGGCTGGTCGCCGTAGGCGAGGCTGCAGGTGACGCCCGCCGTCCTGGCGCGCTCGGCCAGCAGCGGCCCGACCAGCACGTCCGCTTCGACGTTGACCATGACGTCGTGGCGGCCGTGGGCGAAGGCGTCGAGCGCGTGGCGGATGCCGGCCGCGGGAATGCCCGTCGCCTCCACGACGACCTCAAGGCCGTCCGCCGCGATCAGCTCGGCGCCGCTGTCGACGATGCGCGTGGCGCCGTTGCGTCGCGCTTCATCCCAACTCGCCGCGGTGATCTGCTCGGCGGCGAAGCCGGCGGTGAGCAGGGCGGCGCGGGCGCGCTCCGGTGCAATGTCGGCCACGCCGAGCAGGTGCAGGCCGGGCACACGCGGCACCTGGCTGAGGAACATCGTGCCAAACTTGCCGGCGCCGATCAGGCCGACGCGCAGCGGGTTGCCCGCTTCCGCCCGCCTGGCCAGGAGCTGCAAGAGCTGCCCGTACATCGCCTCACCTCGCGTCGCCGTTCGCCCGCGCGGCCCATTCCGGCGGCAGCGTAGCGCCCGCCGGAATGGGCCGCAACGCCTGCATTACCGAATCACCGCGACGTGGTAGAGTGCGGATACTCTCCGCCGGGGGCAACTGCAATGGAGCAGCCGGAACTCCGCCCGCGAGGCGACCTCTTCCAAACAGCCGACCCGCTGATGGAGTGGACGGATCGCGCCATCCATGTGCTGGTCGGTGTGCTCTTCCTCGTGGCCGCCGTCTGGATCGGCGTGTACTCGGTTAAGACATTCATCCATGAGCTTAGCTCGGGGGGCGATGACTTTCTGGTCCAGGCGATCGACCTGATCAATGGGCTGCTGCTGGTGCTCATCATTCTTGAAGTATTGGGCACCGTTCGCAGCTATCTTCAAGAAGGACATACGTCGCTCAAGCCGTTCCTTGTGATCGGCATCATCTCTGCCACGCGGCGTGTGCTCGCCGTCGGCGCGGAGAGCGGCGTGGCGAAGAACTTTACTGCGGAAACGACGTTTCGCCATCTGATGATCGACCTCAGCGTCAATGCGGGGGTGGTGCTGGCGCTGGCGCTGGCGCTGTGGTTCTTCGCCCGCGCCGAACGCGACGACGCGGCGGGTCTCGACTCCGCCGAGGAGTTACGGCAGCGACGTGCCCTGAAGTAGACGCGGCTTTCGGCCCTCACCCCCGTCCCCTCTCCCAATCCTGGGCGAGGGGCGATCCAGCCTGAAGCGTTCCGATCGGCGCCGGGTTAACCATAGGCTGATCGGAACGCTCGACGCTGGATCGTCTCCTTCCCCGCATTATTGGGGGAAGGAGACAGGAGAGGATGAGGGCCGCCCGCCGAACATCACCCGTCCGGCACTGTCGAGACCTCGAGCCGCGACGGATAGTTGAACCGCAAGCCCCTGCTCACCCCGCTGCGCCTGCGCCGCCCTCGCCCGGCCGTTTTCTCCAGCGTCGCTGCTGCATGGCCGCATGGTCCGCCGCGCCGCGCGGACCGGGGCACGAGGAGGCGTCATGGCAACCACCGCTGCGGACATCTTGATCGATCGGATCGCCGGCTGGGGCGTGGATACGATCTTCGGCCTGCCCGGCGACGGCATCGACGGCATCATGGAGGCGCTGCGCAAGGCACAGGATCGCGTGCGCTTCATCCATGTCCGCCACGAAGAGGCCGCCGCCTTCATGGCCTGCGCCTATGCGAAGTGGACCGGCCGGCTCGGCGTCTGCCTGGCCACTTCCGGCCCCGGCGCGATTCACCTGCTGAACGGCCTCTACGATGCGAAGCTCGACCAGGCGCCGGTGCTGGCGCTCACCGGCATGACCTACCACGACCTGATCGGCACGCACTACCAGCAGGACGTGAACACCGACTACCTCTTTCAGGACGTGGCCGAGTTCAACCAGCGCGTGATGGGACCGGCGCATATCGAAAACCTCGTGGACCTCGCGGTGCGTACAGCGCTGACCCACCGCAGCGTCTCGCACATCACCTTCCCCACCGACCTGCAAGAGGTCGAAGTCGATGATCAAATGCGCTCGCAGCAGAACGTCAAGGGCCACACGACCGATACCTTCCGTCCGCCGCTGCGCCTGCCGCTGCGATCGGAGCTGGAGCGGGCGGCGGCGCTCTTCCGCGGCAAGCAGCGCATCGCGATCGTCGCCGGCAGCGGCGCCCGCGGCGCCCGCGCCGAGCTCGAGGCAGCGGCCCAACGGCTCAAAGCGCCGATCATCAAGCCGCTGCTCGGTAAAGACGTGGTGCCGGACGACAGCCCTTACACCACCGGCGGCATCGGCCTGCTGGGCACACGGCCATCGCAGGAGGCGCTTGAGAACTGCGACGCGCTGCTGATGGTCGGCAGCTCCTTCCCGTATATGGCCTATCTTCCCAAGCCCGGCCAGGCCGTGGTCGCGCAGATCGACGACGACCCGGCGCGGCTCGGGCTGCGCGTGCCGGTGGATGTCGGCCTCGCGGGCGACGCGCCGGCCACGCTGCGCGAGCTGCTGCCGCTGCTGCCGCAGAACGTCGATGACAGCTTCCTGCGCAGCGCCCAGCAGGGGATGCGCGACTGGTGGAAGCTGATGGAGGAGCGCAGCAGCCGCGAAGACGTGCCGATGAAGCCGCAGGTATTGGGCTGGCACCTCGGCCAACTCCTGCGCGACGACGCGATCTTCGCCTCGGACTCGGGCACGATCGCCACATGGTCGGCGCGGCAGGTGCAGATTCACGGTACCCAGCGCTTCTCGCTCTCCGGCAACCTCGCGACGATGGCGAACGGCTTCCCCTACGCCATCGCCGCCCAAATCGCCTTCCCGAACCGGCAGTGCGTGGCGCTCGTCGGCGACGGCGGCTTCTCGATGCTGATGGCCGAGTTCTCGACGGCGGTGAAGTACCACCTGCCGGTCAAGGTCGTGGTACTGAAGAACAACGTGCTCGGTCAGATCAAGTGGGAGCAGATGGTCTTCCTGGGCAACCCTGAGTTCGGCACGGACCTGTTGCCGATCGACTTCGTCAAGTTTGCCGAAGCCTGCGGCGGCCGCGGCGTGCATATCGAGGATCCGAAGCGCTGCCGCCAGCAGCTTGCCGAGGCGTTCGCCATGGAAGGCCCGGTGCTGATTGAGGCCGTGACCGACCCGAACGAGCCGCCGATGCCGCCCAAGATCACGCCCTCGCAGGCGCTGAAGCTCGGCGAGGCGCTGGCCCACGGCACGCCGAACCGCACGCGGCTCGGCATCACCCTCTTCCGCGACGTGGTGGACGAGGCGACGCTGGCCGGCAGCCCGGCAGGCGTGGTGGCCCGGATCAAGGACAAGGTCGAGGACATGCTTGGCCACGATCGGGACGAACACAATGGCCACGGCAACGGCTCTGCCGGGCCGGGCAAGCGCGGCGCCGGCAGGCGGGGACGGGGAGAGACGGTGTGAGCGCGGCCGCTTCCGACACAATCCAACGGCTCGACCTGAGCGTCTACCGCATCCCGACCGACCGGCCCGAGGCCGACGGCACCTTCGCGTGGGACTCGACCACGCTGGTGTTGGTCGAAGCCGCGGCCGCCTCCGGCCGCAAGGGGCTTGGGTTCAGCTACGCCTCCGTCGCGGCGGCGACGGTGATTCGCGAAACGCTCGTCGACGCGATTCGCGGCTGCGCCGTCGAGGACGTGGGCGCGATGTGGGAGCGCATGGTGCGGTCAGTGCGCAACGCGGGCCGGCCCGGAATCGCCGCCACGGCGATCTCGGCGGTCGACATCGCGCTCTGGGATCTGAAAGCACGCTGCGCCGACACGGCGCTGTTCAAGCTGCTCGGCGCGGTGCGCGAGGCCGTGCCGATCTACGGCAGCGGCGGTTTTACCAGCTATACCGAGGCCGAGCTGGCGGAGCAACTGGGCGGCTGGGTAGGGCGCGGCATTCCGCGCGTGAAGATGAAGATCGGCACCGACTGGGGCACAAAACCCGCAATGGACGTGCAGCGCGTGCGTGTAGCCCGCCACGCCATCGGCCACGAGGCCGCGCTGTTCGTGGACGCGAACGGCGCCTATACCGTAAAGCAGGCGATCAGCCTTGCGCACCGGTTCGCGGACGAAGGCGTGAGCTACTTCGAGGAGCCGGTCTCTTCGGACCAGCTCGAACAGCTCGCCTTCATCCGCGGCCAGATCCCGCAGGACGTGGCCGCCGGCGAGTACGGCTACGACCCCTGGTACTTCCGCGACATGCTGCGCGCCGGCGCCGTGGACATCATGCAGGCCGACGCCACGCGCTGCCTGGGTATCTCCGGCTGGCTGGAGGCGGCGCGGCTGGCACACAGCTTCGCCGTGCCCTTCTCGGCACACTGCGGCCCGACGATCCACGCACAGGCGGGCTGCGCCGCGCCGCAGCTCTCGCATGTCGAGTATTTCCACGATCACGCCCGCATCGAGCAGATGCTGTTCGACGGCGCGCCCGAGCCGGACGGCGGCGTGCTGCGTCCCGACCCGCGGCGGCCCGGCCTCGGCCTCGAACTGAAGCGCGCCGACGCGGAACGCTGGAAGGTCTGCTGATGAGCCGCATACGGCCCGGCCCCGAACTCGCGCTCGAAGCCGGCCTGCTGGGCGCCGGACTCTTGCTGGCCGGCGCAATCGCGATACTCGGCTTCGGCAGCGCATTCGAAGCAGCCGGTCGCCGCAAGCGTCACCGACGCGAGCCGCCGGTCGCCGGCATCGTGCCGCCGGAGCGACACCAAAACATCGCCGTCGCCCCGCCGCGCTAGCGAATGCCCCCAAAACCCTTCCTGTGTCGGGAAGGGACAGATTTCGCTTCAGCGAAATCAGGGTTAGGTGCCCCGCTCGGGCGTAATAGCGGGAGCGCTCGTAGATGCTGGCTCAGCAGACCTGGCGGCGCGGTAACGAGATCCTGTACAAGGGACGGTGAACACGCAGATGGCACTCTTCGACCCGAAGGCGCGCAACCACGACGGCGCCGCGCGCCTCCTGGAGGAACTGCGCGACGAGGCCGAGCTGGCCCGCCGCGAGATCCGCGAGGGCCGCTTCCAGCGCAGCATGGCGCTGGTTACGGCCTTCTCCGCCGCCGTGAGCGGCTTCGAGGCGTACTCGCAGCACCAGCGCGGCGCCTTCAACGACCGCTGGATGTGGACGCCCGTCTGGCTGGCGCCGCCCACCGTCGCCGCGGCCGGCGCCGCGCTGAAAAGTGAGCGCGTGGCGCAGCGCCTGCTGCCGGCGATCGCGCTCGTCTCGCTGGCGGACGGAGTGCTCGGCTTCGTCTACCATCTGCGCGGCATCAAGCGGCTGCCCGGCGGCTTCCGCACCGGCCAGTACAACATCGCGATGGGGCCGCCGGTCTTCGCGCCGCTGCTGCTCTGCTCCGTCGGCACGATGGGTGTCTTTGCCGGCCTGCTGCGCCGCGAGCGGCCCGAAGAACGCACGGCGATCGGCCGCGCACGCAGCGCCCTGTCTGGTCTCGGGCTCGGCCGCCATCGAGCAGAACCGCCGGTCGAGCTGCCCCTGGCGCGGCGCGTGGCGCATGGTCGCTTCCAGCAGGCGATGGCGATCACGGCGGCCAGCTTCGCCGTGATCGCGGGCGGCGAGGCCTACTTCGAGCACCTGCGCGGCAGCTTCAACCAGCGCGTGATGTGGACGCCGATCCTGGTGACGCCGCCGATGGCCGCGGCGGCGATCGGTGCGGCGGCCAGCGGGCGCGTGGCGCGCCATGTCCTGCCCTTCGCCTCGGCCGCCGCATTCCTGGACGGCCTGCTCGGCTTCGCGCTGCATTTGCGGGGCATCAAGCGCATGCCCGGCCACTTCGGCAACCTGCGCTTCAATATGACGATGGGGCCGCCGCTGTTCGCGCCGCTGCTCTTCACCTCCGTGGGGCTGATGGGCTTCATCGCCGCGCTGCTGCGCCGCCGCGACGGGGGATCGTGATGCGCAGCCGCTATCCAAAGGCCGACGTGCTCGCACAGCGCGGCCACTGGGACGACGCCACGCGCGAGGTCGTGCTCGACCGCGTGCATAACGTGCCGCGCTTCGCTTTCTTCAAGCCGCACGAACAGGCGACGCTGATTGCCCTCAGCGACCGGGTGCTTCCGCAGGCGCAGCGCGAGCCCGATCGCCGCGTGCCGATCGCGCCGCGCATCGACCAGAGCTGCGGCACGGGCAAGCTCGAAGGCTTCCGCTTCGACAACATGCCGCCGCTCGCCGACGCCTGGCGCCGCGGCCTGCAAGGGCTGGATCAAACCGCCGAGGCGCTGCACGGCGCCGACTTCTGCGACCTCGACGGCGCACGGCAAGACGAGGTTCTGCAAAGCATCCGCGCCGGTTCGCCGCCAGGCGAGGTCTGGCAGCACCTGCCGGCGCAGCGCTGGTGGATCTACATCGCCCTGCGCCAGATCGCCGGCGTCTACTACGCGCATCCCTACGCCTGGGACGAGATCGGCTTCGGCGGTCCCGCCTATCCGCGCGGCTACTTCGCGCTCAACCACGGCGCCCCGGAGCCCTGGGAGCCGCGGGAAGCGGGAGTCGAGCAGTGAAGCTGCACGTGCATCTGTCCTCAGACTGGATCCTCGACACCGAGATGCGCGAGTACCGCCCGCGCGAGACGGTGGACTTTTGCATCGTCGGCACCGGCGCAGGCGGCGGTGTGCTGGCGCAGCGGCTGGCGCGCGCTGGCTTCTCCGTCGTGGCGCTGGAGGCGGGCCAGTGGCACGACTCCGAGCGCGATATGGTCTCGGACGAGGCCGGCTCGGCGCGGCTCTATTGGAACGACCTGCGCATCACTGGCGGCGCCGATCCGCTGGAGCTGGGCGCCAACAATTCGGGCAAGGGCGTGGGCGGCAGCACGGTGCACTACGCCGGCTTCTGCCCGCGCCTGCATCCCTCGGACTTCCACGTGCGCACGCGCGACGGCGTGGCGGCGGACTGGCCGATTTCGTATGAAGAGATCGAGCCGTACTATGCGCAGATGGAGCGCGAGTACCCGGTCTCCGGCCCCGCGCGCTTTCCCTGGGGCAAGCCGCACGGCTACCCGTACGCCCCGCTGCAAGCCGGCACGGCGGGCCAAATGCTGATTCAGGGCTGCACACGGCTCGGCATCCCGGTGGTCGCCGGCGGGCCGGTGGCGATCCCGGCCGGGCGCTTCGGCAAGCGGCCGCACTGCATCATGCGCGGCTTCTGCCTGCTCGGCTGCAAGGTCGGCGCCAAGAGCAGCATCCACCTCAGCCACATCCCCGACGCGATCGCCAATGGCGCCGAGATCCGCACCGGCTGCATGGCCCGCGAGATTCCCACGGACGAGTCGGGCCGGGCGACCGGCGTGCGCTACTATCGCACACTCGAAAATGGCCACGTACTGGAAGAGGAGCAGCGCGCCCGCGCCGTGATCGTCGCCGGCTACGCGATCGAGACGCCGCGACTGCTGCTCAACTCGAAGTCGGGCCGATTTCCGGATGGCCTCGCCAACTCGAGCGGCATCGTCGGCAAGCACCTGATGGCGCAGGCCGGCCCCGTCGTCTGGGGCCGCTTCGCCGAGCCGATCCGCCAGTACAAGGCGCCGCCCGCCTGCGCCTGCAGCGAGGAGTTCTACGAGACCGACCCGCACAACGACTTCGTGCGCGGCTACGCCCTGCAAACCGTGGCGCCGCTGCCGATCGCGATGGCGCACCTGCTGGTAGACGAGACCGGCTGCTTCGGCGAGGAGCTGCTGCGCAAGATGCAGGACTACAACCATTACGCCGCGATCGGCGTGCTGGGCGAGATCCTGCCCGACCCGCGCAACCGCGTGACGATCCACCCAACCGCGACCGATCAGCTTGGCATTTCTGTGCCCTACGTGCAGTTCAGCCTGTTCGAGAACGACAAGCGCATGATGGCGGCCGGCATCGCCAGGGCGCGCCACGTGCTCGGCGCGGCGGGCGCGACGGAGACGCACTTCGTGCCGCGCTTCGCCCATCTCGTCGGCACCTGCCGCATGGGCTTCACGCCGCGGGACTCGGTCGTGGACCGCTGGTGCCGCAGCTGGGATGTGCCCAACCTGCTGATCTGCGACGGCAGCGTGCTGGTGACGCAGGGTTCGGCGAATCCGGCGCTGACGATCTCGGCGCTGGCGGCGCGCACGGCCGATTGGTTGCGCCGCGCCGTGCCCGCGGGCGAGTTGGCCGCGCGGCCGGCGGGCCGGCAGGCCGCGGCGCAGCGCCAGTCCGTGGAGGCCGTGTGATGAGCACCACGTTGAGCCGTGCGGCCTGGCGCGAGGCGCGGGCCGCGCTCAGATGGGTCGTGCGCTCCTTGTGGCGCCCGGCCGACGCCGACTCCGGCTGGGAGCAGGCGCCCGGCCGCGAGCCGCCGCCGACCAGCGACGGCGGGCATCGTCGATCCGGCAGCAACGCTGGTTCCGCTGAACCGTCCGCGACACGCGGCACGGCGCAGAGCCACTGAGCGCAACGGCGCCCGGGGACGCTCAGCCTCTGGTCTCTCAGCTCGTGGCCTCCGATAGCGCGGGGCAGGAGACAGGAGAGGATGAGCAGCCCCTACACCTCGAACGGCAGGTCGTACAGCTCGACCACGTTCTTCACCGTCATCGCGTAGCGCTCCTCCGGCGTGCAGTCCTTCATGATCGTGTCCAGCACCTTTTGGGACTCGGGAAAGACCGAGTCGCCGTGCGGATAGTCGCTGCCCCACATCAGCGTGTTCGTGCCGGAGAGATAGCGCGTCATGATGCCGATCTCGTCGTCTTCGAAGGTGATCAGGAAGTTGCGCCGCCAGTAGTCGCTCGGCTTCATGGGCGTGGCGCCCGACGCCCGTGCGCCGCGGCGGAAGTAGGCCATGTCGAGCCGCTTGAGCAGGGCGCCCAGCCAGCCCGTCTCGAACTCCGTGGGCACGAAGCGGATGTCAGGGAAGCGTTCGCAGACACCCGAGGTGATCAGGTCGGCGATCGTGAACATCACGCCGCAAAAGGCCAGCGCGTAGCCCGCCTGCGGATGCGGCAGGCCGTGGTTGGGCGTGGCGCCGGTGAAGATGTGCATCGTCAGCGGCATCTTCAGCTCCTGCGCCGCCGCCCAGAACTTGTCGTACCACGGGTCGGAGTACATATGCTCCGGCGGCGCCGAGGCAGGAATGCAGACGCCGACGTGGCCCAGCTTCTTCGCCCGCTCCATCTCCGCGATCGCGGCGTCGAGGTCGAAGAGTTGGATGCAGGCCAGCGGGAAGAGCCGGCCGGACGCGGCCGCGCAGTAGTCGGCCGTCCAGTCGTTGTAGGTGGCAAACGCCGCCTTGACGATCTCCAGATCCTCGATCTGGTAGACGTTGAACAGCACGCTGGGATAGAGCACTTCGGCGTCGATGCCGTCGAGCACCTGGTCCGCCACCCGCTGCTGCACGTCGTAGACGCCGGGCCGGGCCAGGCCGTAGCCCTTCTTGATCAACTCGCGCGTATCGGTCTGCGTGAAATCGACGCCAGCCATGAAGAAGCCGGAGATGCCGAGGCCGAACTTGCCGTTGCCCAGGTTGAGCACCGGGCCGCGGTCGTCGGTTTCCACCACGCGCGGCGCCCGCTCGCCGAAGCGCTTCGCCAGCGGCAGGAACAGCTCCGGCGGCTCAACCACGTGCGAATCGGCCGAAATGCACAACTGCTTCGCCATCACGTTCACCTCTCCTGCAACGTTCCGTTGCGCTCGCCGGCCTTGCCGCGGGGTGCGTCTCTCGTCCGCTCTCCCCGCGGCAAGACCCTGCTGCCTATCTCTTGAGCCAGAGATACGACCAGGTTCCCGTACCGATGCCGTACAGATCCTCGACCAGGTAGTTGCGGACATGCTGCGCCACAAGCGTGAAGCGCAGGCCGTTGGGGTTGCCGGCTACGCTGAAGAACTGCGCCGCCATGTACTTCTGCAAGTCGATGTACTGCTTCAGCCGCTCGTCCTCGTTCACCAGCGAACGGCCCTTGAGCAGCATCTGGTCCAGTGTATCGTCCTTCAGGTGGCCGATGTTGGCGACGCTCTGCGAGCCGTACCAGGTGTAGATGTACTCATCGATATCCGTGTGCCCTTCGAGCCCCGCCCACACGGCCGAATCGGGCGTGTAATTGCCGTAGCGCACGCCTTTGCCGCCGTTGATCCACTCCTTCTGGCTGTCCAGCAGCACGAGGTTAATCTTCCAGGGCAGCGCCTGGAGCATATTGTACGTGGCCTCGCGCTCGGCCTTGAACGCGGGCGATTCGCCGCTCGACGGGTACGGCGAGGGCGAGAGGTATTTGACGTTGAGGCTGGCGGCGCCCGCCGCCGAGGCGAGCTGCTTCGCCTGTTGCAGATCGAACTTGTACCACTGCGCTGTCTCCGGCGGCAGCTGCTCCAGCTTCAGCGCCCACTTGCCCAGGCTTTGCGATGAGTAAAAGTTGGGGATCGATTTCCCCTCGTAGGCCACCTTCGACAGGGCGTTGCGGTCGAGCGCGAGCGACATCGCCTGCCGCAGGCGGATGTCCTTAAACGGCGACGCGGGGTCGGTCATGTTGTAGTAGATGTGGCCGTCGCCCGGCCCCCAGTTCGTGATCGTTTCGGCCGCCGGCACCTGCTTCTGAAACGTGGGCAGGTTGCTCTGCGAGATGTTGCCGAGCACGTCGAGATTGCCGGCCGCGAACTGCGCGAACTGCTGGTTGGGGTCCGGCACGATCGCGATCTTCACGGCGTCCAGGTACGGACGCTGCTTATCGTAGTAGTCGGGGTTGCGCTTCATGGTGAAGGCAACGTCCGGCGTGTAGGAGTCGAACATGAACGGCCCGCTGCCGATCACGACTTTGTTCGGATCATAGCTATCGTTCGCAATCTCACGCGGGAAGATCAGGCCGAAGGCGCCCGAGGACAGCGTGTCGGTGAAGCTGGCGAAAGGAAACTTCAGCTTGAAGACGACCGTGTCTTTGGCCGGGCTGGTGATCTGCGCCGGGTCGATCATGCTCAGGCCGGCCGCGCTGGGGAACTTCGGCGTGACGCCGCGCTGAAACGTCGCGATCACATCGTCCGCCTCGACCGGATGGCTGTTCACGGGCGCCACGTTGTGGAAACGGGCATCCGGGCGCAGCTTGACCGTCCAGGTCTGGGCGTCCGGTGATTCGACGCTGGCGGCCAGATCGGGGCCGACGACGCGATTGTTGGCCTCGTTGATGTCGAACATCGTCTTCACGACCATCAGCCGGCTCATGATGCCGCTGTCGGCGATGAACGTGTTCACCGACGAGGTGCCCTGCGGGTTGCCGCCGATCGCCAGCGTGTAGCTGCCGCCACGCACCGGCTCCTCGCCGGCCGGCGTCGGTTGGCCGCTGCGGCCGATCAGCGCCGCCGCACCCGACGCCGCGCCCGGAGATTTCGCCGGCGCGGCAGCGTTGGCCGGCGCTGTGCCGCCCGTGCTCGCGCGCGTGGCGCTCGTGCTGGACGTCTTGTTGTTGTTGCCGGAGCTGCAGCCGGCGATCGCGGCGCCGAACAGCCCGACGCCCGTCATGGCGGCGCCGCGCAGCACGGTCCGGCGAGCGCTGCGCCGCTGCAACGTGCGCCGCCAGTAGCTATCGGTCGGTTCCAGCATCGACTCCTCCCGCGGCTCAGCTGATCTGCCTGGCATGGAGCCGCGATCACGCCGGCTGATCCCTGTGCTGGCCCGGCATTAAGGCTGCTCTGCGCCGCCCTGACACCATCGCGGGCACGATCGCCTCAGCGCGGCGCGCCCACGAAGTTGAGCAGCGCCTGGCGCTTCTCTACCTGGACGGCGTGCAGGGCGCGGGCCAGCGCGGCCGGTACCTCGGCCGGATCGTCGACGCGTTCGCCGTAGCCGCCGCCGGCCTGGCAGATCAGCTCGAAGTCGAGGCTGGGCGAGAGGTCGCTGAAGGGGAACGAGTTGGTTTTCACCGCCCAGCCCTGCGGATAGACGCCGCGCGTCGCGCCGGCCACGGCGCCCCACTGCGCATTGTTCCAGACGAGGAACAGCACCGGCAGATTCATGCGCCGCGCCACCCAGTGCGTGGCGGCGGGCACGCCGAACATGTACGAGCCGTCGCCCATGCAGGCGATCACCGTGCGCTCCGGCGCGGCCAGCTTCGCGCCCAGCGCGGCGCCCAGGCTCCAGCCCAGGACGCCGGCGACCGAGACGCCGAAGAAGCTGCCCGGCCGGCTGAAGGCGAACTGCGTGGTGTCCAGGCCCAGCTCGTTGACGATGATCGTGTCCTCGGTGCGTAGCTGTTCGAGGCAGGACGAGACCCACGCCTTGTCCAGCGGCCGGCGATCGCTGCCCGCCCGGGCACGGGCGCGCACCGCGTCGCGGATCTCGCCATGCCGCACGGCGCAACGCTCGGCGCGGGCGCGCACGGCGGTGAGGTCGCACGGCTCGGCGGCAACGGCGTCTGCCAGCGCCGCCAGCGTCAGGCGCGGGGCGCCGGCCAGGGCGAGGTCGACCCGGAAGCCGCGTACCGGATAGCGGGAGAACAGCGGATCCTGCCCCAGCGCGATGATCGTGGCGTCGAGGTCCGGCGTGCGACCCTTCGGTCGCCACGGCACATCGTTCTCCAGCACCAGCACCACGTCCGCAGCGGCGAGCGCCTGCTCGGGATCGCCGCCCTGGTGCAGTGGATGGTCGACGGGGAAGTTCATGTACGTCGTGGACTGCGTCTCGAACACCGGCAGGCTCAGCGCTTCGGCCAGCCGCACCAGAGCGTGCACCGAGGCGGCGTCCCTGCCCAGCGAGCGCACCAGCGCGATCGGGCTCTTCGCGGTTGCCAGCAGGTGCGCGGCCTCGCGCACGGCGGCGGCGGGCGCCACGGTGTCGTTTGGCGCCATGCGCGGCCGCTCATCGTAGGTCAGCGTCTCGCGCTCCTCGGCCAGCACCTCGCGCGGGAGGGTGAGGTAGACGGGGCCCTGCGGCCCGGTCTGCGCGAGCGCCAGCGCCCGGTCGACCACGCCCTCGAGGTCGGAGCCGAAGCGCAGCTCGTAGTCCCACTTCACCCACTCGCGCACCATGCTGCCCTGGTCGAACGACTCCTGCGCCCAGTGGATGCCGCCGTCGCGCGAACCCTTGAGCGACCCCTCGGTGATCGGCGTGCGGCCGGCGGAGAAGAGCATGGGGATCTGCGTACGCGCAGCGTTGATCAGCCCGCCGGTGGCGTTGGCCGTTCCCGCGATCGTGTGCACCATCACCGCCTGCGGCCGTCCGCTGACCATCGTGAAGCCGTGTGCCATCGCCACGGCGGTGATCTCGTGCGGCACGGTCACGGGCGTCGGCACCGGCAGCTCGCTGGCGAGACGGCGGGCGTAGGCATCGATGATGGGGCCGAAGTCGGTGCCGCCGTTGCCGAACAGATAGTCGATGCCGCGCGCGGCCAGCAGCTCGATGTACGCGTCGGCGGTGGACTCGGCGGAAACGGTTCGCTGCACGATCGCCTCCTGCGGCCACAGAGAAACCCCGCCCGACCGCGAAATTGCCGCGCATCCGGCCCGGCCACGAGCCAGCTACGGCGCCTCGCCGTGGGGCAGGGGCTGGGCGCAGAGCGCCTTAATTCGGTCCATCAGTTCGGATTGGTCGTAGCTGCGCAGCAGGTTGATGCGGTTGCGGTTGGGGTCGCCGCCGTGCCAGTACTCGTAGATCTCCTGGCGCAGCCCGAACGACGACGCCACCAGCTCGTGCGCCAGGCGGAACAGCCGCGCCTTTGAGGCCACGTCCACCCCCTTGCCGCGCATGTACTGGTCCAGGTACGGCCGCAGTTCCGCGTTGGCCAGGTCGTGTTCGCTGGGCTGCATGATCAGCCCCGAGCCGGCGATCTGCTTGAGCAGTTCGGCCATGCGCGCCGACGTCTGCGCGAACCAGACATTCATGCCCGGTCCCGGCCCCAGCGCCCATTCGCCCTCGGCGTTCTCGTAGGCGCGGTTCTCCATGCCCTCGATCGCCAGGTCCCACATGGCGCAGTTGGTCGCCATCTCGCCCAGCTTGGCCGCCACTTCGCGGTACTCGTAGACCCCGATCGCCTGGGCGATCAGCGTGGCGACGGCCGTGAACAGCCGCATGCGCACCTGCGCCCGGCAGACGTTGGCGTAGCCGAAGGCGTTGAGGCCGGCCGTCGCCGCCGTCTGCACGATCGGCGTCGCTTCGTAGAGCATGAACAGCCGCTGCCAGGGCACCAGCACGTCCTCGAAGAACAGCATGCAGTCCTGCTCGTCCAGGGCGAGAAACGGATGGCCCCACGAGCCCACCCAGCGCGAGATCGGCTCGCGGCACAGAATCTTGAGGCCGGGCGCGTTGGTGGGAATCGAAAACGCCAGCACGAAGCGCGGGTCGGCCCGGCGCATGAAGGTCTGTGAGAGCGAGACGTAGGTCTCGTTGCTGACGGCGGCGGCGGTGGCCAGCTGCTTGCCGCCGCGCACGATCACGCCGTCGGCTGTCTCGCGCACGACGTGCAGCGCGATCTCCTCGCTCTCCGGCACCTGGCGCTGCTCGTTCTGCGGCTGCTCGCTGCGGTCGACCTGCGGGTCGCCCAGGGCATGCGTGAGAAACAGGTCGTGCTCGCGGCAGTAGTGCGCGTAGGCGACGGCGTTTTCGCCGAAGTCGCAGTGCGGGTTCTGCACCGTGCTGAGGGTGGCGCGGCGCACGGCCAGCGACGTGATGTAGGGCGCGAGGATGTCGGGGCTGCGGCCGAGCTGGCCCCAGGTCTGCTGGCTCCAGAGTTCGCTGTTGCGCCGCTTGCGCCGCAGGTCGTCGCGCGAGCGCGGCACCAGCCAGGAGAGGCTGACGCGGTTGCCGGTGGCGGGCGAGACGTACGTCATCTGCTCGCGGAACGCATCGCAATGCTGGAGGTCGTAGATGCGGGCAAGATTCTGCACGAAGTCCTTGAAGGCGGGATGGGAGGGCACATCGGCGACCTTCTGGCCGTCGAGCCAGACCTCGCGCCCGTCGCGCAGGCTCTCGAGGTAGCGCTCACCCGTCATGGCGCCGCGGAACTGCTGCGTCTCCAGAACCATGATCGTCTCCTTAAGGCATGGGTTCAAAACCGGCTCGGTGGCCACAGCATGTGGATTCAACGTCACCCGATCGCCGGTTTTGAACCCATCTGGCAGTCGCCGGCCGTTGAGCAGCCTGCATTTCCCGCCTCAGCCGGCGGCGCACGCCGCCTGATGCTCCCGCACGCCGCGGTAATCGCGATCAAAGTACACGAGCGGCGCGCCGTCGCCCGCGCTCACGGCCACCACATCGCCGATGAAGATCGTGTGGTCGCTGCCGGGAAACGCCGCGGTCAGCACGCAGTCGAAGTGCGCGAGGCTGCCCGAGATCAGCGGTGCACCGGTGACCTCCGAATGGCAGGCCACCCCGGGAAACGCGTCACACGGCGCCCGTCCAGGCGTGGCGAAGTACTCGGAGATCGCGCGTTGATCCTCGCGCAGGATGCTGACGGCAAAGCTCCGCGCGCCGGTGATCATGCTGTGCAGGCGGTTCTCGCGGTAGATCGACACCAGCACCTGCAGCGGATCGAGGCAAAACGAGGCGAAGGCCGACACCGTGATGCCGTGCGCCAACCCGTCATGGCGGGCCGTGACGACGGTGACGCCGCTGGCGAAGCGCGCCGCGGCGCGCTTGAACTCCGCGGCGTGTGCGCGGCCGACCGACGGCGCCGCGATCGGCCGCGGCTCACTGGCTGGATGCGTATCGCTGAGCGTCACGGTTCTGCCCCCTGAGCGCTCCAGAACTGCGCCGCCAGGCAACGGCCGCACGGATGGCGAACCTTGCCTGTGCCGCGCCTCGCGGTTCCGCTTCTCTCGGTCGCGGGGCGGCGCAAAGCGCGTCGCTGCTTGCCGGCCCTGCGTCGCCTCGCTTAGAGTACGGTCGATGCCGGGGTCAGAATCAATGCAGACTCCCGAAGCGAGCACTCACGAATCGTTATCGGTCGATCTCTCCGTCCGCCAGCTCCGCGCCTTTGCCACCGTCGCCGAAACCCTTTCGTATGTCGAAGCCGCCAATATTCTGCACTACACCGAGCCGGGCATCTTTGCGCAGGTCAAGCGCCTGGAGCAGGCGGTTGGCTGCCGGTTGGTGGTGCGCCACGGCCGCGGCCTGCGCCTGACGCCCGAAGGCACGGCGATTCTGCCGGCCTGCCGTGCGGTGATGCGCGGCGTTGAGCGCATTGAGAGCATCCGCAACCGCATCGCACAATCGGCCCGCGCCGTGGTCGCCACGGGAGCGGTTACCGGCTCCTACCTGCTGCCCGCGGTGATCAAGGCGTTCACGGATCGCGAACCGGCGATCACCGTCGAACTGGCGATCGCCAGCGGCCGTGAGGTGATCGATCTCGTCGCCGGCGGCAAGGCCGATCTCGGCATCGCCGGCACGCTGGACCGCTTTCCGATGCCCGAGAATCTGGCGTTGTCACACTGGTTCGCTGAACCGCACGCGCTGTTCGTCAGCGCGGCGTTGCCCGCGCGGCTCACGGCGCCGGCCGTGATCTATGCCCTGAGCACCGCGGTGGGACCGCTGAACGTGGTGCACCAGTGGCTGCAGCAGGCACAAATCGACGACTTCGAGATCGTCGTCCGGCCCTCAATCGAGGCGGTGAAGGGCGCCTGCAGCGCCGGCCTCGGCTATGCGCTGCTGCCGCGGCGCGCGGTGCAGCTCGAGCAGCGCCTGGGGCTGATGCACGAGGTCGAAGGGTTCGGTGACTCCCTCACCGGGCACGTCTGGATCTGCCGGCGCGCCGATGGGCACGTGTCCGTCGCGGTGCAACGCTTCCTCGACTTCTTGCAGGAGTTCTCCGCCTCCGGTAGCCTTCAGAGTCGCGAACCGGACGCGGCGCCGCCCCGTATCGGCTGAGCCGCCGGCCGGCGCGATCAGCCGTGCATGGCGGAAGGGTGCGCGCGGGGCGATGATCCTGATCACCGGCGGCATGGGCTGTATCGGGCTGCACACCGCGCGTTGCTTTCTGGACGCGGGCGAGGCAGTCGCGCTCACGCAGTTCCGTGCGCGGCGCAAGCACGAGCAACGGGGCGCCTGTGGCCGCCGGTAACGCCGCTGTGCCGGGGCGGCGATCATCGGCCCTCACCCCCGTCCCCTCGCCCAATCCTGGGCGAGGGGCGGTCCAGCCTGAAGCGTTCCGAGCACCAAACGGTTAACCCGGCGCCGATCGGATCGCTCCAACCCGGGATCGCCCCTTTCCCCTATTATTGGGGGAAAGGGGAAGGGGATAGGGGGCCGCTACTTCTTCAGCCAGAGGTTCGCCCAGGTGCCTATTCCCACGCCGTAAGTGTCCCCGATCAGGTAGTTCCGCACGCGCGGGGCCACCATCGTGTAGGCGAGGCCATTGGGGTTCCCGGCCACGCTGAAGAGTTGGCCGGCCATATACCGCTGGATACCCAGATAGGCCTTGACGCGCTCGTCCTCGTTGAGAATCGTGCGGCCCTTGCTGATCATCGAGTCGAGCATATCGTCCTTCAAATGCTCGACGTTGGCGGTGCTCTGCGAGTCGTACCAGCTGAAGATGTACTCGTCGACGTCGTTGCGGCCTTCGAGCCCGGCGAAGACGATCGAGTTCACGTCGAAGCTGCCGTAGCGCACCCCTTTGCCGCCGCCGACCCAGTCCTTGTTGTAGTCGATCAAGACGAGATTGATCTTCCACGGCAGGGCCTGGAGCATGTTGTAGACCGTCTCGCGCATCGTCTTGAACCACGGCGCCTCGCCCGATGGCGGAAACGGTGTTGGCGAGAGCATCTTGATCGTCAGGCTGCTCGCGCCGGCAGCGTCCGCGAGTTGCTTCGCCTTGCCCAGGTCGGCCTTGTAGTACTGGGCGGTGTCGGCTGGCAACTGCTCAAGCTTCAAGGCCCATTTGCCGAAGCTCTGCGGGGCGTAGAACGTCGGGATCGCCTTGCCGTCGAAGGCGACTTTGGCGAGCGCGTTGCGATCGAGCGCCAGCGATAACGCCTGCCGCAGCCGGATGTCCTTCATCGGTGAGTTCGCCTCGCCCCACTGGAAGTACATCTGGCCGTCGCCAGGCCCCCAGTTGGCGATCAGGTCGGCGTTTTGGTTCTGCTTCGTCAGCGTCGGGACGTTGTCCTGGGCGATGTTGCCCAGCACGTCCAGGTTGCCGGCCGTGAACTGCGCCGCCTGCTGGTTCGGGTCGGGGACGATGGCATACTTGATCGAATCGATGTAGGGGCGATCCTTATCGTACCAGTTCGCATTGCGCTTGTAGGTAATGGCCACGTCCGGTGTATAGCTGTCGAACAGGAAGGGTCCACTGCCAACAATCGTCTTCGTCGGATCGTAGGCATCGTTCGCGATCTCACGCGGAAAGATCCAGCCGTAAATGCCGGACGCTACCAGCGTGGCGAACTGCGCAAACGGATAGTTCAACTTGAAGATGACGGTATTCTTGTCCGGCGTCTGGATCTGATTGGGATCGATGGCGGAGAGGTTGCCGCGGTTGGCGCTGGTCGGCGCCACGGCGCGGGTGAAGGTGACTTTGATGTCTTCGGCCTCGACGGGGTGGCCGTTGATCGGCGCAACGTTGTGGAACGCGGCATCCGCACGCAGCTTCACCGTCCAGGTAGCGCCGTCCGGCGATTCGACGCTCTGCGCCAGGTCGGGCGTCACTTCGCGGTTGTTGCTGGTGTTCACGTCCCATACCGATTTGAACGCCAGCAGGCGGCTCATCACCGGGCTGACCGAGGTCATGGTGGTAACGGAAGACGTCTTGTGCGGGTCGAGCGTGGGCGGATTGCCGCCCGAAGCGGCGGTATAGGCGCCGCCTCGCACCGGTGCCTCGCCCGACGGCTGGCTGGCGCTGCGCCGCACGAGCGCAGCGATTGGCGAGGTTCCGGCGGCGCTGCCAGCACTAACAGCCGCGGTGGCAGTGCCGCCGGCCCTGGCGCCGCCCGCCTGCGTGGCCGCCGCCGAAGGCGCGTTTGCCCGCTTTCCGTTGCTGTTGTTGCTGGAGCTGCAGCCCACGATCGCCGCGCCCGCCAGCCCGGCGCTTCCCAACGCGACTCCGCGCAGCAGCACGCGCCGCCGATATGGCCGGCGCAGCACCTGCGACCAGTAGCTGTCTGTCTCGTCCGACATGCCGCTCTCCTCCTGCTTCGCCGGCCGCAAGCCGGCTGCCGGCGGTGCGGTGCGCCGGCGCGGGGCTCAGTTCCTGCCGCGCAGCCGCGGGTCGAGGACGTCGCGCAGGCCGTCGCCGAGCATGTTGAACCCGAAGACGGCCAGCGCGATCGCCAGCCCAGGCCATACCGCGAGCATCGGTGCACGGTTGATGTACTGCGCCGCGCTGCCGCTGAGCATCGAGCCCCAATCCGGAATCGGCGGGGGAATGCCGAACTGCAAGAAGCTGAGCGCGGCTTCGATCAGGATGGCGGCGCCCAGTTGCACCGTGGCGACGACGAGCACCACCGGCATGATGTTCGGCAGAACATATTTGAGAATGATGCGCACGTGGCCCGCGCCCACCGCGCGGCCCGCTTCAATGAACTGGTTGTGACGCATGGCGATCGTGGCGCTGCGGTAGAGACGCGATGTGCCGCCGGAGAGCACGACTCCCAGCAGGAAGATGATCTGCACAGCGCGGATCTCTGCCGGGATCAATTCAATGCGGACGGGCACCGTCAGAATCGTGCGTGGCGTCTTCGGCGTGCCGAACATGGCGGCGAACACCAGCAACAGCACGAGCCCCGGCAGCGACTGCCATACATCGACGACGCGCTGGACCACTAGGTCGACCACGCCGCCGAAGTAGCCCGATGTAACCCCGACGAGCAGGGCGATCAGCGTTGCCACCGTCACCGTGCCGATCGAGACGATCACGCTCACGCGGGCGCCGTAGACGATGCGGCTGAGCAGATCGCGCCCGGACTCGTCGGTGCCGAGCAGATGCGCGTGCGACGGCCCCGCCAGCAGGGCGTTGTAATCGCGGCTGTCGTAGCCGTAGGGAGCGATGAAGTTGGCGAAGACGGCTACTGCCAGCAAGACGACGATGATGGCCCCGCCCGCTGCGCCCAGCGGCTTGTGTTGCACGAAGTGCAACAGACCGCTGCCCCAGCGCACAGCGAACGAGCGCACGATCTCTTCGTCGTAACGCGCGCTCTCCGCCAGATCTGCCCGTGTTGTGACTGCCATGCCTGCGTTCCTGAGCGGGCGCGCGGCGCCGGTGCGCCGCGGCGTCAGCCGAGTCGAATGCGCGGATCGAGCACAGCGTACGCGAGATCCACGACGAGATTGGCAACGATGACGGCCGTCGCGATCATCAGGGCGACCGCCTGAATCACCGGGAAGTCACGCGAATTCACCGCCGTGATCAGGTAACGGCCGATACCGGGCACCGAGAAGATCTGCTCTAAAATCACGGAGCCGCCAAACAGGAACGGGATCTGGATGCCGAAGATCGTGACGATCGGGATGGCCGCGTTGCGCAGCGCATGGCGCCAGACCAGCGTGCGCTCCCGCAGCCCCTTGGCCCAAGCGGTGCGAATGTAGTCCTGGCGTAAGACATCCAGCATCTGGGTGCGGGTCAGCCGCATGACCGTGCCGGACAGCAGCGCGCCAAGGATGATCGCGGGAGGCACCATGATTTGCAGGTTCTTGACCGGGTTCTCCCATGGGGCGATGTACGTGAGCGGCGGCGCATACCCGAAAAAGCGCGCTCCGAAGGTGATCACGAGCGTGGCGACCCAGAAATCGGGGAAGGAGAGCACCGCGATCGCCAGTGATCGCATGCCGTAGTCGATGATCGTGTCCTGGCGAATCGCCGCCAGCAGCCCGACCGGCACGGCGATCAGGATCGAGATTACGAGCGCCATGCCCGCCAGTTCCAGCGTCACCGGCAAGCGCGCCCGGATGTCGCTGCCGATCACCCGGTGGCTCACCAGCGAGCTGCCGAGGTCGCCGTGCAGCAGGTGCGAGAGCCAGGTCGCATACTGGACCGGGATGGGCTTGTCGAGCCCGAGCGTATGGCGCAGGTTGGCGAAATCGGCCGGGGAGGCCTGGTCGCCAAGAATCGCGTTCTCGACGCCGCCAGGAACGAGCCGCAAAATGGCGAAGATCAGGAAGGTCACGCCCACCAGCGTAATGACCAGCAGAACCAGACGCCGAACCAGGTACTGTCCCATCGTTTCACACCCGGATCGGCGGGCCGGCGGGGTGCGCAGCCGCGGAAGTGGCTGCCGGCTCGCCACCGGGCCGGCGTGAGCGCCGCGTTCGCGCGAACACCCGGCTGCTCGGCCGGCGCCCGGACCGGCAGTTCATCGCCGTCCGGGCACCCGGGGAGAGGTAATCCGGCTCCCGGCGCCCGCGGCCCGCAGGAACCCAGGCGCAAGGGCTGTCTGCCGCGCCTCCGCTTCGCCTAGAGTAAGAGAGATTTGCGAGGAGAAAACAATGCAGATCTCCGAATCGAAGACTCACGAATCGCTATTGATCGACCTTTCGGCGCGCCAGCTCCGTGCCTTCGTCACCGTGGCCGACACCCTCTCCTACGTCGAGGCGGCGGCGATCCTGCACTACACGGAGCCGGGCGTCTTCGCCAGGGTCAAACGGCTCGAAGAGTTGCTGGGCTGCAAGCTGTTCGAGCGCAACGGGCGCGGCGTCCGCCTGGCGGCGGCAGGCCAGGCGCTGCTCGACACCTGCCGTGAGACCCTGGCGGAGTTCGAGCGGATCGAGAGCGCCCGCGGGCGTCTCGCGCGGCCGCGGCACGTCATCATCGCCGCGGGCATCGCCACGGGCTCCTACCTGCTGCCCGCGCTGATCCACGCCTTCGCCCGCCAGCAGCCGGCGATCGGGGTCGAGCTGATCACCGCGCCCGCCGAAGAGGTGATGGATCAGGTCGCGGCCGGCGCCGCCGATCTGGCGATCTCGGGCGGTATCCAGCGGCTGGCGATCCCGGCCCGGCTTACGCTGTTGCCGCTGCTCGAAGATGCGTACCTGCTGCTGCAAGCGCCCGGCTTTTCGCCGGCACCGGGCACGCCCGTGGGCGTATACATCCTGCCGCGCGACCCGCAGCTCCTGCAGGGCGTCGAGCAGTACCTGGGCGAGGCCGGCATCGGCGCCTGTGAGCTGCGATCGCTGCCATCGACGGACGCGGTCAAGGGCGCCTGCGCGGCCGGGCTGGGATACGCCTTGCTGCCGCGACGCGCGGCGCTGCTGGAGCTGCAGGCCGGCCAGCTCAAGCACGTCGAGGGAGTCACAGCGTCGTTTACCGGGCATATCTGCGTGTGCCATCCCGCGGAAAGCAGCATGAGCGAGCAGGCGCGCACGTTTTTGCAGTTTCTCATTGCCAGCGCCGCCGGCATCGATCAGCTAATTCTGCGTTCAGCGTAGGCGCAGGGTGCCGCGCCGCGAGCGTGGGCCGGCGAACACCTATCCAGACGCGTGGGGGAATCACGATCCGTGAGTCTTCGCTTCAGGAGTGTGCATTGATTTGGCCGCTGCATTCGCTCTTACTCTAGGCGAGGCTGGCCCGTCAGCGCTGCCGCTGCAGCCCAAGCCGTTGCCCGACGCGCAGCGATGCGGCGGGCGTGCAAGCGATCGGCGAGGAGGAGACGATGGCGAAGCTCGTCGGCGTATTCAACACGGCGCACACCCCCTTCTGTTACATGCCGGCGGAACGCTGGAACGAGGTGCGGGCGAGCCGTTCGCTCCGTGCAGACGTGCCCATGGACGATCTCGAAACGAACCAGCAGAAGGCCGGGCGGATCCAGTCCGCATTCGCCGCCCTGCGAGCGAAGCTGGCGCAGGCCGCGCCGGACGTGCTGCTGATCTTCGGCGACGATCAGCTCGAATGTTTCGACTTTGCCAACTTTCCCGCGATGGCGGTGTACGTGGGTGAGCAGTTCGAAGGCGCCCTTTCAAACCGCGACGCAAGCTTCGGCCGGCCCGCGGCGCCCGGCGCCGAGCGTCCGCCCGCCGCGCGTGCAACGCTGCAGGGGCATCCCGAGCTGGGCGTCGCCGTGCTGCGCGGCCTGATGCAGCGCGGCTTCGACCCGGCCTTCTGCATGGAGATGCCCAAACCGGAGCGCGGCGTCGGTCATGCCTTCTTGCGGCCGGCCGAGTCGCTGACCGATCTCTCGCTGCCGGTGCTGCCCGTGCTGCTCAACTGCTACTACGCCCCGCAGCCCACGGCGATGCGTTGCTACCAGCTCGGCACGGCGGTACGCGCGATCATCGAGGACGATCCGAGCGACCTGCGGGTTGCGGTGCTGGGCTCGGGCGGGCTCTGGCACACGCCCGGCGCCAAAGACGCCTACCTCGACGAGGAGTTCGACCGCGCCCAGCTCGGGTTCATGGCGGCCGGCGACATCTGCGGCATGGCGCAGCACTTCGACAGCTACCGGATTCCGGCGGGAGACACGAGCCAGGCCGTGCGCGAGCGCGGCCGCCAGGTCACGGGCATGCCCGGCTTCGGCGGCCCGCAGGGCGGCACACGCGAGATCTGCAACTGGATCGCCGCCGCCGCCGTCGCTGACGGCAAGCCGGGCACGGTGGTGGATTACGTGCCGGTGTACGCCTCGCCGATCGGCGCCGGCTTCGCCTACTGGCCAGAGGTGTAGCCCGGCGCAGCGGGAGGCTCCGCGGCCGTTATCCAGCAGACGAGCAGACAAGCAGACGAGAAGGAAGCGACGATGTACAACGGCGTGAAAGTCCTGGACGTCCACGGCCATGTTTCAGCGCCCGCGGGCGGGCAGGGCTACCTGCTCAGCATGCTCGCCTCCAACACGGCGACGCCCAGCCCGCTCTCGGCCGGCGCGGGGCGCCCCGGTCCGGGCGGGCGACCACGGCCCGGCATGTCGGACGAGGACTTTCAGCGCTCGGCGGCAGAGCATGCCCGCTACATGGACGAGCGCAACATCGACGTGCAGATCATCGGCCCGCGCCCCTTCATGATGATGGGCTGGATGGAAGACCACCTGCTGCCGCACTGGACGATGTACGTCAACGACACGATTCACAAGCAGGTGCAGGCCTTCCCCACGCGCTTCGCCGGCGCGGCGCAGTTGCCGCAGAACAGCAACGCCGAGGATCTGAGCCACGTCATTCCGGAGCTGGAGCGCTGTGTGAAGGAGTACGGCTTCGTCGCGGCCTACGCCAGCCCCGACCCCGGCGGGCGGCGCACGACGCCCGGCATGCACGAGCCGTACTGGTTCCCGCTGTACGAGAAGGCGCAGGCGCTGGGCATTCCGTTGATCGTGCACGGCACCAACGGGCTCGACCCCCGCTACCGCGTCGTGCCGCAGAACTATCAGCTCGCCTTTCTGACCGAGCAGTATCTGGCCGGCCAGTTCCTTTCGCACGGCGACGTCTTTGCGCGCTACCCGGAGCTGAAGGTGGTGATCTGCCACTGCGGCGGTGCGCTGAACCGCTTCATTCCCACCGACCCGCACATCGCCCAGAAGGATCTGAGCAAGAACCTGTTCTACGACTCGTGCGGCTACGACCTCATCTTCCTTGAGGCCGCGATCAAGCAGCGCGGCGTGCCGCAGATGGTCTTCGGCACGGAGGCGCCGGGCTCGGGCCGCGCCGTGCGCCCGGAGACGGGCCGCACCTGCGACGACCTCATCCCGGTGATCAGCGGCTTCGACTTCCTGAGCGAGGCGGACAAGCTCGACATCTTCCGCAACAACCCGGCAAAGCTCTTCCCGTCGCTCGCCAAACTCTGAGGGGCGGGTGGATGCAGAGGAACCAGAGAAGCGAGGTGCAGCATGCTGACGAGCGAAGAGAACGAGCTGCTGACCTGCACAGGACCGAGAACGCCCATGGGCGATCTGTTGCGCCGCTTCTGGGCGCCGATCCTGCTGGCGAGTGAGCTGCCGGAAGCGGACTGCCCGCCGGTGCGGGTCACGATCATGTCCGAGGACCTGGTGGTCTTTAAGGACACGCTGGGACGGGTCGGCGTGCTCGACGCGTACTGCCCGCACCGCCGCGCGCACCTCTACTGGGGGCGCAACGAGGAGTGCGGCCTGCGCTGCGTCTACCATGGCTGGAAGTTCGACGTGGAGGGCAACTGCGTCGATATGCCCAACGAGCCGCCGGAGTATCGCTTCAAGGAGCGCGTCTATACGACCGCATATCCCGCGCGGGAGTTCGGCGGGCTGATCTGGGTCTACATGGGGCCGAAAGACACGCTGCCTGCCGATCCGCCGCAGCTCGAATGGGCGCGTGTGCCGCCGAGCCACCGCCTGATCTCGAAGCGCCGCCAGGAGACGAACTGGGCGCAGGCCGTCGAGGGCGGCATCGACTCCAGCCACGTCTCCTTCCTGCACCGCACGCTCCGGCACGAGGACCGCATTACCTCCGTGCCCGCGCTGCTGCGGGCGCCGACGCAGGCGCTCTACATGGCCCGCGACACCTCACCGCGCTTCACCGTCAAGACGACCGACTACGGCCTGCTGATCGGCGCCCGCCGCAACGCCGAAGACGATACGTATTACTGGCGCATCACCCAGTTCCTCCTGCCGTGGTACACGATGATTCCAGGCTCGATCGAGCGCGGTCAGAGCATCAGCGGACATGCCTGGGTGCCGATCGACGACGAGACCTGCTGGACCTTCAGCGTGACCTGGAACGCCGAGCGCCCCTTCACGCCGCAGGAGCTGGAGGAGATGCACGCCGGCTTCGGCATTCACACCGAGGTGGACGCCAGGTTCCGGCCGATCCGCAACAGCGACAACGAATACCAGATCGACCGCGCGGCGCAGAAGACACGCACGTTCACGGCGATCAAGGGCATCAGTGAGCAGGATATGGCGGTGCAGGAGGCGATGGGGCCGGTCGTCGATCGCACGCGCGAGCACCTCGGCACCAGCGATACGGCGATCATCGCCTACCGTCGGCTGTTGCTGCGCCTCGCCCGTAATCTGGAGCATGGTCAGGAGCCGGCAGTGGCGCAACTTGCCGATGCCTTTCGCGTGCGCTCCGCATCGGTGGTGCTCAGGCGGGATCAGGAGTTCGATGAAGGCGCGAAGGAGCGGCTCGCGGCGACCGTGTGATCGGTTCGCCGGCGGGCTCGAAAGAGGGCGCCGCCATGGGATCGCACGACCAGCGTACCCGCTCGCCGGGACAGCGCCGCCGGTATCCTCGCCGGGCGGTTTTGCGTGGGGCCGGAATCGCGGGTGTCGCCTGGAGCGGTGCGACGCTGCTCGCCTGCTCCGGCAACAGCACCACGAGGCCCACCTCACCCACCACGAGGACGGCGGGCCGCACCAGCACACAGGCGCCGGCCGGCACACCACGGCCCGGAGGGACGTACACGTGGTACGTCAACGCCAACCCGCCGGTGCTGGACCCGCATCGCACCTCAGCCGTCACGACGATGACGACCGTCAGCCCCGTCATGAGCCGCCTGCTGCGGTTCAAAAGCCGGGCAGATGTCGAGGCTGGCTACAACCGCGAGACGGAGCCGGACCTCGCGTCTTCGGTCGAGTCGCCCGATGCGCTGACCTGGACCGTAAAACTGCGGCCCGGCGTTACCTTTCACAACGTTGCGCCGGTGAACGGGCATGCGCTGGAGGCCGAGGACGTCAAGGCGAGCTTCACGCGGGCGCTGGATGCAAAGAACCCCAATCGCGGTTCGCTGACGTTCATCGACCCAACCCAGATTCAAACGCCGGCGAACGACACCGTTGTGTTCAAGCTGGCGTTTCCCTATGCGCCGTTTCCCAAGCTGGTGGCCTCCGGCGTCTACGGCTGGATCTTCCCGCGCGAGGCGCTCGCCGGCACCTACGATCCGGCGAAGACGCTGATCGGCAGCGGGCCGTTCCTGTTCGACAGCTATACGCCGGATGTCGCGCTGACCTACAAGAAGAACCCCGCCTGGTTCGAAACGGGCCGGCCCTACCTCGACGGTGCGCGCCGCGCGGTGGTGCCGGACGCGGCGCAGCAGCTGGCACAGTTCACCGCGGGCAACCTGGACGAGGTGAGCGTCGCCCGCGAGAACGTGGCGTCGATGCGGCAGCAGAACCCGAAGGCGCAGCAGATCGCCATCCGCGATCAGGGCGGGCCGCTGATCTATTTCCAGCTCGGCGATCCCGCGTCACCGTGGCAGGATATCCGGCTGCGCCAGGCCGTGTCGCTGGCGATCGATCGGGATGCCTTCGCGAAGGTCTATGCGATCGATCGGTGGCAGCCGTCGTTCAATGTGCCGTTGAACATGGGGAAATGGGCGGTCACGCTCAAGGATCTGCCGGCAGATACCGCGCAGTGGTATAAACTCGATCTTCCGCGTGCGAAGCAGTTGCTTGCCGCCGCCGGCGCGGGCACCATGTCGCTCAAGCTGCTGATGCCCACCCCGCATCCGCGCGATCCCTATTTCAAGGCGGCCGCCGAGACGATCCGTGGCATGCTCTCGGCGCTGCCATGGCAGGTCAATCTCGTCTACATCGACTACAACAAAGACTGGGTTGGCGGCGGCAAAGGCGTGCGCTACGGCAATTTTCCCGGCGATTCCATCGTGATGACGGGGATTGAGGGTCGCACGGATGTCGATGAGTACCTGTACGGCTGGTGGCATTCTAAAAGCACCTCGACCATCTCGCACGTCGCGGACAGCACGCTGGACGGGTTGATCGATCGGGCACGCGGCCTCCTGAACGAGGATCAGCGGGTTCAGGCTGCTCTGGATGCGCAAAAGTATCTGGCGGCAAAGTTGTACGCGGCCGCCGGGACGCCGAGCGGTTTCGACTATACCTTCGTGCAGTCGCGTGTCGCCAACTACACGACCGGCGACAGCTATGGTGTCGGCACAGGAACCTGGGCACAGCTCTGGTTGCAGGGCTGAGCGATGGCTGCACCTGCCGCGGCCTGAACGCGAGCGTGCGCGGTGCCCGAGACGCAAGCCCTGGAGTCATCTGGCAAGGAGCGCCCGATAATGGATCCAACCCGAATCATTCATGTGCAGGATTACTCGCCGGCCACCTTGCGCGCCGTCGTCGTGCAGCTCGAGGGTTCGACCTCCGTCGATCACCTCATCTACCGCGAGTCGGAGCTGGACGCGCTCTGGAGCCTGCTGGAGCTCGAGCTGCGCTCGGCGCAACAGCACGGCTCCGACACGCATCAGGTGCACCAGTTGCAGAGGCTATGCGACGCCGCGAAGGCCGCCCACGACTGCGTCGCCGCGGAGGATCCGGCGGCCGCGGCGATCCGCCTGCGACAGGTCGTCGAGATGTGATCCCGGCACGGCGCGGGGCTGTCGCGGAAGTGAAGATCGCCGGTGCGCCCTGCGCTCAGCGTGAGCAGCGCTGCGCACGGCGCCGGCCGCGCTACTCGGAATTGTGCCGCAGCCATTCGGCGTACTCGGCGATGCCGCGCTCGATGTCGTAGCGCGGCTCGTAGCCCACGTCGTGCCTGATGCGGCTGAGGTCCATGTAGTTGTTTGCTTTAGCCTGCGCGTTGCGGCCCGGCGGCAGACCCAGCCGCGCGCCGGGCACCGCCGCGTTGACCGCGGCGGCCAGCTCGGCGTTCGATGTGGCCTGGCCGGAGCCGACGTTGTAGATCCGCCCCGGCAGTGTTTCCGCCGTTTGCAGCAGCGCGATCGCGGCCGCACAGTCCTTCACGTAGCACAGATCCGAGGCGTCGTCGGCGAGCGGCGCCGCCCCGAAGACGCTGCCGAGGTCCGGCCGGGTGCCGCGCACAGCCGCATGCGTCAGGCGGCTGGGCAGGTTGCGCATCGAGTGATAGGCGGGGCCGAACACGGCCGAGATGCGCATGCAGACCACATCGAGGCCCGTGCGGTCGGCGTAGTGCAGGCCGGTGGTTTCCTTGGCTTTCTTGAACGCCTCGATCACGTTGCGCGACCCCACGGGCAATGTCATCTCCTCCTCGAACGGCCCGGCCGGTACGCCGCCGTAGACGGCGTTCGAGCTCGCCAGGGTGACACGCCGCACGCCGGCCGCCGTCGCGGCTTCGAGCACGTTCAGCCAGCCCAGCATGGCCACGCGGTAATCGTCGCCCGGCGAGCGTGATTCGAGGCCGGGAAACGCCAGATGGACGATACCGGTGGCCCGACAATTGAGTACGGCTTCGCGCACCGCCGCACCATCCACGACGTTCAGGCTCGCGACGTTGACACGCCTGCCCATCTCGTCCTTGAGAAAGGATGGCTCGCGCCGGGCGCTGAACTGGGTGAGCACGGCCTCCTCGCCCCGGTCCAGCAACGCCCGCGCCGTGTGCAGCCCGATAAAGCCCATGCCGCCGGTAATCAGGATCACGGCTCTTCCTCTCCGCTCTCGCCGGCACGGCCGCGTCGGCCGGCGGGCGTGGCAGCACCCGCGGGTTGCGGACATTCGGCCGAAGTGCACGACTGCTGCGCCATCACGCGCAGCTCTCCCGACGCGGACGGCACCAACCGGCTCGCGCTCAATCAACCGCTTCGCGAAGGCGCGCGTTTGGCTCGCCCTGCTGCTCAGTCCACCAGCGCCTGATAGGCGAGCCGCTCGAACTCCTGGCCGGCGCGGCGCATGTGCTCGGGCTGCTGCGTCGCCTCGGCCTGCACGTCGGTTGCCGCCACGGCTGGGTTCACCTGCAAGAAGATCAGGCCCAGCAGTTGCTCGGCCGGGTCGGCGAAATAGTAGGTGCTGTAGGCGCCGCCCCAGCCGTACGTGCCGGGCGTGCCGACCGCCGGCGAGCCGACCAGATCCAGCCGCACGCCAACGCCCAGGCCGTAGCCGTAGCCCCGGCCGCGCACGTAGATAAACAGGTCGCCGGTGTGGTTCGTCGTCATCAGCTCGACCGTCTTGCGGCCGAGCAGCCGCACGCCGTCCAACTCACCGCCGTTGAGCAGGAGCTGGGCGAAGCGGGCGTAGTCCGCCGCGGTGGAGAGCAGCCCGCCGCCGCCAGCGAACTGGATCCTCGGCCCGCGCACTTTGGCGCTCGTGTCCGGCCGGTCCATCTCCCATAGCTGCCAGCCAGTCGCTGCATCAAGGGGAAGCGACTGATAGAGCGGCGGGAAGCGCTCCAGCTTCTCCTCCGGCAGGTAGAACGAGGAATCGTTCATGCCCAGCGGCGCGAAGATGCGCTCACGCATGAACGCTTCGGGCGTCCGGCCGCTGATCGTCTCCACCAGTACGCCTGCGACGTTGTGCCCCGGCCCGTAGAGCCAGCCCGTGCCCGGCTGGAACACCAGCGGCTTCGTCGCCAGCTCGGCCACCTGATCGGCGACGCTGCGTACGGCGCCGTCGGGCGCGGGCGTGGCGGGGTTGCCCGCGAAGCCCGCCGTGTGCGTCAGGCAGTCGCGCACGGTGATCTCGCGCACGGCGGGCACGGTGGCTGCGCCGGAGAAGGGCGTATGCACGCCCGGCGGCGGCGCGCCCGCCAGCACACGCATCTGCTTGAACGCCGGCAGGAATTTCGAGATCGGGTCGTCGAGGAAGAAGTGCCCCTCCTCGTAGAGCATCAGCGTCGCCAGGCTGGCGATCGGCTTGGTCATCGAGGCGATGCGGAAGATGGCGTCCGGCCGCAGCGGCGTCTTTTTCACGATATCGGCGTAGCCGTGCGCCGCGAATTGCGCGACCCGGCCGCGCCGCGCCACCAGCGTGACCGCGCCCGGAATCTCGCGCCGCTCGACGCGGCGCTCGATCGCCTGGTCGATGCGCCCCAACCGCTCGGCCGAAAAGCCCAGCGCCGCCGGTTCGGCTTCGGGTAGTCCTGCGCGCAGACTCATTGCCGTCGTCATCGCATCCCTCCTGCTGCGGGGCCAACGTACACCCGCCCGCACCGTGGCAACAACCGGTGTCGTGTGTCAGGAGCGGTGAGACAGCGCCGGCGTGCGCCGAGAACGGGCGCGC
>CALFMN010000105.1 GCA_937879875.1 uncultured Chloroflexota bacterium | reverse complement strand
CGACAAGCTGGAAGAGCTGTTCGCCTTCCGCGAGATCCTTGAGCCGGTGGCGGCCGAGGTCGAGCAGGCCCGCGCCAGCGGGGAGCGCACCGCGCACGAGTTTCGCCGTGGCTTCGGAGAGCAGCATCTGCCCACCGTGGCCGGCAGCGCGGATACGGGCGCAGCGGTTGACGGCGCTGCCATAGTAGTCGCCCGCGCGCAGATCTGCCTCACCGGTGTGCAGCCCCATCCGCACCCGCAGCGGGCCAACCTCGCCCCACGCTTCGGTTGCGAGCGCACGCTGCCCGGCGAGCGCGGCCGCCACGGCATCGCTCGCACGCACGAACACGGCGAAGAGCGAGTCACCCTCGCCGCGCGGGCGCACCACCACGCCGTCGTGCTGCGTGAAGACCTCCGTCAGCAGGGCATCGTGGCGGGCCATGACGGTGCGCATCACGGCGGGATGCGCTTCCCACAGGCGGGTGCTGCCCTCCACGTCCGTGAACAGGAACGTGAGCGTGCCCGTCGGCAGGCTGGGGCCAGACCAGGTGCTCATCGCCGCCAGCATAGCGGCTCACGCGGCCCCGTGCCGACGCCCGACCGCGAGCATACCGTGCTGCCGCGTCAGTCGAGGGCGTCGCCTCGCGCGAACGAGATGAACCGAGACTGCGATTTGCCGGTCACGGCGTCTGAGAGCCATCCAGGCTCGCCTCCAGCGCCGCCTTGATGCGCAGCAGCACCGCCTCGCGCTGCTTGCGGAAGCCGCCGCCCACCATCACCCGATCCAGCAGCTTGCCGAAGAAGCCGCCGGGCAGGCGCAGATCGGCGCGGTAGCGCACCAGCGTGCCTGAAGCCGTCGGGCTCAGCCGCCACTCCTCGTGAAAGCGGGCGCCGCTGCCGAAGGCGAAGCCCAGCGCCAGGAGGACAGGCGGCTCGTAGGCCGTGATCGAGCCCTCAAAGCCCTCGTCGCTGCCCGTCAGCGAGGCCCAGCCGCTGAACGCCGCGCCGGCCTCCGGCACAAACTCCGGTGCTGTGATCTCACCAACCGTCGGGTCCAGTGCCGGGCGGTGCGGTACGTCGGCCAGCGCGGCAAAGGCGGCGTCTGGAGGCAGGGCGAAGACGGCCTGCGCGTTCACGGTGGCCATCGCTCAGGTGCCTCCGTTCGATGTTCCTGCAGTGGGCGATCCGGTTATGGTCACACGTATGCCATGGGGTGGACTCATGCTCACATGGCCAGCGGGCATCGCGGGGCAGAATTCGATCTACCTCTGCACCGGAGTCAATACATACGACGGTGCGGACGGCCCGCTCCCCGACTACTACACGCGCGACTTCTGCCATGAGCCGACGTGAGCACGAGCCAGGATAGGACAACCCTCAGCCTACGGATAGCTGGCGGGAGTCTCAATCATGTAGACCTGCAGTTTCTCGGTGCTGTCGGTCTCGCACTCGCCTTCCTTGTCGCCGGCCTGTGGAGCGGGACGCGTGCCAGTGCCGCGCTGGAGATGGCGCTCTGGAACCGACGTCCCGAGAAGGGGCTCATTCACCCCTGATGTATGTGAGGGCTTGCGCGCATACCCGGTTCTGCGCCGTTGTAAGCGTTTGGTATGAGCGCACAGCCCGCGCTGGGTGCGGGCGATCTGCCGGCGACTCGCCGCGCCGTTCCGCACCAATCGGACACGCGAAGGCTGGCGTTGGATTCAGCACGCCCGGCCATCGCCCGCGGCCCGCCAGACTGCGCAGTACCCTGCCGTTGGTGTGGCCGGATCAGTGGCCAGATCCGCGCGTCGGATCGTGCACGTACTCCGCCAGCCGCAGCGAGCGCGTCGTCTCGGCCCACACCGGCAGGAAACGCTCGGCGTCTTCGGGCCAGTAGTCGAAGCTGAGCAGCGCCTGGACATCGGCCCGGCGCACAAGCGTGCTGCGCGTGCGGGCCTCACGGTGCTCTTCCGGATCGACGAAGCGCGTCTCGATCCAGGCTACCTCAAGATCACGGCGCTTCTCATACACGGTGTCGCTGCGGCCGAGCACTTCATACTCATCGGGGCCGCCGATCGCGTGCTCCAGCATCTCGGTTACCGACAGCTCCGTGTAGTCGATGCCGGGCGGCAGATACATCACCGTCACTTGCAGCCGGCAGTCGTCGTCCGGCTCAGCACGGTCGGTGACCTTGACGGTCGTGCGTCCGCTGGCCTCGTCGGTCTCCAGGCTCACAACCCACTCTTTGGGGACATCAAACCGGATCGCCCCGCGGTCAACCACAATGATCTGGTAATTCCGTTTCGCCTTCCAGTTGTGGTTCTGTCGCAGCCGCAGACTTTGCGAATTCCATTGCGTATTCCACTTCGCCACGGCGATGCCCTCCGCTTCGGCGTCCAGGCTGTCATGCTACTGAGCATACCGTGGCGGCACGCCTCGCGCGATCCGTCGCGGCCAGGGCGAGACGATGCGCATGACGTGCGAGTTGTCGCGGCACTGCATGCGGCTGCGCGTCAGGCTGCCGTTGCGCTCAACCCAGATCTGGTTTGGCGCGGTGAACGCAGCGCGGTACGGGCTACGCGGCGAGGAGTGGCCCTTACCACCCGATGGCATCCGACCCCACCGGGCATACTCTGCGAATTCGGCCGCCGCGACGCTTACACGCGGCTGCCGGCCGGCTGCGCGTGCGCCCGCAACAGATGCTGGCCGAGCAGGTCGGCGCCCCAATCGCCGGTGAACTCACGCCAGACCGAGTGGATATGGTTGCCGCCGTTCTGCGTATTGTCGTGCTCGATCAAAAAGGTTGGGCTCTGCACGCGGTAGTAATACGGCTCTCCACGCACGGTTGGGCCGGCCCAGGCGAAGCGCAACTCGTCCAGCGGCGCGCGGGCCGCGTCCTGCATGCGCTTTGCCGCGATCTCCTGCGGCATGCTGAGTGCGTAGGCTTCGACCACGGCCAGCAGCGCATCCCGTTGCGCGGCGTTTAAGGCGCTGGCAGCGATGCCGCCCGTGCCCAGCAACTCGGCGCGGTGGTGGTTGTAGCTGAGGATGTCGCGCGGCGCTTCTGGCTCGATCACCGCTGCGGCGAGCTGACGTTCGTCCAGCAGCGCCAGCAGGTCGCGGGCACGGTCCTCTTCGGCGGCAAGCACGCGCAGACCGGCGCGCGGCCCCTTGCGCACCTCGGCCGGATTGGCGCCGAAGAATGAGGGAGTAACGGTGAACTCCCGCCCGTCCTTGATCGTGACGTTCAACGAGACGTGATGGCCTTCCAGCCGCCAGCCCCAGATCTGGCTCTCAGACGGCTCGCCGAAGACGGTCACGAAGTAAAGGTCCGGATCGCGCACGAAGCGGCGCTCGGCGCCCTCCTCAAACTCGTGCAGCACCTGCTCAAGGCTCATGATCTGCGCCGCTTTCAGCGCGCCGAGGCTGCTGTAGCCCGCTGAGACCAGGGCGTGGGCCAGTTTCTGCTGGTGCGGCAGCATATCGCGGAAGGGCAGACCCTTGCGCGGAATCGGCGTGAAGTGCCAGACGAAGCGCTGAGCGTCGTCGAAGGCAAAGATCGCTTCGTCGCGCTGCGCTGGAGTGAGGCTGTCGAGCAGCGCGCGGGCCGCCTGAAGCATCATCCGGGTGCTGGTGAACTGCATCGCCTGTCTCCTGCCGCGTGTCAGCGAGCCGATGGCCCAAGTCTACACCCGTCATCGGCGGCGTGAACCGCTGGCTGCCGAACTTGACTCAGGCACTGGACCTTCGCGTGCTGCTCCCGGGTAGACTGAGTGCATGCAAACGATCGACTGGCAGCTTTTCCAGGTGATCAACGGCATGGCCGGCCACATGCATGCGCTCGACAGCGTGATGAAGGCGTGCGCCGGCGGCCTGGAGTACGTCTTGCTGCTGCTCGTGGCTACGCTCTGGATCACGCCGGCAGAAAGCGATGCCGCGAGCAGCGCTCGTCAACGCATCGTGATCTACGCCATTCTGGCGGCGCTGCTGGCGCTGGGCGTGAATCAGATCATCGGTCATCTCTGGTTCCGGCCGCGGCCGTTCGCCCATCACTCGGTCACGCTGCTCGTGCCGCACGCCAACGACACATCCTTCCCCTCCGATCACGCGGCGGGCGGCTTCGCCCTGGCATCGGCCGCCTGGCTGGCGGCCGATCGCTGGGCGCGGCGGCTGGGCTGGCTGTTGCTGGCGCTGGCCGTGGTGCTGGCGTTTGCGCGCGTGTTCATCGGCGTGCATTACCCGTTCGACGTGATCGCCGGGGCGCTGATCGGCGCGGCAACGGCCTGGCTGGTCTGGCTCGTGCATCCGCTGATCGATGCGGCGCTGCTGCCGCTGCTGCGGCCGGCACACCGCCTCACCGCAGCGGTACTGGAACGCGCCGGCGCCCGGCGCTGGCAAACGGCCGCATCGTAAGCGACGCCGCTGTCCGCGCCGTCGGCGCCTGACCGGACCCGTCGCTTCTGCGCCCATGCCGACGCGGCGGGCATCCCCGCGCCGGCGCTGGCTGTTCAGATTTGACGGGGCGCTGCCGCGAAGCAACGGGTGTCGTGTGCCAGGAGGGGTGAGACAGCGCTGCCC
>CALFMN010000104.1 GCA_937879875.1 uncultured Chloroflexota bacterium | reverse complement strand
CACCATCGCAGAACCCCTCCCCCAACGCGTTGGGGGAGGGGTTCTGCGATGGTGAGGTGCGGCGTGGCTGGCAGCAGCGCCTGGTCGGGGAGCGCTGTGCCGGGGATGGCGGCGAAGGTTTCGAGCGCCTGCGCGGCGGGCACGGCGCTGCCGTCGGCCAGGCGCGGGAAGGCGCTGGGCGGCGGCTCGATGCCTTGCGACACCCAGCGGTCGAGGTTGACCAGCGCCGCGCGCGTCAGCGGCGCGTAGTCCACGGCGTTGAACAGGTTGCCGGCGGGCGCGAAGATCAGGCTCTCGCGCATCAGCTCCAGCCGGCCGGCCGCGTGCTGCGTGCCCGCGAAGCTGTAGATGCGGACTTCAGCCGGCGGCTCGACGTCGCGTGTGCCCTGGGCGTCGGTATGAATCAGCGAACAGCCGGCAAAGCCCCAGTACTCGGCGGACGTGTTGGCGTAGACGATCTTCGGCACGCCGCCCAGGGCGCGCTGGCGGCCGAGCAGTCCCGCCTCGGCGCCGCCGGCGGCATCGGCCTGCTCGCCGTCGAGGAACGGCGGCAGGTAGCCGGGGCCGGGCCGCTCGGTGACGGAGGGCTGGGCATAGCGGTGGTTGAACTCGCCGCGCCGCGCCCCGGCGACCACCGGCAGCAGGCCGTCGAACACCTGCCGGCCCGCTTCGTCAAGATTCAGGCCGAGGTAGAGCAGATGGCGCAGGAAGCGGCCGCTCTGCGAGGCGCCGTAGCCGTAGGTGTAGTCGATTTGGCCGGCGCAGGGGTTGTCCTCGCTCGCCGTGCCGTGGCGCAGGAACGCAACGGCGTCGCGCGCCGAGAGCAGGCCCACGCCCGCCACGGGGCACTCGCGCGTGCGGTAGATCACTTCGTAGACTCTGCCCGGCTCGAAGCCGCCCTCCAGCCAGACGAACGCATCGTCCGCAACGGGCCTGCCGCCCTCGTCGTGGGCGAAGCGCCAGCGCTCGCGCGGCAGCGCGCGGCGCGGGCCTCCGCGCCAGTCGCGCACGGTCAGCGTGGCGTCCGGCTGCGCCAGATCGGCGGCGGGGTAGGGCAGCGCCTGGAAGAAGCCAAGCAGATGGCCGAGCTGCTGCTGCGGCACGCGCTGGGCCGGCTGGAACTCGATCGCCACCGTGCCCTGAATGGGAGCGCCGGACTCTACCGCTGACGGCGCCTCGATGCGCAACGGCCAGGAGCCGGGCGGCACATCCCACTGCCAGCCGCACCAGGCCAGCGTCCAGCCGTGACGGAACAAGAACCCGTCGCCGGGCAGAATGCGGTCGGACGGCTCGGCCAGCTCGGGGCGGTTGAAGCCCTGCGCCAGCTTGCGGCCACGGTTGAGCACGTCGAAGAGCAGGCGGCGGTTCGCCTTCGCCGGGTCGGCCGGTTGCAGCACGCAGAAGCCGGCGGAGAAACGCACCGTGCCGTCGGCCGCGCGGGGCGCTTTATCGAGACCGACGATCACGCGGTTCGCGTCGCTTTGCGGATCGACGGCGAACTGCAGCGTCCCGTCGATGCGCTCATAGGCGCCGGCGTCGCCGAAGCGGGCGCCGCCCTCGTACGGCTCGCGTGAACGAATCTCGATTGCGGTGACGGCCATCATGTCCCTCCCGGCTTTAGCGCATGCAGATGCACCGGGATGGTACGCAGCGGCCGCAGGAATTGCAAAGGTGCAAGTTGCAGAGGGCGGAGGGTGAAGGGCTTCGGCCTCGGCGGCGGCTCAGGCCACGGGCGGCACCAGGAAGATGGCGCCGCCGAAGGGCAGCGCAGGCGAGACGGCCCCGATCTCGCCGGCCGGTGTCGCCGGCCCGGTGAGCTGCCCCTGCTTCTGGCCTTTGAGCTGGAGATAGGCGTTGAGGGCGTAGCCGGCGACTTCATCGCCGGTCAGCGTGCGATGAAGCAGGGCGGCGCGTTCGATCGAGACGCGGTAGGCCAGCAGCTCGTCGTACGGGATTTCGTAAAGGTTGCCCTCGGCGTCGGAGAGCACGAGCGCCTCGATGCGGGACTCTGGCATCGCGCACCTCCTGCATACCGAACACCGCACGCCGCGTGTCCGCCGCGCTCATCAGTATAGGCGCGTGGCGCTGTCCACCGGAGTAAATAGCATCAATAGCCATTGCCCGCGCGCAAGTATCGCCCCCGGCAAGCGGAGCGCCGCGCGCTAGCCGGGCTCGCCGCGCGTCTGCCGCTCGATCGGCGAGATCCACGGCTCTTCTGGCCGGCCGGTGCGATGGTTGGCCAGCCGTGCGGCCACGAACAGCCAGTCGGAGAGGCGGTTCAGATAGCGCAGCGCCGCGTCGTTGATCGCGGTCGTATGCGCCAGGCTGACGGCGCGGCGCTCGGCGCGGCGGCAGACGGTGCGGGCCAGGTGCAGCGTGGCGCCGGCCGGCGAGCCACCAGGCAGAATGAAATGCCGCAGCGGCTCCAGCTCCGTCTCGAAGCGGTCGATCTCCGTCTCCAAACGCACGACCGTCTCCTCGTCCATGCGCACCACCCAGCTCGCGTTCGCCTCGAGCGGCGTGGCGAGGTCGGCGCCGAGCGAGAACAGCTCGCTGGCGATGCGGCGCAGCGCTGCGTCCAACTCCGGGTCCAGCGGCGCGGCGCGCACCAGGCCGAGCACGGCGTTCAGTTCATCCACGCAGCCGTACGCTTCGACGCGGGCATCGTCCTTCGCTACACGCCCGCCCGCGAACAGGCCCGTTTCGCCCTGGTCGCCCGTTTTGGTGTAGATCTTCACCCGCAACCCCACGCGCGCCGCGGCCGTGCGCCACCGTACATCGCCTCTCACTATACGCGACGGCCGCGGGCTGGGACGGGCGAACCCCTGCCGGCCTCCACGAGGCGAGATGGGCAAGAGACAAGGGCTGCCCGCTGCTCACACGCCTGACGCATCGAGCAGGTCCAATGCCGCAGCCTTGTCCGGCGGGTCGTCGGGGCGCCAGCAGGCCGCGGAAAGCACGCAGGCCGGGCAGCCCTCGCGACAGCGGCAGCCGGCGACGATCTCGCGGCAGATCGTGAGCAGGGCGGACGCTTCGTTCGCCAGCCGCTCCGCGATGCCGCAGCCGCCGGCGATCGCGTCGTAGACGAAGATGGCCGCGCCACCGAACGCTTCGTGCCGCTCTTCATAGGTCGCAACCACGTCGCGCGGGTCGCAGAGCACGCGCAACGCCGCCGCGGCGGGCAGCAGGTGCTCCAGCGCATGCAGCGCGGGCGCGAAGCGTCGCAATCCCCGCCGATCGAGTGTGCTGCGCAGATCATCGCGAAAGACGAACCAGAGGCCGGCCGTCTCGATCTCGCGGCGCTGCGGCGGGTCGAGCGTGACCGTCTGCCGCGACCGCTGCAGGCGTTTGCCCTCTCGGTAGCCGACCGTGGTGCGCGTCACGCGCAGGCGGCCGGCGAAGCAGCGGAGCGCGCTGCCTGCCCCGGCGCTATCCGAACTTCCCAGCGGCGCGCTGAGCAGCGCCGCCGGACGTGCTTGCAGCGGCGTGGCGACAGTGACGACCAGCGGCTCGGACACGATGTCGTCCGGCTCGCGCCGGACCGTCAGCGTGTGCGTGCGCGCGTCGTGAGCCTGAACGCGATAGCGACGCCCGCCGTGGAGGTAGATGGCGCCGGGGTGCGCCTCGATGGCGCGATGCGCCTCGTCGATCGTGCCGATCTCGCCCTCCGGCGCCAGGATCGCCCAGGTTTCGGCGCCGGAGCCGCGCAAATTGAGTGCACCGTGCGACGCCCGGGGTCCGCAGCGCCAACTGTCGCCGTCGGACACGAGCAGGCCGCGCTCCACCGCTACGTGCAGGCCGGCCGCGCCCACCGGACCCAGCGCCGCGAGGTCGCCGGCGCTCAGCGGCGCCTCTGCCGCGGCGCAGCCGAGGTGCTGTAAGACGATCTGCTCGTTCGCACGGTCGATCGCCACGGCTTCCATCACGCCGCTGAGCAAGGCCTGATCGTGCGCCGCGTAATAGGCGTCCAGGGCGCGTGGGTAGGGCACGAAGACGACGAGCGCCGGCCGCGGACCGCGGCCGGCGCGCCCGGCCTGCTGCCAGAACGAGGCGCGCGAGCCGGGAAAGCCGGCGATCACCGCGGCGTCGAGGCCGCCGATGTCGATGCCGAGCTCGAGCGCGTTGGTGGCGATGACGCCGCTCAGCGTCCCTGTTTTGAGTTCCCGCTCGATCCGCTCGCGCTCGCGCGGCGCGAGGCCGCCGCGATACGGCGCCACCCGCGCCGCCAGCGTCGCGCCCAGCCGCTCCTGTGCCTGCGCCCACATCGCCTCGGCGCCGCGCCGCGTCAGCGCAAACAGGATCGTACCCACGCCACGCTCGATCAGGCCGCAGAACAGATCGACCGCGGCCGCCTGGCTCGCGGCGGCGCTCGCGGAAAGCGACGGCCGCAGCACCACCAACGTACGCGGCCCGCGGCCCGCACCGTCAGCGCGAACTACCTCCAACGGGCGCCCGGTCAGGCGGGCGCCCAGCTCCTCCGGGTTGCCGACGGTGGCGGAGCAGCCGGCCACCTGCGGCCGCGCGCCGTGCAGCGCGGCAATGCGCAGTGCCCGCCTGACCAGCAGCGCCATGTGCGCACCGAACACACCGCGGTAGAGGTGCATCTCGTCCAGCACGACAAAGTGCAGTTCCTGCCAGAAGCGCCGCCACAGCGGGTGCTGCCCGCAGAGGCTGAGATGCAGCATCTCCGGATTGGTGATCAGCAGGTTCGCGGGATCGCTGCGCAGGGCACGCCGCGCCTCCTCCGCGGTCGCGCCGGTGAGCACGGCGACGCGCGGCGGGTGCGGTAAGAGCCTCGCCCAGCCAGCGAGTGTGCGTGCCTGATCGTTGACCAGCGCGTTCGTGGGAGCGATCAGCAGCGCCCGCGCCCGCGGCTCGGCCAGCAGCCGAGCGAAGATCGGCAGCGCAAAGCCGAGCGTCTTGCCGCTGGCGGTCGGCGTGGCGATGGCGATATCGCGGCCATCGCACAGCGCATCGAACGCGGCCGCTTGCTGCGGATAGAGGCCGCGCACCCCGCTCGCACACAACAGCTCCTGCAGCGCGGGCGCGAGCGGCCGGCCGGGGGCGGCAAAGGCGGGCACGGCTTCTGGAAGGCTGGCCGACCAGGCGATCTGGTCCGCGAAGGCGCGGCGCAGCTCGTCGCAGGCGGCCTCCACGGAGTGCGCACGGCGCCGGCGCAGGAACACGTCTCCTCCTGGCCGCGGCGAATTGGATAGGTGGGCGCAGCCGGCTCAACCCACGGCGCGTCCGGGCTGGCCACGCAGATGGCGACGAGCGAGCAGCAGCAGGCAGATGCGCTCCCCGCAGTATGCGCAGAGCGCCAGCAAGGCGGAAGCGCCGAGCGCAAGGCCGAGAAAGACACCGCCGACCGCAACACCGAACACGATGCGGTCGGAGGCATGGCTGATCAGGCCGGCGGCGTCCCCGAGCCCGAGCGCGGAGATCATCGCCAGGAACAGCATCAGCCCGCCCATCCCGATCGCGAAGCCGGCCAGTCCCAGACCCCAGTGCCGCGCGAGCGGCGAGCACAGGCCGCACACCAGCACCGCGACGATAAATGCGGCGTTGGCGCACCAGAGGATCAGATCGAGCCCGTGCCCGGTCTCCGAGCTGCCGGAACTGATCGCGCCGAGCGCGCCGCCCGCGATCGCCAGCATCAGCGCCGCCGGCAACCCAAGCCAGACGAAGCTGGCGCCGCGCAGTCGCGCAAATGTGAACGGGGGGAGCCCGCGGCTCGTACCTCCGAGAAAGTCGAGCACCGCGGCAGTGCCGGCGAGCAATACCACGCCGACGACCGAGAGCACGAGGATGGCCGAGGCCTGGTTGCCGAGAATCAGATTGAGCGGCGTCACAGCAACGGCAGTATAGCAGGGACGCCGCCGCTGCCGATTGACCGGCCGCGGCGAACATGCTAATCTATGTAAGCAATTGTTTGGCCGCAGCGCGGCCGAAGGCCAACCCCGATGATCCTGAATCCGCTGCTCGTGGACCGCGTCGAGGCCGCGCTCGACGTGATCCGGCCGGCGCTCGAAATGGACGGCGGCACCGTCGAGTTACTGGAGATTACCGCCGAACTGGTCGCGCGGCTGAACTTCGTCGGCTCCTGCGGCGGCTGCCCGCTGAGTGCGCTCACGCTGAAGCTGGGCATCGAGCGCACGCTGCGCGAGCGCGTACCAGAGATTACCGGCGTGGAAGCCGAGGGCATGGGCGAGCCGATCTGGGATCAGGCTGTGCCGTAACCGCCGTTTCAGCCCATGTTGCCGCCCGTCCAGCCCAACCGCAGCGCCGCCGTCTGCAGCATCAGCTCGCACAGCCGCTTCTGCGCCTCCGTCACGCCTGCCAGCAGATCGCTCACGTCCACCGCGGCATATCCCAGGCTGCGCGCCAGCTCTCCGCTGGCGCGGAAGGGATATGGCAAGGCACGCACGGCTGCCGTGGTGTAGACATCGAGCTGCGCGCTGCCCTGCGTATACGCCTGGCTGCGCAGGAATGGGCGCAGTTCACGCCGCACCGTCTCGAAATAATCTCCCCATGCCGCCAGCAGCAGATACTCGCGGCTGGCAAAGCCGCCGTCCGGCGGGCCGGAGGCGTCGGCCGCCGCGCCGTCGGCCCAGCGCAAGCGCACCTCGATCGGAGCGGGCTCCGGGCGCAGCGCCGCATCCGGCCCCGTACGCGGCGGCGCCGCGCCGACCTCGCGGCCGAGCAGCGCGTCGCGCGCCGCGGTGGCGATCAGCAGCGACACCGCGTTCAGCCGCTCCAGCAGGTCGAGTGTCGTGGCAAGGGCCAGATCGTCGCCGCCGGCCAGCGGGCGGACCTCGCTTTCGCTGCCGATCACGCCGACGAGCCGCCGGTGGTCGGAGATGGGAAAGCCGGCCTCGGTCACGGCGCGCACGGCGCGAGCCTGCACCTCACGCGCCGTGCGGTCGAAGTAGGCCGAGGCCACCGACGGCTTGAGCTGCAACCAGGCGGCCTGGAGATAGAGATCGTAGACCGCCAGCAGCTCGAACAGCTCGCCGACCCAGCAGACGCCGAGCGTGCGGCGCACATCCTCGAAGACACGCTTGATGCGATCCAGCCGGTCTTCGGAGAGACCGGCCGGCATCCCCGGCTGGCGCTGCGTCACGACGTTCCGTCCGTGGGGTCTCCGGCTCAGGCTCGCGCCGGGGCATCGGCCAGTATAGCGCCTGCATGATTGGCCGGAACGCCCCGACGGGCGCTACCATGCTGACCGATGGGCCGCGCCGCCGGCCGGGCAGGGGACAGGGGACAAGCGAGATGACGGGAAACGCGATGCCGCTGCCGCTCGAAGGTCTGCGCATGGTGGATGTCACCGAAAACCTCGCGGGGCCGTACTGCTCGATGCTGCTCTCTGACATGGGCGTGGAGACGATTAAGATCGAGCGCCCCGGCTCCGGCGACACGACCCGCGGCTGGGGTGAGCCGCGTGAGACGGTCAGCCGCGCCTTCAGCATGGTCAACCGCAACAAGCGCAGCCTCGTGGTGAACCTCAAGGACGAGCGCGGCCGCGCGATCGTGCGGCGGCTGGCCGCGAGCGCCGACATCCTGTTGGAGAACCATCGGCCGGGCTACATGGACTCGATCGGGCTGGGCTACGACGCGCTGCGTGAGCAGAACCCACGCCTGATCTACGCGCAGATCTCCGGCTTCGGCCAGACCGGTCCCTACCACGAGCGCGGCGGCCTCGATCTCGTGGCGCAGGCGATGAGCGGGCTGATGAGCGTCACCGGCGAGGAGGCCGGCGAACCAAACAAGGCCGGCTTTCCCGTGACAGACCTCGGCACCGGCATGTTCGGCGCCTATGGCGTGCTCTGCGCCTTGCAGGCGCGGCATTTGACCGGCCTCGGGCAGCGCGTGGACTGCTCGCTGTTCGAGACCGGCATCGCCTGGTCCGTCTGGCAAACCGCGAAGTATCTCGACACGGGCGAGGCTCCGGGCCGCATGGGCTCGGCCCACCCGCTCAGTGCGCCTTATCAGGCCTTCCCGACCGCCGACGGCTACATCGTGATCGGCGCCGGCAGCCAGAGGCTCTACCGGCGGCTCTGCGGCGTGCTTGGCGTCGAGGACCTGGCGCAGGACCAGCGTTTTGACACACAGCCGAAGCGCATGCGCTCATATCAGGCGCTCGCGACGCTGCTGAGCGAGCGGACACGGCGACAAACGTCCGAGCAACTGCTGTGTGCGCTGGCAGAAGCGGGTATTCCGGCTGGACCGATTAACGACGTGGCGCAGATGCTCGACGACCCGCAGGCGCGGGCGCGGCAGATGGTGATCGAGACCGCGCATCCCGTCTTCGGTCCGCTGCGCACGATCGGCAATCCGGTCAAGCTCTCGCAGACGCCCTGGGCATTGCGCCGCCTGGCGCCGAAGCTCGGTGAGCACGCGGACGAGATCTTGCACGGGGCCGGCTACGGCGATGCCGAGATCGCGGCGTTGCGCGAGGCCGGCGTCATCTAATGCCAGTTGGCAATCCGCAGCACGCCGCACCTCCCGGCGCCGATCCGCCGGCCCTCCCTCCGGCCTGACTCACGCGCAACCGGCAGCAGGCGCCCTGCGCGGCCGCAACGCCTGCCATCAGTTGAGATGCCGCAGCGTCGCGCGCGCGTTCACCACGGCGTAGATCTGGATCGAGAGATCGCGCACTTTGCCGGCCCAGCTCTCCCAGTCCTGCCGTGCTCGCTGCGCTTCGGGGCTGGCCAGCGCCTTCTGTACCACGCTCTCGTCGGCGAACAGGTAGAGCGAGACGATGTTCGGCGCACCCGCCGGCGCGCCTGTCCCGTACATCAGCCCACGGTAGCCCACGATGCCGGGAATCGCGAGCACGTGCGGCAGGTGGACGCGGTGATACCAGCCGCGAAACTCGCGGATCAGCGCCGGATCGATTCGTGCCCGCACCAGCAGCACCGGCCGCTGCGCCATGCCGCGCTCCTACTGACGCCCGCGATCGGTCGGCGTGGGCGCATGCGTCAGGGGGCCGGCGTCGGCGGGGCG
>CALFMN010000103.1 GCA_937879875.1 uncultured Chloroflexota bacterium | reverse complement strand
ATACGCCTCCAAACCATCCGCATACACCCTCACCCACAACCTTGGGCCATACCCTCCCTCTAATGCTGGCTTAAGCTCAGGCGCCGCATGATAGATACTGAGAGCGTGCGAGGCGCCGGCACGGGCGCTTCGAGGTGGAAGCATGACCATGGAACTGCCGGAGCCGGCGCCCGAACCGGAGGCCGGTCTGAATCAAGCTGATGCTGAACGCGCGGCGACTGCTGCGTGGGCGGACGATCTGCCGCTTGCCACCGCACCGTTCGCGGTACCGGCCGCGCAACGGCCCAGCCGCGGCTGGGCCGTGCTGCGCGAGCTGCTGCTCAGCGTCGCGATCGTGGCCGTCATCTTCGTCGGCACGCGCGAGGTCGCCCAGGGCCGCGAAGTGCTCGGCCCCAGCATGCAGCCGACCTTCCATCAGGGCCAGCGCATCTTCATTACGAAATATCTCGTCGGCAGCCCCGCGCACGGCGATGTCGTCGTCTTCAAGCCGCCGGTGCAAAGCCCGGATGACTACATCAAGCGCGTGATCGGCGTGCCCGGCGACCATGTGGTCGTGGCACACGGCACCGTCAGCGTCAACGGCCAAACGCTTGCCGAAGGCTACGTGCACGGGCAGACAACGTCCTGCGGCGGTCAGTACTGCGATGTCACGCTGGGCGCGGACCAGTACTTCGTGCTGGGCGACAACCGCGGCAACAGCGCCGACTCGCGCTTCTGGGGGCCGGTGAACGGCGCCAACATCAAGGGCAAGGCGTGGCTGCGCTTCTACCCGCTGGACGAGTTCAAGTTCTCGCCGTAGCCGGGGCGCGGCCGGCGATCACAACGCCACTGCCAGCTCGATCTCGTCGTGGATGGGGATGCCGCCGTGACCCGTGAGCGGGATCCCGGGCTTCAGCCGCCGCGCCTCGTCCACGGCGCCGATGCGCACCGCGGCGATGCGCATGCCGAGCCGCTGGTAGAAGCGCAAGGCGTGGGTGTTGTCGTTCGTCGTCGTCAGCCAGAGGCGGCGGCAGGCGTGGGCGCGGGCGTGCTCGAGCGCGGCCTGCATCAGCGCCGCGCCGAGGCCGGAGCCGGGCTCCTCGCTGTTGAGCGTCACGACCTCGCACTCGTCGCCGTCGCGGTACAGCGTCACCAGGCCGGCCAGCTCGCCCCGCGCCTCGGCCAGGTAGCCTTCCAGCTCGGCCGGCCGGTGCGTCAGCCCGCGCGAGACGATCACCGACGCGCCCCACCAGCGCGTGATCAGCGCGTCGATGCGCTCCCGATCATCCGGTTCAACTGGCCGCAGGCGCTCCTGCCAGTTGCTCATGCCTTCGCCTTTCGCGCCGGCGCCGTCCGCCCGGCGCGACGCCTCGTGCCCGTAGGGTAGCGGAAGCTCATGGCGCCAGCGAGCGGATGCGCCGCGGCACGATCTCGATTACGACCCACTGCTCCGGCTTCGCGCCCCACTCAGCCAGCGCCTTCGCCGCGCGCTCGGCGTTGTAGTAGCGCGGCGCCAGCCGCTGCGCCAGTGCCCAGCCGCCGTCCAGCACCGCGGCCGCGCCCTCGATCGTCACCCAGGCTTCGGGCACACCGGCCGGCGCGGCCACGCAGAGCGCCACGCGCGAGTCCGCCTGAAGGCGGCGGACCTTCTCCGAGGTTCGCCCGGTGAACACGCGCGCCCGCCCGCCGTCCCACTCGAACCAGACGGGCACGGCCGCCGGCGCGCCGCCGTCATACAGCGTGATCAGCGTGGCGATGCGTGCCTCGTGCAAAAAGGCGTCGTGCTGCTCCGGGGTCATCGCGGCCATACGGATCGATCTCCTTCGCGGGTGTCTTCTAGCTCGCTGGCGCCGCGCTGTTCGCCGGCCCGGCGCTGGTGGGCGCTGCGTCCGGCGGCGCGCTCGCCTTCGGCGCGGGATGGATGAAGCCGATCGTGTTGCGCTTCAGCGGCTGCTCGATCGCGCGGATGCGCACTTCAAGCTCGACGTGGCTCATGTGCGCGATGAAGCTGCAGCGGTTGCCCTCGCTGTCCAGACCGTAGATCAGGATGATGTTCGGGTTGATGTAGCCAAGCTGCGTGACGAGCACCGGCCCGCCGGCGCTGAAGTAGTAGATTTCGAGCTGCTGCCCGGTTTGCAGGTGTTTGAAGACGCTCTCGATGTACTCGCGCAGCCGTTCGTAGAAGGCGTCGGCCAGGTTCTGGTCGTGCAGCGGCTTGCCCAGGTCGGGCAGCTCGCGGTGCGCGGCGAGCGGCGCCCAGCGCTCGGGCGTTTCGATCGGCATCAGGTCGGGAAAGTTGCTGGTCGTCACGGCCGGCGGGCCTCCGTGGGGAAAGTACATGTCCTGAATGAAGCGGCTCAGGCGAAGAGCGCCGCCACGGGCGTACTGAAGCCGGGCAGGACCGGCTCGCCGCTGAGGGTATCGTGCTCGCTCAGGGTACGACGGTTCGCTTGCCCGCTCGCCACGACCACGGAGCGCGTGCGCGGATAGACGATCCAGACCAGCCGCGCGCCGGAGCGCAGCCATTCCGCCGTCTTGTCCGCAATCTCGCCGCGGCGGTCGCCGGGCGAGATGACCTCGACCACAAGGTCGGGCACGAGCGCGGTGAAGCGGTCCGGCAGGCGGCCGCCGGGAATGCGATCCCTGGCGATGAAGCAGACGTCCGGCGCCCGCAGCCGGTCCGGGTCGCGGCGCAGGATGATGCCCGTGTCGCCCGCGAACACCCAGCCAAGCCGGCGGGGATGCACGTAAGCGTTCAGCAAACTCGCGATCCAGGCGGTAAGAAAGCCGTGCTCGAGGTTGGCGGGAGCCAAATACACAACCTCCCCGTCGATGAGTTCCCAGCGGCCTGGCGGCGGGTTCTCTTCGATCTCTTCGATCGTGACGAGCGTCTTCTCGGCGGTCATTGCGAGATCTCCGGCGACTGGCGGCGTGCCTGCACGTTCAGTGTACGGCGCGATGCGACAACCGTCTCAGGCTATGCGATCGGCCAGGCGGTTGTTCATCCGCAGCCAGCGCGGCCGCGCGGTGTCGCCGCCGTCGCCGCCCCCGCCTCCGATGAAGTCAAACACCGCTCCCTGCTGCGCGCCGTCGGCGATGCGGAAGCGGCGCGGGCCGATCGGCCGGGCGTGCGCCGGCGCGACAGGCGCGCGTATGCCGGTGAAAGGATTGAGCCGGTCTTCCTCAATGCGCAGCCCGCCGTCCGCCACGCTGAGCGTGTAGCGGGCCAGCGGGCCGTCGTATACGCCAACCAGCGGCGCCAGTTCGGCCGCGGAGAGCGCGACCTCGGGCGGCTCGCTGCGGCGCAGACCGAGGCAGCGTTCCAGCAGCCAGCTTTCGACCGCGCGGATCACGGCGCCGCCCTGGTTGCCGTTGGAGAGCGCGGCGAAGGCGAAGCCGTGCTGCGGCAGCAGCGAGAGCTGCGCCTGGAAGCCGTTCGTCACACCGCCGTGCCCAACCCACGCCGCGCCGCCGCTATCCACTCTATCGAGCGACCAGCCCAGCCCCCAGTGCGGTGTCTGCGCCGCCTCGACCTGCGGCGTCTGCATCAGGCGTACGCTTGAGGCCGAGAGCAGGTTCCCGCCGTCGCCGAGGTGCGGCGCGGCGAAGCGCAGCAGGTCCGCGACGCACGACGTGAGGCCACCCTGCGGCGCGCGGCAGCGCGCCCGCGCCCAGACGTGCGCGGCTTCGTTCGTGCCATCCGGCAGCAAGTTGTGGCCGGTGGCGACGGGATAGGTGATCGCATCTTCGGCGAAGTAGAAGCTGCGCATCATGCCGAGCGGCTCAAACATACGCTCGCGCACGGCCGTCTCGAACGGCTGACCGAGCACGATCTCGGCCATGCGCCCCGCGAGCTGGAAACCGAGGTTGCAATAGGCCCAGACCTCGCCCGGCGGCGCATACTGGCGCAGCGTGCCGAAGCCCGCCACCGCCCGCGCCAGGGCGTCCGCATCCGGGCCTTGGTCTTCGAAGCGGTCGCCGAAGAAACCGCCGGTGTGCGTGAGCAGGTGGCGCAGCGTCAGACTGCGCGTCGCCGCCTCATCGGCAAGGTGGAAGTCGGGCAGCACGGAGACGACCGGCGCGTCGAGCGCGAGCCGGCCTTCGTCCACGAGCTGCATGACGAGCGTGGTGGTGACGATCTTGCTGATCGAGCCGATCTGAAACAGCGTCTGCGGCAGCACGGGGAAGCCGGTCTCGAGGCTGGCGGAGCCGAGGCCGAGCGCGTGCGTCTCGCCGCCGTGCCGCAGGCCGAGCGCGATGCCCGTCACCTGCCAGCGCCGCAGTTCGTCGGTCGCCACCGCCGCCAGATCATCCAACAACGTTGCTGCCGCCACCATCGCATCGCCTCCGCATCTTGCGCTCTGCGGCGCTCATAGTAGCAGGGCGGCGCGACGACCAGCGTGGAAAGACCCGACCCTATCTCCCCCGTCATTGCAGAGGGCACACACACCACACAGGCGGCTATTCGGCGGCCGGGTCAATTCTCGAGAGTTGTACCACACACCGAATTGGACTGCCGCGTGAATACTGACAGTCGTTTGCCGAGCCGGCGCCTTGAACGGCGCAGCAACGCTTGTGCGACCGGGCGCCGCGCCCGCAGCCCGGCGGCAGCCCCGTGCGCGTCGCCAGCGTCGGCCTGCCCCTGCCCAAGAGCGACGAACCGCCGCTGCCCGACTGGTTCGTGCGGGCATTTCCGGAGGACTGGGAGCTGGAGTAGGACCGAGCGCTGCAGCGCAGCAGCTCCGTCGCTTCGTACCCCAGGATGTGCCCTCCTTGCCTCCCGATGCTTCGTGGCTATTCCGTTACTATCTTCTCTTGACGCGGCGCCGCGCCTACGATGTGATGAAGGGGCGGATCGGCAGCGAACCAGGTGCCCCGTCCTCTGGCAGCATCGGCTGGTTGGCGGACCGCGGGGCGGGCGGCGCGCTGAGATGACGGCACCAACACAGTACCGGGTGTTTCTGATCGGCGCCGACAGTCTGGCGTGGGATGGGCTTCGCACCATCGTCGGCAGAATAGACGACGTGCTGGTGACCGGCGAGGCCTTCGATCCCCGCGGCGCCGTCGAGGCGGCCGTGGCGGCCAATCCCGATGCCGTCCTGCTCGGCTCGCCGTTGCAAGGGCGGCCATCGTCCGGGCTGGTGCGGAATCTGCACGAGCGCTGCCCCACCGCCAAAGTGGTGGTGCTGGCCGATGAACTCGAAGCCGACGAGCTGCCTGCGTACGCGGCCGCCGGCGTCTCCGGCTATCTTCTGCTGAATGCGCTCACCGCCGCCGCCGTGCGCCTCTGCCTCCGCGCCGTGCTGGAGGCGCACCTTGTGGTGACCGTCGCCGCCGCCGCCGAGGCGATGGCTGCGGCCTGGCAGATGGGCTTCCCGCGTTTGCACCAGCCGATCGGCCTCAGCGAGCGAGAGCGGGCCGTGCTGCGCGGTCTCGCTGCAGGACTGACCCGCGAGGAGATCGCCGCAACGGAACATCTGAGTCTGCGCACGGTCGAGCGCATCGTCGCCGTGCTGGCAGTGCAGTTCGAGGCGCCTTCCGCGTTCGTGCTGGGCATGAAGGTGGCATCGCTGCGGCTGGTCAGCTAGCCGCCGGCACATGGGCCTGCGATCATCCCTTGCGCACCGCATGCGCGGCCGCCCGCCGCTGGTTGGCGGCAACCCGCCACGGCCTGGCACGTCGCTGCCGTAGCTCCGCGGAAGGATGCCTGCGTAACGGCGGGATTTACCGTAGGCATGCCTGCCACGGCGCTGCACACTCGTTGCACAGGGCAGTGCACACAGATCACACGGGGTAGACAGGGGTCTGAAACCCACCATGCACAGGCTCGTTCTCGCTGGAGCGGCATCGCTCGCGGTGCTTTGTGCGCTGGCGGGAGCGGCTGCCGTCCACGCGGAGGGGCCGGGAGCGCCTCCGCCGAGCCACCCGCCGCTTGCGCTGCCACCACTGCCGGCGCCGGTGTCCGTGCCGGCCATCGCGGCCAGCACCGCCCCGATTACCCACCTGGCCGCGCCGGCGGCGCCCGCCGTCAGCGCGGCGCCCCCTGCACCCATCTCGTTGCCACAAGCCGTGACCAACGTCGCGCAGCCGCTTGCCGCGGTCGTAGCGCCGATCGTGCTTGTCGCCGGACAGACGGTACACTCCCTCGCCGCCGGCACCGGCCCGGCCGTGCAGACAGTCATGACGGCCGCGGCGCCGGTGGTAGCTCCGATCACGTCTTTGGCGCCGGTGCTCCAGGTTGTGCAGCCCGTGCTCGCCAACCCAGCCGGCACGGTACAATCGACGGTGCATGGCACCGTGGGCACGGTGAACGCCGTGCTGCCAGCGGCCGGTGATACGCCGCCGCTGACTCTGCCCCCGGTCGTCACACGACCAGGCGTGGCACCGTCCGCTGTCGTACCGCCCGCCGCGCCGGCAGCGCCCAAGCTTCCGGTCCATGCGGCGCCCCAGTCGCCGGGTGGGTTCGTGCTCACGGCGGCCGCTCCCGCGCCGACTCGGGCGGCGCCGCAGAGTCCGGTTGCGGGAGCGATTGACACGACACCGGCGTCATCCGACTCCACACTATCCTCTGCAACGGTTGCAACGGTGGGCGAACCGTCGCGCGCGCTGCCGCTGCCACGTCCGATCGCATCTGCCAACCCGGCTGCTGCCGATGTCGCAGCCGTGCCTGCAATCATCGAAGCGGCGCCGACCGCAAACACCTCAAGCAGCGGCTCCATCCCGGCCTCGCGACCCTCACTGCTGACATCATCTGCGCCGTCAAGCAGCGGGGCCAGCCTTCCCCTACCGACGATGTCCGACTCCCGCCACGCGGCAACCTTCGGGAGCGGTGCTGCCAGCGCTGCCATCACACCTTCAATGCTGGGAACGGTCCTGACCGTGGGCGGGGTGCCTTTGCACCCCGGCGGCGCCGCGAGCGCGCCGCTGGCGCCGGCGGGCGGCGCTTCCGGCCACGCGCCGGGAGGAACGGCTGCCGCGACGCTGGCGGCACTGCTGGCGCTCGCCGGCCTGCCTGGCTTCCTCAACCGCGTGCTCTGGGCGCTGCGGCGTCCCTTCTCGCTGGTCTACACTCCTCTGACCCCTCCTGGCTGACTCTCCCCGGCGTCACGGCGCCCGCGTAGTGCGCGTTGATCGGCACGGGTTCAAATCTGCCCGTGACCGCACACGCCACGCGCCTCGGGTGCTATGACGCCGCGTCCATGCGCGTCACATCGACGACATGACGTGCCCCACCGTTGCGGTGGCGGCAGGGAGGACTCTGGTGAAACTCGGACGATTAGCCCGCGCGGCGGCCGCACTGGCTGCCGGCGGGATCCTGGGAATCGGCGTGCTCGCGGCGGCGCCGCAAATGGCGTCCGCGGCGTGCGGCTCAGCGCTGCTGGCGGTCTGCCCACCGCCGGCGCTGAACACGACGCCGGGCCAGGCGCCCGCCGGCGCCCAACCGGGCAACCTCGGCGCCAGCGTGAATGTCAACCTCAACCTCGGCCAGCCCGTGGGCGGCGCCCCGGCGGTCGCCCCCACAAACGCCAGCGCACATGCCTCCGCACCGGCGGCGCCGGCCAGCGTCACGGCGAACGCGCAGGTGTCAGCGCCTCCAACCGCATCGCAGCCCCCGGCGGCTTTCACGGCAGTGCAGACGACGCCGAGCGGTTCGCCCGCGGTCGCCGGCCCGAGCGCCGTCCCGGCCGTCTCGACGCTGCTCAGCCCGGTGGTGCAGGCGCCGGTGAACGCCTGTATCCCCGTCGCCGTCTCTGTCGGGGGCGGCAGCGCGGCGAATTGCGCCGGTACGGCCAGCGGCGGCAGCGCCGCGAGCAACAGCGGCCAGGGCGGCAACGCGCTCATCGGCGGCGCAGTACAGATCCCCGTCAACGGGTGTGTGCCGGTGGCGGCCGGCGTGCTCGACGGCAGCGCCACGGCGACCTGCCCGACATCGAGCGGCGTAAGCGCCGTCAACACAGGCAGCGGCGGTGGTCTGATCACGCCGATCGTGCAAGCGCCGGTCAATGCCTGCATCCCCGTTGCGGGCAGCATGTTGAACGGCACGAGTGCGGCGACCTGTCCCGCCTCCGGCGGCTCCAGCGCGAGCACCGGTAACGGCGGTGATGGAGGTACGAGCGGGCTGCTGCCGCCGGTGCAGGCGCCGATCGACGCCTGTATCCCTGTGGCGGCTGAGTTGCTGAACGGCAGCGCCGCGGCAACCTGCCCGGCCGGCAGCGGCAGCAGCGCAACGACCGGCGGTGGCTCGGGCAGCGGGTTGCTGCCCCCGGTGCAGGTGCCAGTGAGCGTGTGTGTTCCCGTGGCCGCGGGACTGCTCGGCGGCAGCGCTACCGCGAGCTGCTCCGGCGTGACGAGCGTCACAC
>CALFMN010000102.1 GCA_937879875.1 uncultured Chloroflexota bacterium | reverse complement strand
GCGTCGGGCTTGGCGATGGCGCGACGGCCGTTACGGTGGTGAGGTTCGCCGCGACGGTTGCCACGGCCGGCGGGGTGCCCGCCGGCTTGCGCGCCGAGCCGTGCGAGCCGCCGTTGCGGCAGCCGCTTGCGAGGAGCGCGACACCAAGCGATACGAGCAGCAGTTCGCGACGCAGAACGACCCCCTTCTCGCGGTTACTCCGATGTGACTTCGACGGTATCTCTGACCGGCCTCGAATGCCGTGAGCGGTGCGATTTGCCTGCACGATCAGGGTATATGCATCCAGAACCAGGGTCCTACTACTGGTACGCATGCGATCGGCGTGTCGATCTCCGTCACACCGTTATAGATAGCCACGATGGCCACAGCTCCGGGCGACCGCGATCCCTCCCACGGCCCGGTTCCGCGCAAGTCAACGAAGGCGACGTTCGCGGCACGCGGCGGGGGCGCTGGCAGTGCCGGCGAGCACACTGTAGCATCGGCCTCGGCGCGGGGGTTGGACCGGAGTCCGGCGCTTACGCGCTCTTCGCGCCATTACCGCACGGAGCGGCAGCATCAGAGGAGGCAGACGATGTCGGAGACGGTGACGATCGATCCACGGGTCTTTCAGCCAGGCGCCGTCGACCCGGAAACCGCGGCATTCAACACGCAGCTCGCCGCGCAGCTCGCCGCGGTTCCGGGCTGGTATGAGCCAACGAGCGCCCCGGCGCTGCGGGCGCTTTCGGAAGGGCTGCTGCGGGCGCCGGGCGTCTCGCCAATGGCGGAAGCGCGCACGGTACCCGGCCCGCACGGCGAGGTTCCGGTACGTGTGTTCGTGCCGGATACCGTGCACGGCGTCTATCTCGATATCCATGGCGGCGGCTGGGTGATCGGCAAGGCGGAGGGCGGCGACCTGATCAACGAGCGCATCGCCCGCGCCTGCGAGGTCGCCGTGGTCAGCGTGGACTACCGTCTGGCGCCGGAGCATCCCTATCCCGCGCCGGCCGACGACTGTGAGGCAGCCGCGCTCTGGCTGGTGCGGCATGCACGGGCCGAGTTCGGCGCGGAGCGGCTGCTGATCGGCGGCGGCTCGGCTGGCGCCCATCTTTCGGCGGTGACGCTGCTGCGGCTGCGCGACCGGCACGGCTACACGGGCTGCGCCGGCGCGAATCTCGTCTTCGGCTGCTACGACCTGACGATGACGCCCTCGCACGCCCGCTTCGACCGCAAGCTGGTGCTGAGCCAGTCGCTCGATCGCTGGTTCTTGGACCAGTTCGTGCCCGACAAGGCGATGCGGCGCGACCCGGACATCTCGCCGCTCTACGCCGATCTGTGCGGTCTGCCGCCGGCGCTGTTCACCGTGGGCACGGAGGATCCGCTGCTCGATGACAGCCTGTTCATGTACAGCCGCTGGCTGGCCGCCGGCAACCGGGCCGAGCTGGCCGTGTATCCCGGCGGCGCCCACGGCTTCACCGGCTTCCCGCTGCCGCTCGCGGAGCAGGCGAACGCGCGCATGCTCACGTTCATTCGCGATGCGGTCGGCGGCTGAATACGCGGCGATGGTGAACTGCCGGGGCACCTAACCCTGACTTCGCAAGCGAAGTCTGTCCCTTCCCGACACAGGAAGGGTTTGATTCGAGGATGGCCGAGAGATTGGGAGACCAGCCCATCGCCTGTCCCACAATGACACCCAGGCCCCGCCGCCGTCCGCCGCCCTCGGGTACGCTCCAGGAGTCCCTTCCCGCTTCGGGAAGGGACAGGTTTGCCTTCAGGCAAAGCAGGGTTAGGTGCCCCGGATAGGCGCAAGCGCGGGGCTCACAGCGGCCCTTGCCGCGATAGGGAGGCAGAAGGATGGGCTGGTCGCCCTATCGCAAGACTGGCCTCACGCATCACGAGCCGGCGCGCTCGTGCAAGGGCTACACGCTGCTCACGCCGACAGGCGGCGATTCGACCTTCCTGCTCGATATGGACGGGCGCATCGTGCAGCGCTGGCGCTTCACGACGATCCGGCCCTTCTACACCCGCCTGCTGGAGAACGGCCGTCTGCTGGCGCACGGCACGGACAGTACCCTGCCGCCGCCGGAACGGCCGCCCTTCGACCAATCGCAGCCGCCCTGGCCGCAGCGGGCGCGGCTGCTCGGCGGCGGCGGCACGCACCTGCTGGAGCTGGACTGGGACGGCGCCATCGTCTGGCAGTACGAGAACCCGGCGCTGCACCACGACTTCATCCGCCTGCCCAACGGCAACACGCTGCTGCCCGTCTGGATCGAGCTGCCGCCGGACTTTGCAAAGCAGGTGCGCGGGCAGCCGCGGCTGCGCCGCAAAGAGCAGCGCCCGCCGCTGCTCGGCGACGACGTGATCGAGATCGATCCGCAGGGCAAGGAAGTCGCGCGGCTGCATGTCTCAGAGGCGCTGGACCCGCGCCGCGACCCGCTCTGCTCGCTCGAAAACGGCTGGGAATGGACGCACATGAACTCGATCGCGCTGATGGCCGAGGGCAACCTGCTCTTCTCCTGCCGCACGAACAGCCGCGTGGGCATTGTCGAACGTCCGTCAGGCAAGCTCTTGTGGAAGTACGGCTTCCCCGAGATCTCACACCAGCATCACGCCACGGCGCTGGCGAACGGCAACGTGCAGGTCTTCGACAACGGCATGCACCGCATCGGCCTGCCGCGCTCGCGCGTGGTCGAGGTCAACCCGAAGGACAACAGCGTCGCATGGGAGTACACGGGCGAGCCGTTCGAACAGTTCTTCAGCGGGCATGTCTCCGGCGCGGAGCGGCTGCCCGGCGGCAACGTGCTGGTCTGCGAAGGCACATCGGGGCGTATCTTCGAGGTCACGCAGCGTGGTGAGACGGTGTGGGAGTGGGTGAACCCCTTCGCCAATCGCCAGCAGGGCCGGCTGGTGACGCTGATCTACCGCGCCCATCGCTACGCGCCGGAGTTTCCCGGCCTCGCCGGCCGCGGTCTCGACCCGGCCGCGTACGCCGACCTCAACCGGCTGCACGGGCTGGCGTAGTCCGCTCCGGCGTGGGCATGGGCTTGCGGCTGTAGTATGGTTTGCCAAACCGCCAGCCGCATGCTTGATGCCCGGCCACGAGGGGACGCGATGCTCTCGGAACACGCGGCTTCCGAACTGCGCTTTGCCGGCTTCGGCTCACAGGGCGCCACCGCCGGCGAAGCCAGTCAGCGGCTGGCCGAGGCGCTGCAGCGCTGGGCGCAAGAGCACGAGCATTGCCATATCGTGCAGATCAGCGTGCAGCCCGCCGGCGTGAGCGGCACGGCGCAGCCGTTCGGCCTCGGCGCCCTGGTTGTCTATATCGACGGCACGCTGGACAGCGCCGCCGCGGCCGAGGCGGTCGCCGCCGCCGTGGAAGAGATTCAGAAGACGCAGGCCGACAAGCTCGATACCGACCCGCCGCGCTTCGTCTGAGCCGGCAGCGAGTTCGGGCGCAAGCCACGCCGATCGCTACTCAATGCCGCCGCGCCGCAGCACGTTCTGGATCACGCGGTAGCCCAGCTCCACGGCGACCGGCAGCACGCGGTCGTCGATGTCGAACTTCGCGTGGTGGTGCGGGTAGACCTTCGCCGGGTCTGCGTGCATCGCGCCGAAAAGGTAGTAACAGCCAGGGATCTCGTCTAAAAAGAGCGCCATATCGTCCGAGACGGTCGTGGGTGTCGCCAGCAGCCGCGAGCCGCCCAGCAGCGCGGACGCCTGCTCGCGCACCAGCGCCGCGACGCGCGGGTCGTTGCGCACCGGCGGCGCGGCGATCTCGTACTGATACTCGAACGTCGCGCCGAAGGCGTCGGTGATGCCGGCGACGAGCTTGCCGACGCGCACCATCAACTCGCGCATCAGCGGCAGGTCCATCGTGCGCACCGTGCCCTCTAACAGCGCCGTCTCGGCCACGATATTGTTCTTCACGCCTGCCTGAAGCTTGCCGACCGAAACGACGGCCGGCGCCAGCGGGTCCACGTTGCGCGAGACGATCGACTGCAGCGCCGTGACGACATGCGCGCCGACCAGCACGGCGTCGATCGCGCGGTGCGGCATGCCGCCGTGCCCGCCCTTGCCCGTGATCGTGATCTGGAACATCGCCGCGGCCGCCATCTGCGTGCCGTCGGTGATGTTTGCCGTCACGGCCGTTTGCTCGCTGATCAGGTGCAGGCCGAGCGACATCACCGGATCGACGTTGTTCAGGCAGCCGGCATCGATCATCGCCTTCGCGCCGCCCACGACCTCTTCGGCGGGCTGGAAGACGAAGTAGACGTCGCCGGGCAGATCGTCGCGCCGCTGCTGCAAGACCTTCGCCAGCGACAGCGCGATCGCCATGTGCCCGTCGTGACCGCAGGCGTGCATGCCGCTCTCGGCCGGCGAGGCGAACTCCAGCCCTGTCTCTTCTTTCAGCGGCAGGCCATCGATGTCGGCGCGGTAGAGGACGGTCGGCCCCGGCTTGCCGCCGCGCAGCAGCGTCGCGCGTCCGGTATCGGCGTACGTCAAGACTTCGCCGTAGCCGAACCCGCGTAGCTGCTCCTCGATCGCCCTTCCGGTCCAGTGCTCGTTCCAGGAAGGCTCGGCGTGGTGATGCAGCAGCCGGCGCGCGGCGATCGTCTCGGCAGCAACGGCGCGCACCTCTGGGCTGAGGTCGAACTGCTCGGCGCGGCCGGACCATGCCGTCGCGGTTGTCTGGCCGGCCGATCCCGCTGCTGAAGTCATCGCCGAATCCTCCGCATCGCGTGGCCCACGCCCGTGCTGTTGCGGACATTATGCACCAGCAACACGGCGCGATGGGGCGCGGCGACGCGCTCAGCGCGGAGCCTGCGCCCCTCCGGGTTAGCTGCCCCTGGACGCCGCAGCGCGCGCGGGCGTATCGGTTGCACTCCTCAGCCTGTGGACTGTTCGAAGCGCGGCAGCAGCCCGGCCGGCTCTTCGAGCAGTGCCTTGACCAGCCACCAACTCGTGCTGCCGGCGCGCAGGCGGTGCAGCTCCGGCGGCGCCGCCTCGACTTCGTCCACATCATCCCCGGCCTGCAACGTGCCGCCGGTGGCGCGGGCGTGGAAGGCGATCACGATCTGATCGGGCCGCATCTCATACACGTGTGTGCCCATGTAGCGCACCAGCTCGGCGTCGAGCCCGGTCTCTTCCTTGACTTCGCGCACCGCGGCATCCTCGGCCCGTTCGCCGCGCGGGATGAAGCCGGAGACGACGGACCAGCGCCCCGGCTCAAAGCTGCGCTTGCGCGTGTAGACGACGCGGCCGTCGTCCAGAGTCACGAGCACCAGCGTCACCGGCGTGGGCGGGTCATACCACGTCCAGCCGCACGCCTGGCATACGTGTCGCGGATAGCCGCTCTGATCGGGACCGAAGTCGAGCGGTGTGCCACAATCGCCGCAGTGTTTCATGGGGGATAGGTTACAGGGAACAGGGAACAGGGAACAGTTGGGGTGAGCAGTGAGTCGGGCTTTCGCTGCCGGTTCCCCTTTCACTACTCTCCACTCCCCACTCACCCCATCGAGCGATCGAAGGGAGCGACACATGGCCCGCATCGCCTACGTCACCAGCGAAACCGGCCCGGAAGAGGTGAAACAGGAGTTCGCGCGGCTGCGCGCTGCCCGCGGCAGCGGCCCCGGCCATCTCTACGAGCTGCTCGCGCACAGCCCGAAGCTGATGCAGCGCTGGGGCGCCTTTGCCGAAACGCTGCGCGGCTTCGATCAGGACGGCTCGGTCAGCCTCGACGCCCGCAACCGCGAGCTGGCGATCATCCAGGTCGCGCGCTGTTCCGGCGCCAACTACGAATGGGCGGCGCACCTGCCCATCGCCCGCCGCGAAGGGGTCAGCGACGAGCAGGTGCAGGCGCTGTTGCGCGACGACCCCGGCCCGTTCTCGCCCGCGGATCGCGCCCTGCTGGCCTACGCCGCCGAATCGACGCGTCACGTGCAGGTCTCCAACTCCACGTTCAGCGCCCTGCGCCAGCACTTCGATGACCGCCGCATCCTCGAGCTGGCGATCACGGTCGGCTTCTACAACTGCGTCGCCCGCGTGCTCGAAGGGCTGGCGATCGATCTTGAGCCGGGGATGCAGCCGATCCCGACGGCCGTGACCCCCTCCCCTGCCCCTCCCCCATAGCGATGGGGAGGGATAGAGGCAGCTCGACACCCTCGCCAAGATCCAGAAACTTCCCTTCCCCTAGTATTGGGGAAGGGGCTGGGGGCCGGGCATGCTGCCGCTCACCAACTGGCTGCAGGTGATGGCCTCGATCGGCTCGCTGCTCAGCGGACTGGGGCTGCTCGGCACGATGGGAGCGCTGCTGCTCTTCCTGAGGCAGGCGCGGGCCAGCGAGCAGGCCAGCATCGCCACCGCCTACCAGGCGATCGTCTCTGCCGGCTCAAACACCAACATGCTCTTTCTGGAACACCCTGAACTGCTCGCCGGGCTGAACGACCCGAAATACGCGGAGGGCGACTGGGAGTTCGAGCAACTGCGCGGCGAAGACACGCGGCTGATCCTCGTCTCCGCCCAGGTGCTCGACTACTACGAACTGGTGCTGGTGACGATGGGCGCCTTCCCCCGCCATCTGCGTGAGGAGTGGCAGGACTACATCCGCAATCAGTTGCGGCGCCAGTCCTTCGTACGCCGCGTGCTGCTCGCCACCGACTGGTATACCGACGAGCTGCGCGCCCTCGCACAGCGCGACTGAACCGCACCGGTCGCCGGAGCATTGCCGGCAGCACGGTACGGCCGTGCGACGCCTCAGCCACGCCAGCCTGGCGGGGGCGGCGCGCCGCGATCGGCTGGGAACGGGTTGGCCTGGTCCACACGCTGCAGCGACGCCGCGCGCTCAAGATCGATGCCGCGGGCGCGCAGGCCCGCCGCATCGTCATAGCGCAGCACCAGCACCTGCGGCGGCTCCGACGAGCGCGCAAAGCTCACATGGCGAATCGCATCCTGCGTGCGCGCCCCGAAGCCCGTGCCGATGCCAGCGGAGGCGGGTGATGGCGCCTGCTGCTGCGGTGGCGCCATCGAGGGCGGAGGCGGCGCCGCGGTGGGAGGCGGCGCTCCGAGGGTGGGGAAGGCGTCCTGCGGACGCGGTGCGGCGGGGCTCGGGGTGCCGTCGTAGGTTGGTGCGGCCGGCGCTCGCGACGCCGACGCCGGAGGCGGGAAATAGCGCACCGGCGCGGGCACGTGCTCGCTGAACACGGAGGCGCCGATCACGCCGATGTTGCGCGGCTGGCCCATCTGCGCGGCGTACGCCTGCGGCAGCGAGCCGAAGAAGAAGCGCGCGACCTCGCGATCGTTGAGCCGCCAGCCGCGGATGTCGGTGCAGCGGTACGGATCGAGCACGTAGCCGCCGCGGGTGGTGCTCGCCGGCCGGCCGTCCATGACCGACAGACCGTCCACCGAGAGCACGGCGAGCAGCCGGCCGCCTGTATTGTTGTGAACGCGCAGCGTGTACTCGCGGTCGCGGCGACCTTCAATGTACGTCTCGCCGTTGTGAACGAACTCGTACGCCTCCGCGCCGTCCACGAGTACCTGGAGGTCGAAGGCGCCGTTTGCCGTCCTCATCGTCGCGCTCCCGTCCGTGCGGCGGCGGCAGACCGGCATGCGGCTCCCGTCCGCGTTCACCGGTCCGCAACGCCCGCATATGGGATGATGCGGCACCGGCGCAGAGACGTCAACGCGGATCGTGCGTGCTCCAAACGGCGATCGGGCCACGCGGCGCGGGTCCGTCCGTTCGCCGGCCACGCGCGGCCCTTCTGCGCCGCGCGGACGGCCTGTACCATGCCGGTACCAGCCCCGAACCGAGGTGCGCCATGAGCCCCGCATCGCTGCTCATCGCCGGCGCCAGCGTCTTCGACAGCGACGCCGGCACGCTGCTGCCGGGCCTCGACGTGCGTGTTGAGGATGGCCACATCGCCGCAATCGGCCGCGCCCTGCCGCGGGACGGCGCCGAGGTCGTGCAGGCGGAAGGCTGCACCCTGCTGCCCGGTCTGATCGACTGCCACGTGCATCTGGCCTACGACGGCTGGCCGGGCGAGCCGCTCAACCCGGTCGATCCGATCGCCGTCTACGCCTGGCGGATGGCAAACAATGCCGGCGCCACGTTGCGCGCCGGCTTCACCACCGTGCGCGACCTCGGCGCGCCGCACGCGCTCAACTGCGACCTGATGCGTGCGGTGGAGCAGGGAATGGTCGCAGGGCCGCGCATTGTGCCGGCCGGGCGCATGGTCACGATGACCGGCGGCCACGGCTGGCCGATCGGCCGCGAGGCGGACGGTCCCGACGAAGTGCGTAAGGCGGTGCGCGAGCAGCTGAAGGCCGGCGCCCGAGCGATCAAGCTGATGGCCAGCGGCGGCGTGATGACGCCCGGCGTGGACCCGCGCTCGCCGCAGCTCGGCCTGGACGAGTTGAGCGCGGGCGTCGAGGAGGCGCACAAGGCCGGCGTGAAAACGGCCTCGCACGCGCAGGCTGCGCAGGGCATCCGCAACGCCGTCTTCGCGGGCATCGATTCGATCGAGCATGGCATCTATCTGGAAGACGACGTGATCGAGGAGATGAAACAGCGCGGCACCGTGCTCGTGGCCACGATCGCGGCGCCGCACAACATTAATCTGCTCGGCGAAGGCGCCGGCATGCCGCCGCACGTGCTGGAGAAGTCGCGCATGGTAGCCGAGGCACACGTCGATTCGTTCCACCGCGCGCTGCGGGCCGGCGTCATCCTCGCATCCGGGACGGACGCCGGCACGCCCGGCAATGAGCATGGCCGCAACGCGCAGGAGCTGCGGCTGATGGTGGAACACGGGCTTGCGCCGGCCGAGGCGATCCGCGCTGCCACGGCCACCGCCGCCGAGCTGCTCGGTCTGGGCGAACGCACCGGCCGCATCGCGCCCGGCTTTTGCGCCGATCTGCTGCTCGTGGCCGGCGACCCGCTGGCAGACATCAGCTTGCTGGAGCGGCCCGAGGCCGTCTTCGGCGTGTGGCTGGAAGGAGGGCGGGCTTCCCCCGCGCCCGCGGCTCAGTCGCCCGCGGCCGGTTGAGCCCGCGGCGCGGCGACGAGCACAGCGACAGCGCCGCGCCCGCCCGGGGCACCCAATCCTGCTTTCGCTTGCGAAAGCTGTCCCTTCCCGACGCAGGAAGGGACTCCTGGAGCGCTCCGGCCAGTGAGCGAGGGGAGCGAGATGGGATGTCCTCTCGGGAGACGAAGCTGGCTGGAGCGCATGACGGCGGTCAGTGTCCGCTGGAGACATAGTGCGCTGCGACAGAGGCCGCTCGCCCACTCCTCCTCAGGGTTCCCCGGCTCCGCTGCCGTCGCTCAGTGTATGGAACGCTCCAGGAGTCCCTTACCCGTCTCGGGAAGGGACAGACTTCGCTTGCGAAGTCAGGGTTAGGTGCCCCGCACGGCCACGGCAGCCACGCAAGCAGGAAGCGGCGAGGCTGCCCCGCCCCGCCGCTCTGTTTTCTGTAACCTGCCGCCTGCTACCTGTACCCGGCCAGGATCTTCTGAAACTCGCCCTGCGGCGCCGTCCAGTCCTGGTTGACGATGCCCTGCTCGCGGAAGCCGGGCAGCATCTGGTCGAACGACTCGGAGACCGTGTCCTCGTAGACCAGCCCCGTCACCGCTTCGTCGTGCGCGGCCAGCAGCGTCATCGCCGACACGCGGTCGTGCGGGTTGTAGCCCTCAAGCGTGGTCACGTCCACCAGCTTCTGCTTCCACCAGGCGTAGGTATTGAGCTTGTTGAAGGTCACGCAGGGGCTCTGCGTATTGACCAGCGAGAAGCCCTTGTGGCGGATGGCGCCCTTGATCAGGTCCACGAGCTGGCGCTGGTTCGAGCTGAAGCCTTGCGCCACAAAGGTCGCGCCGCCCGCGATCGCGAGTTGCAGCGGCCGCACGTTGTGCTCCTTGTTGCCCGACGGCGTTGACTTCGTCTCGAAGCCCATCGCCGAGGTCGGCGAAGTCTGGCCCTTGGTCAGGCCGTAGATCTGGTTGTCCATCACGATGTAGGTGATGTCGGCGTTGCGGCGCAGCGCGTGCATGAAGTGGCCCATGCCGATCGCGTAGCCGTCGCCGTCGCCGCCGGCCGCGATCACGGTCAACTCGCGGTTGGCCAGCTTGAGGCCGAGCGCCGCGGGCATCGTGCGGCCGTGCGTGACGTGGAGGTTGTAGCTGTTGACGTAGTTGCCGATCTTGCCCGAACAGCCGATGCCGGCGACAAGCGCGATATTCTCGGGTTTGATTTGCAGGTCCAGCAGCGCCTTCTGCAGCGCGGCGAGCACGCCGAAATCGCCGCAGCCGGGGCACCACCAGGACTCTTCAGGGGTCTTGTAGTCTTGCAGGGTTATTGCTTCAGCCGCCATTACGCGCGCACCTTTTCAGCCGGCCGCTCGGCGGCCTGCGGGACGGCGACCATCTCTTTCACCTTCGCGGTCACTTCGTCGCCGCGGAAGAGGGTGCCGTCAAACTTCAGCATGGATTGGACGTTGCCGTAGGGCACGCGGTTCGCCCGCATCAGATAGGCGAGCTGGCCCTCGGAGTTGTTCTCGATCACGATCACGTTGCGAGCGTTGTTCACCAGCGCCGTCAGTTCCTCCACCGGCAGCGGGTTGAGCAGCCGCACCTGGCAGACGCCGACGCTGATGCCATCGCCGGCAAGGTTGCCGGCCGCTTCGCGCACCGCGCCGATCGTCGAGCCGTAGGAGATCAGGAGCACATCCGGCCGCTGCGGCCCTTCGACCTCGACGCCGGGCACCGGCTTGCCGCCGATCTCCAGCTTCCGCAGCTTGCGCTTGCGCCGCTCGATCATGCGCACGCGGTTGGCTGCGCTTTCGGTGACCTTCCCTGTGCGGCCGTGCTCGGCGCCGGTGGCAAGATACTGGCCGTTCTTCATGCCGGGGAAGGAGCGGGCGGAGACACCCGTCTCACTGTCGGCGTAGCGCTCGAAGCCGTCGCCGCCGATCGAGTCGAGATAGGACTGCTCGACGATCGGGCCGCGGTCGATCACGACCTTCGAGACGTCGAACGGATCGACGGTCTGTTGCCACAGCGCGAGGCCGAGGTCTGAGGCGATGATCACCGGGCAGTGGTAGTTGTCCGCCAGGTTGAAGGCGAGCGCGGCGTCGAAAAAGGCCTGTTCGCCGGTGCCCGGCGCCAGCACGATGCGCGGCGCCTCGCCGTGGCCGCCGTGGATCAGCGCGAAGAGGTCCGACTGCTCGTGCTTGGTCGGCATGCCGGTGCTCGGGCCGCCGCGCTGCGTGTCGATGATCACGCAGGGCACTTCGGTCATGCCGGCGAGACCCATCAGCTCCTGCATCAGCGAGATGCCGGGGCCGGCGGTGCAGGTCAGCGCCCGCGCGCCGGCGAAGCCCGCGCCGATCACGGCGCCGAGCGCCGAAAGCTCGTCCTCCATCTGGACGGCGACGCCGCCGTAGCGCGGGAAGAGCTTGGCCGCAACTTCGAGCACTTCGGAAGCCGGCGTAATCGGATAGGCGAAGACGGTGCGGCAGCCGGCGGCAAGGGCGCCGAGCGTCATCGCGTCGTTGCCGGTGACGATCAGCCGGTCGTTCTTGCCGTCGGGCACACCGAGGCTGAAGACCCGCTCGCCGAGCTGCTCGATCGCGATCTGCGCGCCCATATCGAGCGCCCGCCAGTTCTCCTGGACCACGGCCTCGCCCTTGCGGCCGAACTTCTCCTGCACGTACTCGCGGAACGGCTCCAGCGGAATGCCGAGGACTTGAGCCGAGCAGCCGACGGCGATCATGTTGCGGTAGACCGGGTTGCCCAGTTCGCGCGCCATTTTCGTCAGGTCGGCCGTGATCAGCTTGACGCCGGCCGGCGCCTGCGGGTTAAAGCCGCTGTCGGCCAGCAGGATGCCATCCTCGGCCAGGTCTTCGACCAGCAGGTCGATCGACTCCTGGTCGATGGCGACGAGCATGTTCAGTTTCGGAGCGGGCGAGAGCTTGCGCTCCTGGCTGACGCGCACGGTGAAGTCCGTATGCCCGCCCTTGATGCGTGAGGAGAAAGTCTTGTAGGCGTAGACCCAGTACCCCATGCGGTTGCAGACGGTGGCAAAGACGTCGCTGGTTGGGTCCAGACCCTGCCCTTGCTCACCGCCGATCTTCCAGACGATCTCCTGGAGCATGCACTCCTCCTCACGTTTTCGCCGCGGTTTCAATCCTCACCCGGCGCCGGACCGGATGCGACCTGCTCTTCCCTCGCCTTCAGGGCTCACCCTGCCAAGGGGATAATATGCCTGAAACATCCATACGTCCAATGCATCATTGCTATACTGAGTATGCGCGACGATGATTGTATCGAGCCATTTGGAGTCATAACGAGATGATCCTGCAACATCTGGAGACGTTCGTGCGCGTGGTGGACGAGGGCAACTTCACCCGCGCCGGCGAGCTGCTGAACCTCAGCCAACCCGCGGTGACGCGCCAGATCGCGGCGTTGGAGCGCGAGCTGGGCGCCACGCTGGTCGAACGCGGCGGCCGCGGCTTACATCTTACCGCGATGGGCCAGAGCGTCTACCAGCATGCACATCACATCCTCGCGCAGGTCGAGCATCTGAAGAGCGATGTCGCCTCGCTCTCCGACCCGGAACAGGGAGAGGTCTCGATCGCCTGCGTCACGACGGTGGGCCTGTTTACGCTGCCGCGCCTGCTGGGCGAGTTCCGTGCCGCCTATCCCAACGTGCGGCTGCGCGTCTGGTCGGCCCGCGCCGACGGCGTGCTCGACCGGCTGCTCGAAGGCAACGCCGATTTGGGCCTCACCAGCACGCCGGTGGCGCATCCTCGCCTGGAATCGACGGCGCTGTTCGAAGACGCGATCATTGCAGTCGCGGCGCCGGCGTTCGCCGCCGCTCTGCCCGAACCTGTGACGCTCGCGGAGTTCTCGCAGCTCGATATGATCCTCTTCCAGGCGCCTTCGCGCTTCCGCACGCACGTCGATGCCGAGTTGGAACAGGCCGGCGTCTATCCCCGCATCACGATGGAGTTCGACAGCCACGAAGCTGTGCGTACGGCGGCGCAGATGGGCTACGGCGTGGGCATGGTGCCGCGCCAGGCCGTGGCGGCGGAGTTGGAGTCCGGTGCGCTGGTAGAGCTGCACGTGGCCGGCCTGCCGCGCATCACGCGCACGACCTGCCTGGTAGTGCCGCGCCGCGGCGCGCCGCCTCCGCCGGCCGCGGCCAACTTCATCCGCCTGCTGCTCGCCCGCTACGGCCACGCGGCGCGGCCGCAAGGCAGCCGGCGCGCGGTCTAGCCTGGCTCAGAACGGCGGTGGGCCGGAGCCGACAAGTTCCAGCGCGGGGTGAGGCTCGGCTGTCTTGCCTCTGAGCACTGCCCGCGCGGTCCGCCCGCCGGGCAAACGGACGATTACCTCCGCCAGATCGATGGGACCGTCGAATTCTCCGCCGTCGGGCGGCGACAGTTTGCCCTGCCACGATCCGAATTTTGGGCCAGACGGGAGCTGGCTCTCCAGGTGGGCGAGGACTCTACTTATGCGCTCTCCGTTCAGAGCCATGAGTTCGGCGCTGCCATCATAAACCGGCATAGCAATCTCTCTGACGCTAGCTGCGAACCACCTGATAGTATCCGATCCATGCAGGAGGGTGTGCGGCACCCCCCTCCCAGTGGTCGTATGCTCCCCTTGGCGCGAATCGGTATAGAGTTCCGAGCTCATCTTCGCATATTGCGATGTCCAGACGAGCGGTTCCTCGTTCAACATCCTCGAAGACGTAGTCCGCCCGTGGCTGAAGCGTCCAGGAATTGAGAACTCGCCTTCCCCCTGCGCCCAGCGCCACCATCTCGCTTACACCCTGACTGTCGCCGAACGGTGGTGGCCACGTGAAAACGACACAGCGAAGTGCGACGCCACGGCCGATGTTCTCAATCACCAGTGCGTCAGTGGCCGGATCGCGGTGCACGTCGATGAACGGGCGATAGAGCAGACGGCGGTCTTCCTTCTGCTCGCCGACCGTTCTCCGCACCTCGCGAGCCTGCCAGCCGGTAAACAGGGCAGCAAGCGCGGTGGTTACCGCTCCTGCGGCTGCGATCCAGTCGATGGCGTTCACCTCGTCGGCCCGAACTGAGCCAGCGTGCGTGTCGATGCGGATCGCTCGTCGCGGCACCGGCCTTCGCGCGCCCTGTGCAGCTCGTGCGGAGACATCCGTGCAGTTGGCCCTCCGCAGCGGCTGTTGACGTGTGACTGGCGTAGGTGTGCGCTGGCAAGAGTTTCGGCTGGCGGGACGTGAGGCTGGCGCCGCCCGTACCGCTCAAAGCAGAAATAAATCTCCATGCTGCATCGTCCTCTGTGCCATGCCGGCCCGTACAGTGCGGGCCGCGAGTACGAACGGAGGAGGGTCGATGCAGGGTGGTTCTTCGGCAAGAGTGAGCGTGTTGGCGGCAGGGTCGCTTGCCGTGCTGCTGGTGGTCGCCTGCAGCTCCGCCGGGACGGGAACGACGCATAAGGAGACGGCGGCGAACGCTGCCGCTACGGCGGCGAGCGCGACTCGCTCGTCAAATGCGGCACCGCCCGCCGCGGCCGCCACGTCCGCCGCGTCCTCGTCCGGCGCAGCGCCAGCCACAGCGGCTGCGGCAGGCGGAAGCATTCCCGACGCTTCGGGCGGGGCGGCAGCCGACCTGGGCCGCAAGATTATCCGCAATGCCGACCTCGGCCTGGTCGTTGGGGATGTGGAGGGCGCGTTTACGAGTATCTCCAGCATCGCCACCGGATTTGGTGGCTACATCTCGGGCAGCAACCTGGCGCAATCGGGCGAGAAGCTGCGCGGAACAGTGACGCTGCGCGTGCCGGCGTCCGCGTTCGACCAGGCGATGGCCCAGATCAAGAACCTGGGCGTCAAGGTCCAGCGTGAGAACATCACGAGCCAGGACGTTACCGAGGAGTACGCCGACCTGGATGCGCGGGTGGCCAACCTCCAGGCGACATCGGACCAACTCCGCGCGCTGCTCGCTACCATCCGCGAGAAGACCAATAACGCCAACGACATTCTCACCGTCTATCGCGAGCTGACCGACATCAACGGGCAGATCGAGCAGGCGAAGGGGAGGCAGCAGTATCTGACCAAGCTGAGCGACCTGGCCACGTTGAGCGTTGAGCTGATCCCGCAGGAGGCGCCGGCGGTGCCAGCAGCGGTGGCGCACAAGGGCTGGTCCGCGGCCGACACGTTTCGCGACGCCGCGCGTGTGCTGGGCGACCTCGGGAGAGGTTCGGCAAGCGCGCTGATCTGGATCGGCGTGATCGGTTTGCCGTTCGCGGCGATCGTGGCGCTGCTCTGCCTGACGGGGCTCGCCGCGCGCCGGCGCTGGCCGGCGGCCCGGCGCGTGCCGTAGAGCTATCAAAAGGTGCGGGGAAGCGCCTGATCGCCTGGCTGCATGAGGCGCTTTCCCGTTCCTGCATCGACCGTCTGCGAGCACCCCCGGTTCTGGGCAGACAGACATTTTCAGCACACTGTACGGCCGCGCGGTCAGAGCAGACGGCAGATTGCGGGGAGCACGGAGCGAGGAGGCAAACACCTGACCGGCGTGTTGCCGCGAGACGGCTGCCATGCGCCAGCGGCCCGCAGGCGCGGCTATGGCGCAACGTTTTGGACGCTGATACGTCCTGTTCTGTGGAGTGCGGCGGCGAGCTGTGTCCTTCAGATGGTCTGAGGTTTCCGATGAGGGTCCGAGGCGCGCGGTTTCTGCTCTGTCTGCTCGCCGTCGCGGCGGCCGTTCTGATCGCCGTGGCGCTGGCGGGCAGCAGCGCTCCGCCGCACGCGGCCGGTCAGCCGCAGCCGTCGCTGACGCCGGAGGCGCAGATCACGATCCCGGGCGGCCGCTCGCTGGCGCCGGGCGAAGACGTGACGTTTGTGCAGCCGCCGCCGACTCCAACGCCAACCCCGGTTCCGGGTCGGTTCATCTCGATCTTCGGCGCCGGACGCTTCAGCCCAGTTCCTATGCACGTGCGGAACGATTCGCCTGTCCGCGTCTTCCTCTCGCTCGGCGCGCCCGACTTCACCGTGACCGCCTTCGACGACGTGCTCGTGCAACTGCAAACGTCCTATCCGTCGGGTTTCCCGCCAGGCGGTCCGCCCGGCCTCAGCTTTTGCGGCGCCGATACCGCGCGTGGCAACGTGGTGCGCTGCCGCGCCGCGCTCGGCGTGATGGACACACCGCACACGCTCGAAGTCGCGATTACAACCGCGCCGGAGGACACGACGAGTCAAAGTGCGACGCTGGCGCCGGGCGAAACGGTGCACTGGGTTGATCCCACTGGCGATGGTGCGCCGGATCGGCTTGCCCCGGCGCTTTCGGTCGCAGACAACGCCGGCCGGCCGCTCGATGTGAACTGGGATGGCGCAACGCTGACTTCTTCAACCGCTGCCGCGGTCGCGTTGAAGGCGCGGGTGCAGGCGCTCGCGTTGCCGGTCGATCAGTGGCCACCTGAAACCGTCTGCGCCGAGCCGGCGGGCACTCCGAACGCCCTGAACTGCGCCCTGACCGGCCTGCCGCAGGTCGATATCCAGATCGAGTCCGTGCCGCTGGCGCCGCAAACGCTGCCGCCGCTCGACTACCGCGACCGCTTCGGCGCGGGCCAGCTCACGATCACGCCGAACGGCCCGGATGTTGCGCCGGGCGGCGAGTCGGTGGATGTCGCCCTCGCCACCGCGGGGGGCACACTGAGCGGCGGCGGCGTGGTGCGGCCGGACTACGGCGGGCAGTTCGCCGTGGACTTCAGGCTCAGCGATGCTTCGAGCGCCACCTTTCTGTATACCGGCGAGCTCAAGCCCCTGGGTGAGACGTTCGCCGGACGGGGCCTCTTCCTCGGCCTCGCCAGCCCACACCTCGTTGGCGCATGGCAGGTAGGCGACCCGGATGCCGCGGAAGTGATGGTGTACGAGCTGAGCATCAGCCCGGCGGTGCTCAACGGCCAGATCCCGCCGCCGCCGCCCGGCTTGCCCCTGCCCATGCTGGCGGACACACTCACCGCCTTCGACATCGCGACGCACATGCTGAACGCGGTCGATCCGCCGCTAGTGGGCAGCGCCGGCCAGGCACTGACCTTCGCCTCGGTAGGCGCGCAACCGCTGGTTCCCGGCGCCCCGTCCTGGTCGTTCGACTGGGGCGATGGCGAAGTCACGCACGATCAGCCGTCGCAGTACGCTATGCACACCTACAGGGCGCCGGGAGTCTACACGATCGTTGCCCTGTTCACCGACGCCAGCGGCGTGCAGACCTTCGGCGCGACGCAGGTGCGCATCGCACCGGCGTCGTAGCCGTCGCCTCCTGGCGCGCCGCCTCGAAGCGGCCGGCGCCGTTCGCCCGGTTAGTTGCCCTTCCCACAAAGGGTATACTGGGGGTGTGCGGCCGCGCGTTTGCACGGCCGCAGCGCTCAGAAAGGCCACAGTCATGGTGACCGGCACCAACCCCTTGATGTCGCCGGAGAATCTGGACAACCCGTATCCGCTGTACGCCATGGCGCGGCAGTTCCAGCCCTTCGGCTACCGGCCGGAGCTGCAGGCGTGGAACGCCTTCTTGTATGAGGATTGCCGCACGATTCTGCGCGACCCGAAGCGCTTCTCCAGCGATTCTCAGCGCAACCTGCCCCGTGCAGAGCGTCAGCCGACCAGCATCCTCAATCTCGACCCGCCGCGCCACACGCAGCTACGCGAATTGGTGAACCGCGCCTTCACGCCACGCATGGTGCAACAGCTTGTGCCGCGCATCCGCGCGATCACGGACGAGCTGCTCGCCGCCGTCGAGCCCGCCGGAAGCATCGATCTGATCAGCGACCTTGCGTATCCGCTGCCGGTGATCGTGATCGCCGAGATCCTCGGCGTGCCGGCGGAGGACCGCGCCGACTTCAAGCGCTGGTCGGACGTGGTTGCGGCCAGCCTGGGCACGGGCGTACCGATCGAACGTGAAGAGGGGGGCACGAGCCCGCGCGATGTGCCGGACCAAACGATCAAGGAGATGAGCGCCTACTTCGGTACGGTCGTCGATGCGCGCCAGCGCGAGCCGCGGCAGGATCTGATCAGCGCCCTGATCGCCGCCGAGGTCGAGGGCGAAAAGCTCTCGCGCGACGAGATCCTGATCTTCTGTATCCTCCTGCTCGTCGCGGGCAACGAGACGACGACGAACCTGATCGGCAACGCCGTACGCACGTTGCTGGAGCAGCCGGACGCCTTCGCCCGGCTGCGCGCCGAGCCGGCAACGATTCCCACGGCGGTGGAGGAGGTGCTGCGCTACCGCCCGCCCGTGCAGGCCACCGTGCGCATCGCAACCGCGGCCACCGAGCTGCGCGGCGAAACGGTGCAGGCGGGGCAGCCGGTGATCGTCTGGCTCGCCTCGGCCAACCGCGACGCGAAGGAGTTTCCCGATCCGGATCGCTTCGACATCACCCGCACGCCGAACCGCCATCTGAGCTTCGGCCAGGGCATCCACTTCTGCCTCGGCGCGCCGCTGGCGCGGCTGGAGGCGACGATCGCGCTGGCAGAGATCGGCCGGCGCCTGCCGAACCTGCGCCGCGTCGATGCGGCTCAGCTTGAGCAGGTGCCTGGCTTCATCATGCACGGCGTCAAGCACCTGCCGCTGCTGTTCGACGCCGCTGGCGAGCGCGGTTAGGCGTCATGCAGATCGCCGTCCGGCCGGCGATTGCCCTGCGATCGTGCGCGTCTTCGCCACGCGATTCTGCGATCCCTTTCCGCGGCGCCGGTCGCGGGATTACGATGATTGCAGGGTGTTGGCTCGCGGAGGAGGGATTCCATGTTGGCCGTCATCGTCTACATCGCCTGCCTCGCGGCGCTCGGCTGGGGCGGCTGGCGCGTGGCCCAGTACCGGCGGGGCCAGCTCGACTATCCGCGCGGCAATGAGCGTCGTCGCCGGCAGGCCGTCGTGCAGACGCACTCGAACCTGGCGCTCGCCGGTGGCGCCAGCGCCGTGATCGCGCTGATCTTCCTGCTCGGCCACAAGCTCTCCGGTGGCGCGGCCGTGCTGCTGCTTGTGCTCGGTGCGGTGGCCCTGGTCGGCGCCGCGGCCAGCGTCATCAGCTCGCCCTCCACCTCCGATTGGGATTAACGCGCGGCTGGCCCGCGCCGGCGCACCTGTGCCATGCTCAGCGGGGCGGCTGGCCGCCCGAGGTGAAGCGTGGCATCTGATCCCGGCGTGGGCAGGAACGGCGCCTCGCGGCGGTCGTCCGTGCTGTTGGCGCACAGTTCCGATCTGCATCTCGCCTCGGAGACGCGGCATGAGGATGATCTCGCCCGCCTGCAGCACGTGCTCGATACCACCGTCGCCGCCGGCGCCGACGCGCTGCTGCTCGCCGGCGACATCTTCGACCACAACCGCGTTAAGCTGCCGCTGATCGACGCCGTTGGCCGCTGCTTGCAGGACGCGGCGCTGCCGGTCATCATTCTGCCCGGCAACCACGATTGCCTCGCGCCCGGCTCCGTTTACCGCCGCGGCGGGCTGGGCGAGCTGCCAAACGTCGAAGTCCTGGGCATCACCGTCGACGAACTGCTGCCGCTCGCCGGCCTTGACCTCGAAGTCTGGGGCCGGCCGCATCCCGATCACGTGGACATGGCGCCGCTGCGCGATCCGGCGCCGCGCGGCGCCGCGCGTTGGCGCGTCGCCATCGCGCACGGCCACTGGGTCAGCGGCCCGCAGGATCTGCACCGCTCCTGGCTGATTCATCAGGAGGAGCTGGACGCACTGCAGGCCGACTATCTCGCGCTTGGCCACTGGGATCTGGCGACGAAGATCGGCGCCGGCGATCTGCCCGCCTATTACTCCGGCTCGCCCGACCTCTCGAAAACGATCAATCTCGTACGTCTCGCGGACGGCGGCGCGGAGGTCAAGCGCGTGCCGCTGGTGGCCGGCCCGTCTGCTGCTCCCGCTCAACAGTAGCCGGTCATTGCCCGCACGCCGGCAACCGCCCGCAGCGTGCCAAGCTGAGTCGCGGCAGCGCCGGCAGCGCCCGGGGAGAGCGAGCATGGGCGGAGAAACGGTGGAAGTCCTGCGTTCGAACCTGTTTGCCGGCCGCGTCGTCATCGTCACGGGCGGCGGCAGCGGCATCGGCCGGGTGATTGCCCTGCGCTTCGGCGCACTGGGCGCCAGCGTCGTGGTCGCGGGCCGGCACATTGAAACACTGAGTGAAACGCGGCAGCAGATCGAGACCGCCGGCGGCATCTGCGCGGCACAGGCGACGGACATCCGCGACGTGGCGCAGGTCGAGGCGCTGGCCGAGGGAACGCTACAGCGCTATGGCCGCATCGACTGCCTGATCAACAACGCCGGCGGCCAGTTCCCGGCGCGGCCCTCCGAGATCTCCGACCGCGGCTGGCGTTCGGTCATCGATCTAAACCTCAATGGCACCTGGAATATGTGCAGCCGCATCGGTCCGCGCATGGTGGCCCAAAACTTCGGCGCGATCGTCAACGTGGTGCACGTCTACTCACTGGAGCGCGGCGCCTACTTCTTCGCCCACTCGGGCGCGGCACGCGCAGGCGTGGTCAACCTGACACGCACGCTGGCGAACTACTGGGGCCGGCATAGTGTCACCGTCAACGCGCTGGCGCCCGGCAATGTGGATACGACGGCGCTGCACGAGAAGGAGTTGGCGCAGGCCGGCTTCGATGACGCCTCGGAGGCCGCCAACCTCGCGTCGGTGCCTGCACACCGCTACGCATCGCCCGCGGAGGTCGCCGAGCTGTGCGCCTTTCTCTGCTCGCCCGCGGCGCGCTTCATCAACGGCGCTGTCGTCGTCGCGGACGGCGGACAGATGCTGCACAACTGGCCGGAGCCGGCCGGCTGGGAGATGGAACGGCCGTAACCTGTCGTCGGGCGGCGGCTGGACTCAGTGGCGGCCCGCCGCCGAGCGCTCGCTGATGCGGCGCAGCGGGCGGGCGGGCGCTGCAATGGAAGCTGCAACTGCGTCGTCAGCCTGGATGGCGGGCGGCTGCGGTGGGCGGGTTTCTTCGGTGCGCTGCTCCACGGCAGCCGGCCGAGGCCGACCGCCGCTGCGCAGAAAGCCGGCGAAGATGATGCCGATGCCGAGAATCTCGCCGGCATAGAGAAATTCACCATGACCAAGCGCCTCGAACGAGCCAGCGCTGGCGATCACCATCGCGCCGCCCGCGATCAACAGGTTCGACACGACGCGATGGCCGGCGCGCCGGCGCCGGTCCAGCCGCGAATCCAGGTAGACGATCGCACTCCAGACCGCGCCGCCGACCAGCAGCAGCGTGCCGTAGATATTCAGCACCACCGCGTAGGCCCGCAAGTCCGCGGGCAGACTGGTCGCCTGCGGCGTCACTTTGCCGGCCGGCGGCAGGATCTGGCTCAGCCGCAACGGCACCGTGAAGATGCGCACCGTGGCCACGATCGAAACGAGCAGCAGCAGGGCGAAAATCACGCGCCCGGCGCGCCGCGGCAGCAGCAGAAACGCCGTGCCCTGGCCGAGATAGGCCGCCGTGAGCAGGCCGCCGGAGAGATACCAGATGCGGAACGCCCCCGTGCTCCAGCCACGGGCTTCCGCCACGAACTGGGCGCTGGTGGCGGCGCCGTAGCACAGCAGCGCGATTGCCCAGACAAACTGGTGCATGCGCCGCTTGCGCCGGTACTGCCAGAGCACGGCGCCGGCAAAAGCGAAGGTAATGACGCTGGCCGCAAGCGAGATAACCACAGACATAGCGTTAGCTCGGGCCGGGCGAACGGGGTCTCGGCGCCTGCACGCCGGCCCATGCATCGCGATGCTTCCTGCCATTCTACCGCGCGCGGCGGACGACGCGCGATGCCACCATGCGCGGCGACGCCCGGCGCACGCAGGCCGTCGCTGGCGACAGTCGGGACGCCGATGCTACGATCAGCCCGCGAGGAGCGCCGGGCGGAGGAGGCACGATGCGGTGGTCGGGGATCGGGAGAGCGTTCGCCGGCGCGGCGCTGGCGACGGCCGTGGCGATCGTCGGCTGCGCCGTCAATCCGCAGACGCGCCGCAACGAGCCGGGCGGAACGCCGGCGCCGGCCGGCAGTCTGCCCTGCCTGGGCGGCCTGCGCGCCTACCGCTTCAGCGGCGAGCTGAAGTTTGACGCCGGCCAGGGCCAGACGCGCAGTGAGCTTGGATCATTGGCCAATCTCTTGCGGGATGTGCGCTTCGACGGCGCCCACCGGGCGCCGGCCTCGACGCAGCTGCACGTCAGCTTCCCTCAGGGCGCCAGCCAGGATGTCGAAACGCTTCGCATCGGCAACACCCAGTATCAGCGCGTCGGCGCGGGCGCCTGGGAAACCGCGAACAACAACGCCGGCCCGTTTGTGGCCGCGCTCAGCAGCCTCGACCCGCAGACGCTCTGTCAGCAAACGCTCGCTACCGTCAGCACCACGGGCAAATCACCCGTTGCCGAGACCGTGGACGGCGTGCAGGCGGAACACTACCGCTTCCCGCCGGGCGAGCTGGCGCGCACGCCCGGTCTCTTCGGCCAGGGGCGCGAAGGCGGCAACGGTCAGCAATCTTCCACCGCGCTTGATGTCTGGACCGCTGGCGGCAACCGCTATCCCCTGCGCATCTCCGTGCAGAGCAGCGATGCCGCCGACGGCACGGCGTTCCAGCTCACGCTGGATGTGCGCGACCCGAACGGGAGCGACATCGCGATCAAGGCGCCGCGCTGATGACGGGCGTGGTTGCGGTCGCCGTGCTGCTCGCGATCGTGATCGTCGGCGGACTCATCACCTACCGTCGCACGCTGGGGCGCGGGCCATACAGCGGCTCGATGCGCGGCGCGGTGAGCGTTGGCTCACTGCTCGGCATCTTCCTCGGGCTGACGGCGGGGCTGGCAACGCTGCTGCTGGTGCTGGTCATCAGGGCGCTGCGCTAGCGGGGCGATCGCAGGTGCCGCCCGCGGAGAGCGCCGCTGTCCCGGCAGCGCGCGGGCGTGAGCGAGTTACAGCAGGCGGCGGATCGGCTTGCGGCCGGGGCGCGGATCGTAGTTGGACTTGAACATCTCGATCTTGTCGCGCTCGATCAGATACTTGCCGGCGAAGAGCACCGCGGGCACCTTGCCCTGCTTGATCAGGCGGCGCAGGCTCTGCGGGTGGATGGCCAGCACGCGGGCGGCCTCGACCAGGTCGAGGTAGTTCTCGAACGGTGTCGCCATCTGGCTTCCTCGCTGCGAAGTTGCTCAAGCGCGTGCGCCATAGTAACACCGCGGTCAACTACGAACAACGGCGTCAGACGCGATGTTGACGCCGCCGTTTGGGCGCGTTCGCCCGCTTCAGCACCGCGTCGCGGTAGATTTGCGCAAGGTTGGCGCCATGCTTCTGCATTTCGCGCTGCTTGCGGGCGCGCTGCTCGCGGCGCTCCTGGCGCGTTTCGTCGGGCCGCTCGTCGGTCATGGCATCAACCTCCTGGACAGCCTCCGCATTCATGGTATGCGGCGCCGGCTGGTTTCGGGCGGGTCATCCGGCTGATCGACGGCGGTGGGTTCGCTCACACGGCGCGCCGCTGGTCGCGCCTGACGGCGCGAAGGGCGCACGCCATGCGCCCCTACACCATCGTGCGAGGGCGAGCGGATCACGCACCGCTCACCACTCTCCACTCCCCATTCACCCCGTCACGCCGTTACGTCGCGTCGCTCCGGCCGGAACCCGTGCGGCGTGCTATCCTCGTGCCACCATGTATGTCATCGGCACCGCCGGCCACGTCGATCACGGCAAATCGACGCTCGTGCAGGCGCTCACCGGCATCGACCCCGACCGGCTCCGCGAGGAGAAGGAGCGGGGCATGACGATCGACCTCGGCTTCGCCTGGCTCAAGCTGCCGGGCGGCGAAGAGGTCAGCATCGTCGACGTGCCGGGGCACGAGCGCTTCATCAAGAACATGCTGGCCGGCGTCGGCGGCATCGACATCGCGCTGCTCGTCGTCGCGGCGGACGAAGGCGTGATGCCGCAGACGCGCGAGCACCTCGCCATCCTCGATCTGCTGCAGATCAAGACCGGCGTCGTTGCCGTCACCAAAGCCGATCTGGTTGAGCCCGACTGGCTCGAACTCGTCCAGGCCGACGTGGCGGAGACGCTGGAGGGCACCAGCCTGGCCGGTGCGCCGCTGATCCCCTGCTCCGCCGTCACGCGCGAGGGTCTGACGGAGCTGCTCGCCGCCCTCGAAGCCGCGCTCGCGCAGACGGAACCGAAACGCGACATCGGCCGGCCGCGGCTGGCGATCGACCGCGTGTTCAGCGTCGCCGGCTTCGGCACGGTCGTCACGGGCACGTTGATCGATGGGGTGTTGCGCGCTGGGCAGGAGATCGTGGTCGAGCCAGGCAGCCTGCGCTCGCGCGTACGGGGTCTGCAATCGCACAAGCACAAGGTCGAGCGCTCACAGCCCGGCAGCCGCACGGCGGTGAACCTGGGCAACGTCGGCACGGACGATCTGCACCGCGGCCTCGTGCTGACCACGCCCGGTTGGCTTTCGCCAACCAGCGCGGTGGATGTGCGGCTGCGTATGACGGGCGATGCCACCCATCCGTTGCGCCATAACGCGCAGACGACGTTTCACACCGGCGCGGCCGAGGCTCCGGCCCGCGTGCGGCTGCTCGATGCCGACGAACTGCCTGCGGGCGCCGAAGGCTGGGCGCAAGTCCGCCTGTTCGAGCCGGTGGCCGTGGCGAAGGGCGACAGTTTCGTGCTGCGTTCGCCGAACGAGACGCTGGGCGGTGGCACGATCGTGGATGTGCACGCCCGCCGCCATCGCCGCCGGCACGAAGCCACGCTCGCCTCGCTCGCCTCGCTGGAGCGCGGCACACCCGAAGAGAGCCTGTCCGAGGTGCTTGCGCGGCAGGAGCCGGCCACGCTGGACGTGCTGGTGCGCGAAACCAGCCTCGGCGCCGAGGGCGTGCGCGCCGCGCTGGCGACTTTGCTGGCTGAGGGCCGCGCCGTGCTCGTCGGCGGCGAGATGCCAGGACCGAACACGGCGCTGTATACCCTCGCGGGCTATCAGCGCCTCACCGACCGCGCGCTGGCTGCCGTGACCGCCTTCCTCAAAGAGCATCCACTGCGCGCCGGCATGCCGCGCGAGGAGTTGAAGAGCCGCCTCGGCTTGAATCCGCGCCTGTTTGGCAGCCTGCTGGAGCGCTGGCTGGCGCATGGCGACCTTGGTGAGCGCGGCGCCACGGTGGCGCCGGCCGATCACCAGGTCACACTCGCAGCGACGCAGCAGGCGGAGGCCGATCGCTTCCTCGCCGCTTTGCGGGCGAATCCCTACGCGCCCGCACCGGAGCGCCTGCCGGACCGCGAGCTGATCGCCTATCTGGCCGAGAGCGGCGCTGTCGTGCCCGTGGCCGAGGGCATCGTCTTCGACGCGGCGGCGTATCGGCAGATGGTGGACCGTATCCTCGCGCACCTGCGGGAGCAACCGACGATCACGTTGGCGCAGGTGCGCGACTTGTTCGGCACCAGCCGCCGCTACGCGCAGGCGCTGCTCGAGCATCTGGACGACCGGCGCGTGACCCGTCGCGTGGGCGACGAGCGCGTGCTGCGCAGCCCGGAGGGGGTCGTGCGTTGACGCTGGATCTGGTCAAAGTCGCCGCCCGCCTGCCCGAGCTGGTGGAGCGCGCCCGCGAGGAACGCGGACAGAGCGCAGCGCGGCTCGCGCAGGCATTGACGCTGCTGCGCAGAGCGGCAGACGATCCCGCGTGGTTCGAGCGGCGCATGCTTTCGGCAAAGACCTCGTGGACGCTGGCGCTGCCGTTCGCGCCGGACGGCGGACGGCTCGATCGCGGCGTGCCCGCGCCGGAGCCGCCCGCGGCCTACGCGGCGCTGGCCGTGGACGGGTCCAGCATCGACGTGGACCGACACCTGCCGGTCGACTGCTTCGTGCTCAACTTCGGCTGGATGCTGATCCAGTACGGCGACGGCCCGGACGCGATCCCCGATTCCGACGTCGACGTGCAGCCGACCGGCGGCGAGATTGTGCTGCGCGACGCACAGGACCCCAGCCGCGAGAGTGCGATCCTCGGCGCGGTGCTGGGTGTGGTGCGCGGCGTGCGCGAGCTAGCAAAGCTGGCCGAGCTGGCTGAGTACTACTGTCCGAGCGACCGGCCGCTGCTGGCGTTGGTGGACGGCAACCTCGCGCTCTGGAACCTGGACAAGCGCGACCTGCCGCCCTCGATCGCGGAGCAGCTCAAGACGGGCGAACACGGCACGCTGCAGGCGCTCGATCGCTTGCAGGCGCTCGTCGAGGCAGGGCGCGCCGTGTTCAGCGGCTACGTCAGCCAAACGCGGGCCGGCAACGTCGTCCACAGCCTGCGGCTGCTGGCCTGCCCGCTGGGCGAGCGCGTGGTCTGCGCCTCGTGCCCCGGCCGCGAGACGGGCGAACGGCCCTGCGACGCCGCGGGCCTGCCGCACGACGCGGAACTGATGCGGCATCTGCTGGAGCCGTGGCAGCGCAGCGCCGTGTTCAAGCCGTACCGGTCGCCGCACGCGCAGACGGCGGAGAAGTGGTATGAAGAGGCCGGGCACGAGATCGCCTTCTTCTACCTGCGCGCCGGCGACGAGATCGCCCGCGTCGAACTTCCGGTCTGGATGGCGGAAGAGAAAGGGCGTCTGGATCTGCTGCACGCGCTGCTGGTGCACCAGGCGCAGAGCGGCGCGAACTATCCGGTCGCATTGCAGGAGGCGCACGAGCAGGCGGTGATCTCGACGACGGACCGCGCGGCCTTCTCCGCGCTGATCGCGCGCGAATGCGAGCTGTACGGCATCCCCTGGCTAACCTCGTCCAAAGCGCTGAGCAAGCGGGTGCGGGCGATATGAAACGGCGGCCTAACCCTGACCTGGCTTCAGCCAGGTCAGGGTTAGGTGCCCCCGGCGCACGCTGAAGAGACGGCGGTTCATATGAAACGCGACATCAATCCCGAGCGCGAGCGGCAGTCCGGTTGGGCGGTCCAGCCGCAGCAGCAGAACGAGCCGGAGCCTGAGATGGACGACTACGACGAGGACGACGAGGGCGACGACGGCGAGACATTGGCCTGGGAGTACGTGCTGCTCTCCGGCATCGCCGGCGATACCGCGGGCGCGTTCAGAACGGCGTCCCCGCGCTGCGTCTGGCTGACGAAGGACGGCCCGGAGCTGATCTCCGATTTCGGCGACCGCGACCAGAACGTCGCCGAGCCGGACGCTGTGCTCGCCGCGATCGCGGATCTGGGCGAGCAGGGCTGGGAGATGGTCGGCAATCCCTGGAACGGCCTGCTCTTCTTCAAGCGGCCGAAGGAATGACGAGCCACGAATGCCGGTGGGGACCGCAGAGGAATTGAAGATGACCGCATCTGCCCCGCCGACCCGCTACGGCCGCGTGATTCGCGCTTCGATCGATCGCTTCAGCGCCGAGTGCTTTGCACGCGACGGCGCGCCGCCGCTGGGGCTGCTGGTCGCGGTCGAGGACATGGAGGAGCCGGTCTTCGCGGTCGTCTGCGGCGTGCTGACCGAAGGCATCGACCCGACGCGGCGCGTGACCGCCCGCGGCGAGCCGGAGCACGACCTGCAGCGCGTGCTCGACGAGAATCCGCACGTGCCGGCGCTGCTTGCCACGACGTTCGACGCCGTCGTCGTCGGCCATAAGCGCGCCGGCAACGTCTGTCAATACCTGCCGTCCGCGCCGGCGCCGATGCTCGCTCGGGTGCGCGGCTGCACCGACGACGAATGCGCCGCCTTCATGCGCTCGTTCGACTTTCTGCGCCTGCTGCTCGCCGGCGGCGTCTTTGCCGACGACGTGATCGCCTCCGCGCTGCGCCAGGCGGCCGCCGCGCAGCCCGACCGCCGCGGCTTCCTCGTGCACTCGGGCAAGGCGCTCACGCCGCTGCTCGCGGACGACGCCACGCGCCTGCAAGCCATCCTGCGGAGGATCCAGCCATGAACGGCCACGGCACCGACGGACGCCCCGTGCTCTCGCTGGTGGAACTCGACCGGCCGCAGATCTTTTCGTCGCTCGGCTCGGTGGTCGGCGGCTCGCTCACCGGCGGGCTCGAGGTACGGCTCGACGGTGAGGTGGACGTCGAGGAGATGGCGGCCGGCCGCTACGTCACGGTCGAGGCGCGCGACCAGCTCTTCTTCGGCATGATCACGGACGTGGAGCTGAAAACGACGTTGCCCGCGCTCACCGAAACGCCGCCGGGCGAAGATGACGAGTTCCTGCGCGAGGTCTACCGCGGCACCGCCGCCTTCGCCGTGCTGCACATCACGCCGATGCTGCGCGTCTCGGCGATCGAGAACAACGCGCCCGAGCCGGTGAAGACCGTCCCCGGCCACTTCTCGCGCGTGCGTGAGGCGACACAGGCCGAGGTCGAGCGCATCTTCGGCGAGGAAGATGCGGAGCATTTTGTGATCGGCACGCCGCTCGATATGGAGGTCAAGGTCCGGCTCGACTACGAGCGCTTCGTCGAGCGCAGCAACGGCATCTTCGGCAAGAGCGGCACCGGCAAGACGTTCTTGACCCGGCTCGTGCTGCTGAACGTGATCCAGAAGAGCAACGCGCAGCGCGAGGCGAAGAAGAAGGCCGTACATCTCGTGTTCGACATGCACAACGAGTACGGCTGGGAGGGCAGCTACGAGGGCGCGGGCGGCACGGTCAAGGGGCTGAAGCAACTCGTGCCGTCGTCCGTCGTCGTTTACACGCTGGACGAAGACAGCTCGCGGCGCCGGCGCGTCAAGTACGACTCGGCCGTGACGATCGGCCACAACGAGATCGACGCCGAGGACATCGCGCTGCTGGCGGAGACGCTGAACCTCACACAAAACTCGGTGGACGCCTGTCACGCCTTGCAGGCGCGCTTCCGCGACGGCTGGCTGAAGCAGGCGCTCGATCTGAGCATGGACGAGGACAGCGACGATACGCCACTGCTCAACCAGCTTGCGATCCACGTCGCCACGGTACGCAATCTGCAGCGCGGCCTGAACAAGCTGCTGCGCAACAAGCCGTTCCTGGTTGAGCGGGCGCCGGCCGCCTCGCTCAACGCCATCCTCGGCTCGCTGCTCGCCGGCAAGAGCGTGGTGATCGAGTTCGGCCGCTTCGGTAACGATTTGGACAGCTATATGCTGGTGGCGAACGTACTGACGCGGCGCATCCACGAAAAGTACCGCGACCTGGTGGAGAAAGCGCTGGGCGAGAAGGGCGAGAAGCCGATCCGGTTGATGATTACGATCGAGGAGGCGCACAAGTTCCTCGACCCGCGCGTGGCCGGACAGACGATCTTCGGCCAGATCGCGCGGGAGATGCGCAAGTACAACGTCACGCTGCTGGTCATCGACCAGCGCCCGAGCGCGATCGAGAGCGAGGTCATGTCGCAGCTCGGCACGCGCGTGAGCTGCCTGCTGGACAACGAGCGCGACGTGGACGCGGTGCTCTCCGGCGTCTCCGGCAAGAGCGGCCTGCGCGAGGTGCTGGCGCGGCTCGATTCAAAGCAGCAGGCGCTGATTCTGGGCCACGCCGTGCCGATGCCGATCGTGGTCAGGCCCGAAACGTATGGCCCGGAGAACTACGAGCGCTGGGTTGAGGGTTTCGGCGAGCGGTCGCGCTCGCGTGCGTCTGACCTGTACCCGGACGAATAGGAGCAGTCGGCCCTCATACCCCCGTCCCCTTTCCCCCAATCCTGGAGGGAAAGGGGCGATCATGAGTTGCTTGATCGCCAGGGCGCCGGGTTAGCCGTTCAGCGATCGGAACGCTCGACCCACGATTGCCCCTCGCCCAGGATTGGGAGAGGGGAGGGGGTGAGGGCGAGGGCCGCGCCTACGAAGGCTTCGCCGCGCGCTCAGCCCGGCGCTTCGCCGTGTCGATGCCGCGCAGCACCAGCTCTTTGCGCGGCACGGGCACCCAGCCGTCCGGACTGTTGTAGTAGCGGCAGCCGGTGGTGAACTCTTCCGGCTCGCGGTCGCCGTACTCCACGTCCACGCCGTCCACGCGCACCGTCGGGCTGCCGAAGCAGCGCAGCGCCTTCGCCTGCTCATAGTCGCCCACGCTCACGACCTGCGGCTCGCCCGCGATGCCGGCCTCGGCCATGGCAGCCTTGACCGCGTCGAGCGTGGCCTCGCGGTGCGGGCAAGAGGAGGAAACCTGTACTGCAACCTTCATGCGGCCTTCTCGTATCTCCGATAGCTGAAGTGGATGCGTCCGTAACGTCCCGAGTATAGCGCGCCCATCTGGAACGGCCCATGTTGACGTATCATTACAAGGGATGAGGGCAGAGGGCGGAGGGCGAAGGGCGCAGGTCCGGGGTGCGGGTGTGGGTGGTGTGGTGAAGGCGAGCCTGGTCGGCTTCGTCGCGTTGTGCGTGCTGTTGGTTGGCTGCCGGGCGGCGAGCGCTCCGGCCTCATCGATGGTTCCGGCAAGCAGCGATCACGCGCAGGTGCTGGTGGCGATCGGCGCCTCGGACGCGGTCGGCATCGGCGCCACGAATCCGGATTCGGACAACTGGGTAGCGCGGCTCGGTGCGAAGCTGCCTTCGGGCAGCCGCGTGGTGAACCTCGGCATCAGCGGGGCGACCGCGCAACAGGCGGAGGAGCAGGAGCTGCCGGTCGCGCAGGACACGGCGCCGACGCTGGCCGCCGTCTGGCTGGGTGTCAACGATATCGAGCAGAACGTCTCGCTCGACGCCTTCTCGGCGAACCTGACCGGCGTGCTGAGCGGGCTGCGGCAGACGGGCGCGAAGCTCTTCGTCGGCAATCTGCCGGATCTGCGCCTCTTGCCCGCCTTCAACGGCCGCGATCCGGCAGCGCTCGATGGCCTGGTGCGGAGCTGGAACGCGACGATCGCCCGCATCGCCGGCGAGCAGGGTGCAACCCTGGTCGACATCTACATCGCCTGGGGCGACGTGAAGGATGCAAAGGAGCGTGCCGGCCTGGTCAGCGCCGACGGCCTGCACCCCACGAGCGCCGGCTATAACCGCCTCGCCGAGCTGTTCTGGCAGGCGATCGACTCGGCGAAGTAACGTATGGATTCATTGTTCGGCGTCTCAACCACGGAACTGGCGCGGGTGCTGGTAGCGCTCTCGGCGCTCGTGCTCGGCGTGCTCGGGCTGATCGCGCTGCGGCGGCGCACGCTGCTGAAACTGGGGCTGCGCAATGCCGCGCGCCGGCCGCTGCGCTCGGTCGTGATCGTGATCGGGCTGATGCTCAGCACCGTCGTGATCGCCACCGCCTTCTCCACCGGCGACGCGATGACGCTGACCGTGCGCTCCCTGATCACCGGCAGCATCGGCCGCGTTGATGAGACGGTCACGGCTTCATTGAACGATCCCACGCAGGTCACGCGCCGCAGCCTAGACAACCTGGCCTCGGGCGGCGCACTGATGCAGGTGAGCACGCCCTATTTTGACCAGGACCAGTTTCTGACGGTCAGCGCAGCCGCGAGCAAGAGCCACGCGATCGCCGGCGTGATGCCCGCCATCCTCGAACAGGCGCCGGCCGCCGACGCCGGCTCACAGCTCATCCACCCCGGCGTCGGGCTGCTGGCGCTGCCGCCACACATGGCCGCCGGCTTCTCGCCGTTGAAAGACCGTGCGGGCGCACCGCGCGAGATCGCGGCGCTCGGCGCGAACGAGGTCTATCTGAACCAGGCGGCCGCCGATCTGCTCTCCAGCGCTGCCGGCAAGCAGGTGCAGGTCTATCTGGCGCCGCCCGACGCAAAGCCCGGCACGCCGCCCACGCCGACGGCGCTGAATGTCGCCGCGGTGGTGCAGAACGGCGACCTGGCCGGCGCGCAGCCGACGATCTTCCTCTCGATCGCGGCGATGCAGCAGTTGCGCACCGAAGCAGGGCAGATCAACCAGATCCTCGTGGTCAACCGCTGTTCCGCCGGCGCCTCGTGCAGCCGCCAGGCGGCGCTCGATCTGCGCAAGGCGCTGATCAACCGCGACGCCGCCGAGCAGATTTTGCAGGTGCTGGACAGCAGCAACGGCCGCAGCGTGCTCAACGGCCTGATCGCGCGGCGCAACGGCCCCGGCCAGGCGCAGATCCGCGACCTGCTGCACACGGTCGAGCAGGGCAAGGTCAACGATCACCTGATCTACCTGCTGGGCGATCCGCAGGTCGCCGGCACGCTGCGCGCCACCGCCTCGTTCCTGCCGACGCGCGCGGGCCGCGCCGGCCGGCTGCTGCGCAACCTGAACCAGCTCACCGTGGTCGAAGTGAAGCAGAGCGCGCTCGACCAGGCGAACCAGTACGGCAGCATTCTCACCAGCAGCTTTCTCGTGCTGGGGCTGTTCAGCATCGCCGCCAGCCTGCTGCTCGTCTTCCTCGTCTTTGTGATGCTCGCGGCCGAGCGGCGCGGCGAGATGGGCATCGCCCGCGCGGTCGGCTTGCAGCGTTCGCATCTGATCCAGTCGTTCGCCTTCGAGGGCATGCTCTACGACCTCGCCTCGGCGCTGCTGGGCGTGGCAGTCGGCATGCTCGTAGCCGCGGCCGTGGTGCGGCTGGTGGCGCACGCACTGGCGGGCTACGGCATCGGCGTGCAGGGCACGGTCAGTCCGCGCAGCCTGGTGATCGCCTTCTGCCTCGGCTTGCTGGTCACGTTCGCCACGGTGCTCGTCTCGGCCTGGCGCGTGAGCCGCGTCAACATCGTCGAGGCGATCCGCGGTATTCCGGCCACGCAAGGGCTCGGTGATGGCATGGCGAGCGAGGCGCGCTCGCGGCTGGCGACGCTGGGCAGCGGCTTCCGCTCGCTGGGCGCGGGCGGCGGGCGGCGCGCGGCCGGGCTGCTGCTGAGCGGGGCGCAGGCGCTGCTGACGCTGCCGGCGATGTTGACCGTGCGCGGCCTCGTGCCGGCGGGCGTGGGTCTGTTCATACTGCTCTACGGCCACGCGCGGCATCAGTACGTGGTCTTTGCGCTCGGCGTTTCGCTGGCGCTGCTGGGCGGGGCGCTGCTCGTACGCTGGCTGCTCTTGCTGGCGCGGCTGCCGCACGGCCCGGTCGAGCGCGCGGCGTACACGCTGGCAGGCGTTGGCCTGACCGCGTTCTGGTCGTTCCCACCGCCATTCTGGATCCAGCGCCACGATCATCTGGCGGTGAACCGCATCGAGACGTTCGCGCTCTCCGGTGTGATGATGGTCGCCGGCGTCGTGGTCGTGCTGGCGTTCAATCTCGCCGGGCCGCTGCAAGGCCTGGCGGGGCTGCTGCGGCGCGGCGGCGCGGCCACGGCGGCGGTGAAGATGGCCGTCGCCTATCCGTTGCAGCATCGCTTTCGCACCGGCATGGCCGTGGCGATGTTCTCGCTGGTCGTCTTCACCATGGTCGTTTCGGCCGTGCTTTTGGAGAGCGCCCACCAGGCGTACGTGATCCGCGAGCGGCCGCCAGCGGGCTACGACATCAGCGCCGCCGCGCCCGAAGGAGCGAACCTGTCCAACATCAACGCCGCGCTGGCGAGCGCGCCGGCGACGCAGCCCGACCAGTTCAGCGGCGTGGGCAGCGACGCGACGATCTCGGCCGAGATCGTGCAGCCGTCGGGCAAGGCCGCGAGCTGGCATACTGCGACGATCCGCCTGGCAGACGATGGGATGCTGCGCGGCACGCGGCTGCGCTTGAGCGCTCGCGCCAGCAGCTACGCCACGGACGGCGCCGTCTGGGACGCGCTGGCGGCCAGGCCCGGCATGGCGCTGGTTTCGCTTGGCAGTCTGCCGGACGGCACGGGCTACAGCTCGGTCGGCATCAACGCGCCGAAGCCGGGCGAGGCGCTGTTCAAGCCGGAACCGATCTGGCTGCGTGATACGAGCGGCAAACCGCTGCGGCTGACGATCATCGGCGTGGTGGACGACCGCGACGCGCTGCCATCTGGTCTGCTGACGCTGCGTACAAACGTGACGACACCCACGGCGCGGACCGCGGTGCCGACCTCGTTCTACTTTCAAACGCGCGCCGGCCGCGACCCGAGCCAGGCGGCGCTCGGCCTCGACCTCTCGTTCGCGCTGCAGGGGATGCAGACGAGCGTCGTCGGCGAAGGGCTGCGCAATCTCGAAACCGTACGCGGGCTGCTGAACTACCTGCTCGAAGGCTTCGTGGGGCTCGGGCTCGTCTCCGGCATGGCAGCGCTGGGCGTGATCAGCACACGGGCGGTGGTGGAGCGGCGGCAGGAGATCGGCATGCTGCGGGCGATCGGCCTGCGGCGGCGCTGGGTGCAGGCGAGCTTTCTGATGGAAGTCTCGCTGATCGCGCTGCTGGGCGTCGGAGTGGGCGTGGGGCTTGGTGTCGTGCTGGCCCGCAACGTCGTCGTTTTTCTCTCCAACGACTTCCGCGAGCTGACGCTGCGCGTACCGTGGGGCGAGGTCGGCCTGATCGCGCTGGTTGCGTATCTGTCGGCGCTGAGCACAACGCTGTTCGCCGCCTGGCAGGCCGGCCGCATCGACCCCGCCGAGGCGCTGCGCTACGAGTGAGGCGACAGCCTTTAGGCAGGGGCGGTTAGATGCAGCTGCTGGTGTACAGCGACACTGAGCGTGAAGCCGCTGCCGAGCACCTGCACATGTATTCAGTGCTTGCAATCCCTATCATATGCGGAGCGGCTTCGGGAGAACGTTCCGCCTCGATCGAAGTGAGACAAGCGAGCGGCTCTCGTGCCGCGTCTACGGCGGCTGATACGCGAGCACCGCTCGGCATAGAAGACCGATAGGGAGAAGCCGGAGATGAGGCGACGTCGTTACTTCCTATGGTTCGCCTTCGTGTGTATTGCATCCTCGCTTGTTCCAGCCGCCTTCAGCACTCCGGTTAGCGCTCAGTCAGATCCCAATATAGTTGGGCAGACCATCATTAGCGACGTTCAGCAGATTGAAGGGATGACACCTGACACTAGTGCAAGCCAATTTCCTGAACTGGCTGCTACTTCGTTCACAGTTGAGGACATATACATTGCATCTGACCTCTTCATAGCTATTGAAGCTTACGAATTCCCGTGCATTAGCTGTGGTGATATTTGGCTGTTTTTCTTTTCTGGCACGAACTACCTCGGTGCGATTCAGGGAGGCCGCTTTGTTGGGAGAGGTGGTGACAGCATTCAAGTGAGCTATCCAAACTATAGGCCGTCGGATGCCTTATGTTGTCCGAGTCTTCCTCCGACGACTCGGACGTTCACGTTAAGCGGCACAACGGTACTGCAGGACGGCGTACCGGTCCAACTTGTGCAAGATCCGCCGAGCTTTTGACCGACGCGCTGGGCATAGAGAATGCGAGGGAGGCGGCAGCGCCGTTGCGTCAATCGTTGACGCCGACGGTTCGGGGAATCAAAGCCGCGGCCGTGCTGTAAAGCGACCTCGACACCGAAGCCGTGGCGCGAGCGCATCGACCGCTGGCTCGCTGGCGGAGCCCCCCGCCACGTTTTCGGACATGGAGATCGCTGAGCTGCTGACGTGGCTGGCCGCGCTCGGCCAGCAGGGGTGATTTGAGGTCTCAGGCTGGCCTCGGTGGCACCGGGTTATTCCAACTCGGTGAGATCGCGCCCGTGCTCGAATGCGTGCTCGTCCTCCGCGATCAGCCAACCTTTGCCACCCGGCAGCTTTTCGGTGTAGTAGCGACGATCGTTGGGTCCAGGTTGGTAGCGGAAGGGGTGTGCGTACCGATCGCCCAGCGCATCGGCCTCAGCGCGCGTCACCGTCCCACCCCGTCGCCACACCCGCAGCACTCGGGCCCGGTTCAAGTCGAAGAGCATGGCGAGCCGGAGGCCATTCCGCTCACCGCGCTGTACGATGTCGCCAGCGACGCTGGTCTGCATAGGCAACTCGGCGGCGAAGGCCATGATCAGGTCGCCGAAGCGGGGTGACTGGCTGGATAGGAGCGCCAGCTCGCTCGCCGGAATCCGCACCGTGCGACCCGGCAGGGGCACCTTCCGCAGGACGCCAGCGTCCATCCAGCGCCGAACGGTGTTGGGATGAACCTGTAGCTGCTCAGCCACCTGCTCCACAGTCAGAAACTCGCTGCTCATTGGTTCTCCTTTTTGGCGCATCAGCGCGCCGTGCCGATGCTTATGCCACTGTGGCCTTCGGCGGCTGGCATCGAGCTGCTGTGCGCTCGTCTCACCTCGTCTCACTATAAGATACCATGAGCATCCAAGAGTGCCAAACGCATCTCCGAAACCGCTAGCCGCCGACGTCCGTCGGCAGAGGCCGCGTCAGCGGGGTCGCTCTTCGAGGCGGCCTTTCTGCTTGGCGACGCGGCGTTCTGAGCGTCTGGGCGTCGTAACCGCGTCTTTCGATCCGGGCCACCTGTGCCTGCGAGACGCCGAGCCGCTGCGCCAGTTCGGCCTGCGTCAGCCTGGCGGTCTGGCGCGCCTCCACGAGCTGCAGCCACAAGTCTTTCCGTGCGCCCTCTTCCACGTAAGCCCGGTGGAATGCGGATCGGCCATCTGGCGGTCCCAATAGTCGCGAAAGCGACTCGTGCCGAAGCAGCCAGTCCTCGTAGCGCCGCCGCGCCGTTTCAAGCTCGCGTTCGGGCGTCTTTTGCGTTTTCTTCTGAAAGCCGTGCAGGAGAATGATCCGCCGGCCCGTGAAGAAGCAGTAAATCACGCGGTAGATGTTGCCTCGGCTTTCCTCGCGCAGCTCCCAGAGCTGCTCTTCAAGATGACAGACGAGCGGGAATCGCGCCTCAACGTTTCGCGTGCACAGTTGGTCCAGCGACCAGCGGAACCGGGCTGGATAGTCCGGTGTTCGCTTGTTTGCGGTGCCGGGCCGCGCCGGATGACTCAGCGCCGCGCCGGCTGCTGCTTCAGCGCGGGAATCACGTGCTTGCCGAACAGCTCGATCGAGGACAGCACCTGCTCGTGTGGCACCGTCTCCGTCGCCATCAGGAACTGCAGCTCGTCCACGCCCGCGGCTTCGTGAATGGCGATGCTCTTCAGGCAACTCTCCGGATCGCCGGCCACGAGCACGCCGCGCTCCACCAGCGTGTCGGCGTCGATCTGGTTCCACAGCGCCGCGGCGATCTGGCCGGAGCCGCCGGAGAGATCGACTTCGGGCGCGCCGTCGGCGCCGTCCTTCTTGAGGTAACGCGCGAAGTTGGCCTGCAGGTGCTCCGGCACGCCGCCCCAGGACTCGACGAGCTGCGCGTAGAGATGCATCTGGTCCTTCAAGTACGGCCGGTCCGGGCCGAAGAAGGTGCGCAGCGACCGCGCCGCCAACTCGCGCGCCGCTGCGTCGTCCTCACCGCAGAAGCCCATCGTCGCGCTCAGCCACTGGTCGTTGATGAACTTGCCCACCGGCCGCGCGTTGCGCACGTTTGTCTTGTACTCGCTGATGTAGGGCGCCAGATACGACGGCGCGGCCACGCTGAGCGCCATCACGCCGATGCCCAGCTCGGCGGCAAGCTGATAGGTCGAGGGTTGCAGCGCGGCCACCCAGATGCGCGGGTGCGGCTGCTGGAACGGCTTGGGGCGCACATCGCGCGGGGGCACGTTCCAGAACTGGCCCTCCCATGAAAACGGCCCGTCCTCCCAGATTTTGGGAATCATGCGCAGCGACTCTTCCCACATGGCGCGGGTGTTGCGCGGGTCGATGCCCATGCCGATCTGCTCATACGGCGCCGAGCGGCCGGTGCCGAACTCGACGCGGCCGCCGGAGAGGTGATCGACCATGGCCACGCGCTCGGCCACGCGCACGGGGTGGTGGTAAGGCAGGATCACGACGCCGAAGCCGAGGCGGATGCGTTTGGTCAGGCGGCTGAGGGCGCCGAAGATCACCTCGGGGCAGGGCGACATCGAGAAGCTGGTCAAGAAGTGGTGCTCGACGAACCAGACGGAATCGAAGCCCATCTCGTCGGCGAGCACACACTGCTCGATCGTCTCTTCGATCACCGCGTGGTCGTCCACCAGCGGCCGCTGCATCTCGTACGCCAGACTCAGCCGCATCGCCCGCCTCCTTGAAGACTCGCGGCAGCCCGCTCTTCGCGCCACGAATGCCGCGAGTGTAGCAGGCCTGGATGGCGCTGCGGTGCTGGCCCTCACTCCCCCTTCCCCTCTCTCCCATACACAACGTGATCGAGACCGCGGAAGGGTTGCGGGCTGTATGGGAGAGAGGGGCGATCTTGGATCGGGCGTTCCGATCGACGTGTGGTTAACCAGACGCACGCTCGGATCGCTTGGTGCGGGATCGTCTCCTTCCCTCCAGGATTGGGGGAAGGAGACAGGAGAGGATGAGGGCCGAAAGCCCCGCCTGCTATGCTTGCGTCCGTGTGTCGCAGATCGACGCGCCGGCTGGAATCATCGATAGCCGGGCTGCCGATACTGCCACACGGAGGGATATGCATGCGGGTACGCACGGCGCAGCGTGGCGACGCTGCCGGCAAGGGCGCCGCGGCGCGGGCGGGCCGCGCGGCCGGCAACGGCGCGAAGGCGAAGGGCGACCTCGGCTTCGAGGCGAAGCTCTGGGCCGCGGCTGACGCGCTGCGCGGCAATTTGGACGCCGCCGAGTACAAGCACGTCGTGCTCGGCCTGATCTTCTTGAAGTACATCTCCGACGCCTTCGAGGAGCGCCAGGCGTATCTCTTCCGCGAGGCGGCCGACCCGGCAAGCGACTACTACATCAAGGAAGAAACCGCCCGCTACGAGGTGACGGAAGACCGCGACGAGTACACATCCGAGAACGTCTTCTGGGTGCCGCGGGACGCGCGCTGGGAGCGGATCAAGCACGAGGCGCGGCAGCCGAGCATCGGCCAGACGATCGACGCGGCGATGGACGCGGTCGAGCGCGAGAACCGCCAACTGCGCGGCGTGCTGCCCAGGGACTACGGCCGGCCCGCGCTCGACAAGCGCCGGCTGGGCGACCTGATCGACCTGATCAGCACGATCGGCCTGGGCGACGCGGAGAACCGCTCGAAGGACATCCTCGGCCGCGTCTACGAGTACTTCCTCGGCCGCTTCGCCTCGGCGGAGGGCAGAAGCGGCGGCGAGTTCTACACGCCGCGCCCGATCGTGCGGCTGTTGGTGGAGATGCTGGCGCCGCACGCCAACGCCCGCGTCTACGACCCCTGCTGCGGCTCGGGCGGCATGTTCGTGCAGAGCGAGGCGTTCGTGGAGCTGCACGGCGGCCGGCGCGGCTCGGTGGCGATCTACGGCCAGGAGCTGAACCACACCACCTGGCGGCTGTGCAAGATGAACCTCGCGATTCGCGGCATCGCCGCCGAGATCGCCGAGGGCGATACGTTCCACGACGACCGCTTCCGCGACCTGCGCGCCGACTTCATCCTCGCCAATCCGCCCTTCAACATCAGCAACTGGGGCGGCGAGCGGCTGCACGACGACCTGCGCTGGCAGTACGGCGCGCCGCCGCCGGGCAACGCCAACTTCGCCTGGGTGCAGCACTTCGTTCACCACCTTGCGCCGCACGGCACGGCGGGCTTTGTGCTGGCCAACGGCTCGATGAGCGCGGGCGGCAGCGAAGGCGAGATCCGCCGGCGCATGGTCGAGGCGGATTTGGTGGACTGCCTGATCGCGCTGCCGGGCCAGCTCTTCTACCAGACGCAGATTCCGGTCTGCCTCTGGTTCCTGGCCCGCAACAAGGCCGGCGCGGGCGAACGCGAGCGGCGCGGCCGGACGCTGTTCATCGACGCGCGCCGGCTGGGCGCGATGCTCGACCGCACGCACCGCGAGCTGACGGACGCGGAGATCGCCCGCATCGCCGGCGCCTATCACGCCTGGCGTGGCGACGACAGCGGCGCGCTCTACGCCGACGTGCCGGGCTTTTGTAAAAGCGCGACGCTTGCGGAGATCGCCGAGCACGGCCATGTGCTCACGCCGGGCCGCTACGTGGGCGCGGAGGACGCCGAAGACGACGGCGAGCCGTTCGAGCAGAAGCTGGCGCGGCTCACAGCCGAGCTTGAGCAACAGTTCGTGGAGAGCGCCCGGCTGGAGGCAGCGATCCGGCAGAACCTCGCAGGGCTGGGCTATGGGCAGTGAATGGCAAGAGATCCCCATTGCCAGCCTATGCGAGGGAATATACGACGGGCCACACGCCACGCCACCCGAGACGGATACGGGGCCGTGGTTCCTCGGAATTTCAAGCTTGAGCGGTGGCCGAATCGACCTTCAGCAGTCGAAGCACCTCAGCCAGGATGATTTTCGGACATGGACCAGACGGGTGACACCACGACCCGGCGATGTCGTCTTTTCGTACGAGACCAGACTTGGCGAGGCAGCGATCATCCCCTCTGGTCTACGCTGTTGTCTTGGACGGCGTATGGCGCTGATGCGCCCGAATCTGGAGCGAGTTGATCCGCGGTTTCTCCTATACGCCTATCTCGGTCCTGCGTTTCAGGACACGCTCCGCGCCCACACCATTCCCGGCAGCACGGTCGATCGCATTCTCCTGACCGAGTTTCCGACGTTCCCAATCTCGACACCTGGATTGGCCGACCAGCGCCGCATCGCCGCCATCCTCGGTGCGCTGGACGACAAGATCGAGCTGAACCGGCGCATGAACGCGACGCTGGAGGCGATGGCACGGGCGCTGTTTCAGTCCTGGTTCGTGGACTTCGACCCGGTGCGGGCGAAGGCGGAGGGCCGCCAGCCCGCCGGCATGGACGCCGCCACCGCCGCGCTCTTCCCAGACAGCTTCGAGGACTCGGCGCTGGGGCCGATCCCGCGCGGGTGGCGGGTCGCGGCGTTGCCGGACGTGATCGATGTAAACCCGCCGCGCAGCCTCCGTGCCGGAGAGGTCGCCCCATATCTTGACATGGCCAACATGCCGACCGACTCTGCCCGCGCGATAGAGGTAGTCGAGCGGGCGTTTGGCTCTGGCATGCGGTTCATCGGCGGTGACACGCTCGTAGCGCGCATCACGCCATGCCTTGAGAACGGCAAAACGGCGTTCGTAGACTTCCTCAGTAGCGGATGCGTCGGCTGGGGATCGACCGAGTACATTGTGCTGTGCCCGCGTGCGCCGCTGCCCGAGGAGTACGCTTACTTCCTGGCGAGAACCGAAGGGTTCCGCAACTTCGCGATCGCCAACATGACCGGTACGACCGGCCGCCAGCGAGTACCAGCCAACAGCTTCGACCACTTCCTGATGGCGGTCCCCGATGCAGCGCCAGCACGCAAGTTTGGCGAAACGGCGCGCTCTACCATCCGGCTGATGCGGGCACGGGATGAGGAGTCGCGCACGCTCGCGGCCATCCGCGACGCGCTGCTGCCGAAGCTGCTGTCGGGCGAGCTGCGCGTGGGCGAGGCGAACAGCATCGCTGAGGTAGCGGCGGAGACAACGACCTCATGATCAGCAAACCACTGGACGCAATCACCAAAGCAGACATCGACGCTCTGGTTGCCGACGGGGTAGCCGAGGGCCGCGCCCTCGACTACAAGGGCGCGCTTCCGGGCAACTCGGACGAAGACAAGAGGGAGTTCCTCGCCGACGTCTCCTCGATGGCGAATGCCAGTGGCGGCGACATTCTGTTCGGTGTGAGTGAGGCGAAGGACGCCAGCGGGAAGAACACTGGCCTGCCTGAGAGCGCTGCGGGCCTTCGTGACGTCAATCAGGACGCCGAGATGCTGCGCCTGGAGTCAATCATCCGCGACGGCATCGCGCCGAGGTTGCCGGCAGTTCAGCCGCGGTTCATCGGGGGATTCGCTGACGGCCCCGTGCTGCTGGTCCGTGTGCGTCAGAGCTGGGCGCAGCCGCACACGGTCACCTACAAGAACTGGTCACGCTTCTTCTCGCGGAACAGCGCCGGGAAGTACCAGCTCGACGTAGGAGAGATTCGCGCCGCCTTTGCCGTCAGCGAGGCGTTTCCGGAGCGGGTACGGCAGTTTCGGTTGGATCGGCTCGCCCGCATCGTCGCGGGAGAAACGCCGGTCGAGATCGACTCATCTGTAAGAGACTACCTCGGCGACCAGAGTGCCGTCTGGGAGGGCAGTGGCCGATTCGTACTTCACCTCTTTCCGGCCTCGGCCGCCGAACCCGGCGCCAACGTCGATATTGTTCAGGCAAGTGAGCACTGGCGTGAACTCGAACCAATCGCACAAGGCGGAAATGGCTATCGGTACAACTTTGACGGTTGGCTGAACTTTGGTCCGCAGGGCAGTAGGGGCGGGCGCACTGGCTACACCCAACTCTTCAGGAATGGAGCAATCGAAGCAGTAGATGCTTCTCTCCTGCGCCCGAACGGTCCAACAGCAGGAACGGAAATTCCACCTATCTACGAACACCGGGTAATCCAGGCTGTGAAAGCGTACGTGGGAGTGCTGGGCACTCTCGGCGTTACGCCGCCAGTGTTCGTGATGCTCACCGTCCTCGGCGCACGCGGCTACGAGATAACGGCAGAATCAGCGAAGGCATGGGGTGGCGGAGTTCCAATCGATCGCGAAACGCTTGTGGTGCCGGAAGCCTTGTTGGATGACTTCACGTCTGATGTCGCACTCACGTTGCGTCCTATGTTTGACGCGATCTGGCAAGCTGCCGGTTGGCCACGTTCCCTCAACTATAACGACGATGGGAAGTGGGTTGGACGGTGAGTGTCACCTTCACCGAATCCGCTTCGGATTGGTCGATAACGCTGGCGGGGGCAGGGGTGCAGTGTGGTTTCTCAAAGGTGGGCCGGAGTATGCCTGAACGTGCGCCACGAATTCTCGGCTTATTCCGGCTTATTCTCGGCACATCTACCGCACTGAATGAACCGTTAATGCAAGCTGTTCCAGCGATCGCACAAATTATGGTGCGTTACACAGGAGACGACTGATCTGGAACTGACTGAGCGGAGCACGATAGCTGGTGAAGTGTAACGACTGAGACGGGCGGCATCCTCATGACCGAGACGTTCAACATCTACTGCGACGAAAGCTGCCATCTGGAGCACGACGGCCACCGCAGCATGGTGCTCGGCGCGGTCTGGTGCCCGGCGGCCGAGACGCGCGCGATCGCGGAGCGCCTCCGCGTAATCAAGGCTGCGCACGGCTTGCCTGCCGACTTCGAGGTCAAGTGGACGAAGGTATCGCCGGCAAAGATCGACTTCTATCTCGCGCTCGTCGACTACTTCTTCGCTGAGCCGTCGCTGCACTTCCGCGCCCTGATCGTCCCCGACAAGGCCGCGCTCGACCACGACAGCTTCAACCAGGATCACGACACCTGGTACTACAAGATGTACTTCGATCTGCTCAAGCTCATCCTCGATCCGCACGCCCGCTACCGCATCTATCTCGATGTCAAGGACACACGCAGCGCACCGAAGGAGCGGCGGCTGCGCGAGGTGCTGAGCAACAACCTGTACGACTTCCAGCGCGAGATCATCGAGCGGCTGCAGGCCGTGCGCTCGCATGAAGTCGAGCAGATCCAGCTCACCGACCTGCTCACGGGCATCGTCAGCTACGCCAACCGTGAGCTGCACAGCAGCCCCGCCAAAGCCGCGCTTGTCCGCCGCATGCGCGAGCGCTCCGGCTACGAGCTCACGCGCAGCACGCTGTTCGGAGAGCAGAAGGTCAACCTCTTCCGTTGGCGGCCGCGGCTGGTGGCCGTGTGAGCGAACATGCGTTCAAGCTTCCGGACCTCGTCCGGCTCGAAGCGTTCGGCGGTGACGTGTCGCGCTACATCGAGGAGGTCTACCGGCTCTTTCGCCGTGACTTCATCGCATCCACGCCGATGCTCGACGGCCTGCGCGTATCGGTGCGCCGCTACCTCGATAACGGCAAAGAAGCGACGTTCTGGCACGTCACATCAGAAGGCGCGATGGAAGCGGCGCGAACGCCGGACCTGCGCCGCTGCGAGCGCATCCGCTGGCTGCGGCCGATGATCGAAGCGGCAGACGCGGGCGTACTGCCACGCTGGCGGAACGCACGCCGGGCCGGCGAAGAGCGCGTGCTGATCGCGCTGGCCGACTTCAGCCACCTTGTCGTGCTGGCAGTGCGGAGCGGCTACTACCTGCTGTGGACCGCGTACCCGATCGAGTACGACAATCGGCGGCGGCGGCTGGAGCAGGAGTATCGAGCATATCGCGCGGGCAAAGGCTGACGCCGCCCCGAGGGACGGCGCCGATACTCCTTCCACACATGGTGGATGAGTTGCACTTATTGTGAAACATTTGTGCCAGTATGTCAAGTGGAATGCGCGTTTCGGACGCCCTGAAGCACGCGGAGTATGCTGTGCGCCATGACGACGAATGAACAGCGTTCGCGGCAGCCGGACGACGATGATACCCGTGAGACGATGCCTGACGAGCGAGCCGGCGCGCCGGCGGATGAGGACACGGAGTTCGAGTACCGGCCGATGCCGCCGAAGCGCTCCTTCACGATGAGAGTCCGCATGGGCCGGCCGGAGCGCGGCCGTCCTATGCCGTTTTCGTTCGACGATGATCCCGCGTAGGTGAGGCGAAGCAGGCGCCCATGTCCGTCACGTTCACCGAGTCCACCGTCGAAGAGGCCGCGCTGGGCTGGTTCGCGGCGCTGGGCTACGGCGTGCTGCACGGGCCGGAGATCGCGCCGGGTGCGCCGGAGGCGGAGCGCGACTCATTTGGCGAGGCGGTGCTGCCGGCGCGGCTGCGGGCCGCCATCGCCCGGCTCAACCCAATGGCCTCGGCCGAAGCGCAGGAGGAAGCGTACCGCCGGCTGCTGCGCCGTGAATCGCCATCGCTCGTCGCCGACAACCAGCGCTTCCACCGCCGGCTGGCGGATGGCATCGGCGTCGAGGTGCGCGATGAGTCCGGGCGCGTGCGCGGCGTCAACCTGCGCCTGATCGACTTCGACAACCCCACCGCAAACGACTGGCTCGTCGTCAACCAGTTCACCGTGATCGAAGACGGCAAGCACCGCCGGCCGGACATCGTTGTCTTCGTCAACGGCCTGCCGCTCGCCGTGATCGAGCTGAAGGACCCCACCAACGAAGCCGCCACGATCGGCGCCGCCTTCAACCAGCTTCAAACCTACAAGCAGGAGATCCCCACGCTGTTCGTGCAGAACGAGGTGCTCGTCATCTCCGACGGCATCGAGGCGCGGGCCGGCTCGATGACATCAGACCGGGAGCGGTTCGTGCCCTGGAAGACGATCGCCGGCGAAGACCTCGCGCCGTCGCTGCTGCCGCGCCTGCAGGTGCTGATTGAGGGGCTGTTCGAGCAGCGACGCCTGCTCGACTATCTGCACGGCTTCGTCGTCTTCGAGCAGGACGGCGCCAGGCTCAACAAGATCCTCGCCGCCTACCACCAGTTCCACGCCGTGCGCCACGCCGTGGAGACGACGGTTGCAGCGAGCCGCGTCACGGGCGACCGCCGCGCCGGCGTCGTCTGGCACACGCAGGGGTCGGGCAAGAGCCTGACGATGCTCTTCTACGCCGGCCGCATCGTGCTGCACCCGGCGCTGCACAACCCCACGCTCGTCGTGATCACCGACCGCAACGATCTGGACGACCAGCTCTACGGCACGTTCGCCCGCGGCGCCGAGCTGCTGCGCCAGACGCCCGCGCAGGCCGCCGATCGCGACCACCTGCGCGAGCTGCTGCGCGTCGCCTCCGGCGGCGTCATCTTCACCACGATCCAAAAATTCTCGCCGGCGGAGAAGGGCGAACGCTTCCCGCTGCTCTCCGACCGCCGCAACATCGTCGTGATCGCGGACGAGGCGCACCGCAGCCAGTACGACTTCGTGGATGGCTACGCCCGCCACCTGCGCGACGCCCTGCCCAGCGCGACCTTCATCGGCTTCACCGGCACGCCGATCGATTTAGAGGACCGCAGCACCCGCGCCGTCTTCGGCGACTACATCAGCGTCTACGACATCCAGCGCGCGATCGATGACCACACCACCGTCCCGATCTACTACGAGAGCCGGCTGGCGAAGCTGGCGCTTGCCGCGGACGAGCAACCGCACCTCGACGAGGAGTTCGAGGAGCTGACCGAGGGCGAGGAGGAGGCGCACCGTGAGCGCCTGAAAACGAAGTGGGCGGCGCTGGAGGCGGTGGTCGGCGCCGGCCGGCGGCTGGAGCTGGTGGCCGAGGATCTGGTCGCGCACTTCGAGCGGAGGCAGGAGGCGCTGCTGGGCAAGGGGCTGATCGTCGGCATGAGCCGGCGCATCTGCGTCGAGCTGTACGAGGCGATCATCCGCCTGCGCCCCGCCTGGCAGAGCGAGGACGACGCGGCCGGCGCGATCGAGGTCGTGATGACCGGCTCGGCCGCGGACCCGCTCGCCTGGCAGCGGCACATCCGCAACAAGCCGGCGCGCGAGGCGCTGGCCGGGCGCTTCAAAGACCCGGACGACGCGCTGAAGCTGGTGATCGTGCGCGATATGTGGCTCACCGGCTTCGACGTGCCCGCCCTGCACACGATGTACATCGACAAGCCGATGCGCGGCCACGCCCTGATGCAGGCGATCGCCCGCGTCAACCGCGTCTTCCGCGACAAGCCCGGCGGGCTGGTGGTGGACTACCTGGGCTTCGCCGACCAGCTCAAGCGGGCGCTGGCACAGTATACGGCGGGCGGCGGCGCCGGCCAGCCAACGGTGGACCAGCGCGAGGCCGTGGCCGTGCTGCTGGAGAAGTACGAGATCGTCTCCGCCTTCTTCCACGGCTTCGACCACTCCGCCCTGAAGCGCGGCACGGCGGCCGAAAAGCTCGCCGTCTGGCCGGCGGCGCAGGAGCACGTTTTGAGCCAGCCCGACGGCAAGCGGCGCTTTCTCGCGGCCGTCTCGGAGCTGTCCAAAGCCTTCGCGCTGGCCGTGCCGGCGGACGAGGCGCTGGCGATCGTCGACGACCTGCGCTTCTTCCAGGGCGTGCAGGCCGTGCTGGGCAAGGAATCGATCACGACACGCAAGGCGCCGGACGAGCTGGACCACGCCATCCGCCAGCTGATCTCGCAGGCGATCGCGCCCGAGGGCGTGGTGGACATCTTCGCCGCCGCCGGCCTTGCGAAGCCCGACCTTGCCATCCTCTCCGACCAGTTTCTGGCCGAAATCCAGTCCATGCCGCAGAAGAACCTCGCCGTGGAGCTGCTGCGCAAGCTGCTCAACGACGAGATCAAGACCCGCTCGGCCAGGAATGCCGTGCAGGCGCGCTCGTTCGGCGAAATGCTGCAGCGCGCCGTGCTCGCCTATCAGAACCGTTCGATCGAGACGGCGCAGGTGATCGAGCAGCTCATCCAGCTTGCAAAGGAGCTGGAGCAGGCGCAGCAGCGCGGCGAGCAGCTCGGCCTCACTGACGCGGAACTCGCCTTCTACGACGCCCTGCGCGTGAGCAAGAGCGCCGTCGAAGTCATGGGCGACAACACGCTCGCGGCGATCGCGCGCGAACTGACAGAGAAGATGCGGGCGAATGTCACCGTGGACTGGACGGTGCGCGAGGATGCGCGGGCGCGGCTGCGAGCGCTGGTGCGGCGCGTGCTGCGCCACTTCGGCTACCCGCCCGACGCCCAGCGACAGGCGACGGACACCGTGCTCCAGCAGGCTGAGCTGTTCGCACAGCAATGGGCGGTCTGAGCGCGCGACGGCGAACTCTCGCTTCAATCCCGGTTGTCGAACCGCCGCGCCTGGTGTATAGCGAAGGAGGCGAGCAGCGCCGCGCCGCCGCTGCGACCGGCGATCGCCGCTTGCCCGCCGTTCAGAAACATTCACCATGCGAGGAGGAGATCGTGGCTGAGAGCGATGTGGCCTTGCTCGCTCACCTCATGCGCCGCGCCGGCTTCGGCGCCACCCGCGCCGAGCTGGATGCGCTCGCCGGGCGCAGCTATGAGTCGGTCGTGGAAGAGCTGCTGCACCCGGAGCAGCAGCCCGACATTGACGAGGACATCCTGCGGCGCTACTTTCCCGGCCTCGTGCATCAAGACTCGCCGGGAACGTGGAACGCCCGCTGGATCTACCGCATGATCAACTCCCGCCGCCCGCTCGAAGAGAAGCTGACGCTCTTCTGGCACGGCCTCTTCGCCACCGGCTGGGATAAGAGCGAGCACACGCCTTCGTCGATCAGCCAGATCGAGCTGTTCCGGCGCAACGCCCTGGCGCCATTGCGCACGATCCTGCTCGAACTCTCCCACGATCCGGCGATGCTCTACTGGCTGGATAACTCGGAAAACCACCGCGACGCGCCCAACGAGAACTACGGCCGCGAGCTGATGGAGCTGTTCTCCATGGGGCTGGGGAACTATTCCGAGTTCGACGTGAAGATGGCCGCGCGGGCCTTCACCGGCTGGACCGTCGAGCAGCCGATCCCCATCTACCCCTACGGCTACTACCCCACGCGTTTCGTCTACCGGCCCGAAGATCACGACGACAGCGAGAAGACGTTTCTGGGCGAAACCGGGCGCTGGAACGGCGAGGACATCATCGACATCATCGTCAGGCAGCCGGCCACGGCCCGCTTCATCGCCCGGCATCTCTACAACTTCTTCGTCGCGGACGAGCCGCAGGTGCCTGCCTGGAATCAGTCGCCGCCCGCCGACCCGCGGGCAGTCGATACGCTGATCGCGGAGTACAACGCTTCAAGCGGCGATATCCGTTCGATCCTGCGCGTGCTGTTCAACTCGGACTTCTTCAAAGAGGCGCGCTTCTGCCGTGTCAAGAGCCCGGTCGAGCTGGTCGTGGGCACGGTCAAGCTCTCCGGCGCCCACCGCCTGCCCGAGCCCGGCCTGCTGGCGCTGCCCGGCGCCGCCGGGCTGATGGGCCAGCGGCTGATGAATCCGCCCACGGTCGAAGGCTGGCACACGGGCAAGGAGTGGATCGACGGCGGCACGCTGAACGAGCGCGTCAACTTCGCCGCCAACGAGGTCGGCGACACGCGCAAGCCCGGCGTCAAAGCTATCGTCGAGGCGCTGAGCAACGGCGGCGCGCCGCTGCCTCCGGCCGCGTTCGTCGATCGCTGTCTGGAGCTGGCCGGCCCGCTCGATGCCTGTTCGACCACGCGCGCGGCGCTGCTGCGCTATGCCGAGTCCGGCGGCGAACTCTGCTTCGGCGCCGACGCCGAGAAGGAAGAGAGCCGCGGCCGCGTGGCGCGCATGTTGCAACTGATCGTGGCTTCTCCGGAGTATCAGTTCGCGTAGGCCCGCGCCGCGCCTCTGACAGCATCTGTGATGGGAGGGACTTTATAATGGCGGACGGCGAACGTGAACCCGTGCTGGTGGTGCTGCAGCTCAGCGGCGGCAACGACTTCCTCAATACGGTCATTCCCTACGAAGACGGCATCTATCACGACTCCCGACCGACGGTACGGGTGGCCGAGGAGCAGGTGATCCCGATCGACGGCACGCTGGCCTTCCACCCGCAGCTGGCCCGCTTCAACGACCTGTTCAGCCAGGACAAAGTCGCGGTGATTCAGGGCGTGGGCTATCCGAACCACAACCGCTCGCATTTCCGCGGCATGGACATCTGGCACACCTGCGAGCCGGAGAAGGTCGCCACCGAGGGCTGGCTGGGCAAGGCGATCCGCGATTTGGACCCGCAGCACGAGAATGTGCTCACGGGCATCAGCTTCGGGCGCGGGCTGCCGCGGGCGATGGCCGCGCCGGAGGTGCCGATCACGTCCGTCGGCGATCTCGACTCGTACGGCCTGATGAGCGGGATCAAGGCGCAGCAGCAGCGCGACGAGGCGCTGGATATCTTCCGCCAGATGTACACGCCCGCCGTCGGCTCCGGCATGGTGAAGGACTACCTTAGCCACACCGGCGTCGACGTGCTCACCGGCGCGGACTTACTCAAGCAGGCGCCGGAAAAGTATCACTCGACGGTGCAGTACGCCGACAACCCGCTGGCGAAGAGCCTGCGCGACGTGGCGCGCGTGCATCTCGCCGGCCTGGGCACGCGCGTCTTCTACACCCAGCACGGCGGCTACGACAGCCACGCCACGCAGCTCGCCACGCACCCGAAGCTGCTGGGCGAGCTCTCCGGCGCCGTCGCGGACTTCTTCCAGGACCTCGAAGAGCACGACGCCGCGGACAATGTGGTGATGCTGGTGTTCACGGAGTTCGGCCGGCGCATCAAGGACAACGGCAGCGGCACCGACCACGGCTCCGGCGGCGGCGCCTATCTGATCGGCAAGCCGGTGCAGGGCGGCCTCTACGGCCAGTATCCCTCGCTCGACCCGACGCAGCAGCTCAATGGCGAGGACCTGCGCCACCACGTCGATTTCCGCGGCGTCTACGCCACGGTGCTGGAGCAGTGGCTGGGGCTCGACGCCAACCCGATCGTCGGCGGAACGTACGAGCAGCTCCACCCGTTCCGCAACTAGCGCCACAGCGACAGACGTAGGGGCGCCCATAGCTGAGCGCAACCGTCGGAGACCTTTCAATGCTGCGCCCTTCGCGCCGCCAGGCGCGACCAGCGGCGCAAGAGAGCGGTGAGATTCACGCGACGCTGCCAGGAAGGAGCCGACGAGCGATGCCGAGAGCACATGCCCTGCTGCGGGCGGGCTTTCCCTATATCAAGACGCTGGGGATGCGCCGCCTGACTACGAATCCGGTGGACGTCGCCCTGGGCGATGAGGGCCGCATCTACGTGCTCTGCCGCGGCGAACTGGGCACGGAGATCCGCCGCTACAGCTGGGACGACGAGGACCGCGACGTGATCGGCGGCGCCGGCACGGCCGAGGGCAAGTTCCTGTGGCCGGCGGCGCTGATCCGCGACCGCGAGGAGCGGCTGCTGATCTCCGACGAGGCGCTGAACCGCATCACGATCATGGATCGCGAGGGGCAGTGCCTCGGCACCTGGGGCGAGGCGGGCAGCGGCGAGGGCCAGCTCAACCGCCCCTCTGGCATCGCCTTCGACACATCCGACGAGGAGAATCTGTTCGTGGTGGACACCATGAACCACCGCGTGCAGAAGTTTTCCCGCGACGGCCGCTTCCTCTCAACGTGGGGCAGGTTCGGCAGCGGTCCCGGCGAGTTCAACATGCCCTGGGGCATCGCTGTGGATGACGAAGGCCGCGTGTACGTCAGCGACTGGCGCAACGACCGCGTGCAGACCTTCAGCGCCGATGGCGCCTTTCTCTCCGCGTTCGGCTCGTCCGGCGCAGAAGCAGGGCAGCTCAACCGGCCGGCAGGCCTGGCGGTGGACCGCGACGGCGACATCTACGTGGCGGACTGGGGCAACAACCGCGTGCAGCTCTTCAATCCCGACGGCCGCTACGTCGAGCAGTTCGTCGGCGATGCGACACTCTCGCGCGTGGCCCGCGACTACCTGCTGGCGAATCCGAAGCCGCTGCGCCTGCGCGAGATGGCGCGGCTTGAGCCGCAGAAGCGGCTGAAAGGCCCGGGCTCCGTACGCGTCGATGCCGAGGGCCGCCTCTTCATCTGCGACCACGGCTGCCACCGCATCCAGGTCTATCAGAAAGAGGCGTACGCGCTCGGCCCGGAGGCGATCGCGCCAGTCCCGCGCTCGCCCACGCTGATGACGACGTAGATTCGGCAGGCGTCGTGGCGGCGCACGCGACGCACTCCGTAACGCAACCGAGTGCCTGATCGCATTGCCGGAACTGGTGCGGTTGCAGGCCGATGGCTAGCCGGGCTGGCTGGCCAACTGAGAGGGTTTTCGTGACGAGCATCACCCCGTCGGCAGGCTACACCTTCACGCTGCGCACGCGGATCCGCAGCATCCCCGGCATGCTGGGCCGGCTGACTACGGCGATTGGGCAGGCCGGCGGCGATATCGACGCCGTCGACATCGTCGAGCACCGCGGCAGCGAGGTCGTGCGGGACATCGCCGTGAAGTGCCGTGATGAGGAGCACAGCGCGCAGGTGATCGCCGCGGTGCGGGAGATCGCGGGCATCGAGTTGCTTGAGGCGATCGACCGCACCTTCGCCCTCCACCAGGGCGGGAAGATCGCTGTCAGCTCGAAGCTGCCGGTGCGCACCCGCGACGACCTCTCGATGGCCTACACGCCGGGCGTGGGCCGCGTCTCACAGGCGATCGCGGCGCAGCCGGAGCGCGTCTGGGAGCTGACGATCAAGCGCAACGCGGTGGCCGTGCTCACGGATGGATCGGCGGTGCTGGGGCTGGGCGATATCGGCCCCGAGGCGGCGATGCCGGTGATGGAGGGCAAGGCGCTGCTCTTCAAGGAGTTTGCCGGCGTCGATGCTTATCCCATCTGCGTGCGGGTCGAGAGTCCCGAGCAGTTGATCGAAGTCGGCGCCGCGATCGCGCCGGGCTTCGGCGGCATCAACCTTGAGGACGTGGCGGCGCCGGCCTGCTTCACGGTGGAGGAGGAGCTGAGCCGCCGGCTCGACATCCCCGTCTTTCACGACGATCAGCACGGCACGGCGATCGTCGTCCTCGCAGCGATGCTGAATGCCGCTCGCTGCAGCGGACGGCGGCTGGGGAAGATGAAGCTGGTGGTGCTCGGCCTCGGCGCCTCGGCCGTCGCCTCGACGAAGCTGCTGCTGCAGGCGGGCGTCGGCGACGTGATCACTGTCGACCGCGCCGGCGTCGTCTACGCGGGCAGAACCGAGCATATGAACCCGCAAAAGCAGTGGATCGCCGAGCACACCAACCGCGAGCGTGTCACCGGCGATCTGGCCGAAGCGCTGCGCGGCGCCGACGCCTTCATCGGCTTGAGCGGCCCGAACCTGGCGCGTGGCGAGTGGCTGGCGGCGATGCGTCCTCGTGCGATCGCCTTCGCGCTTGCCAACCCGACGCCGGAGATCATGCCCGAAGAGATGCCGGAGAACGTACGCATCGTGGCGACCGGCCGCAGCGACTACCCCAACCAGATCAACAATGTGCTGGCGTTTCCGGGTGTCTTCCGCGGGCTGCTCGACTGCCGTGCGCGCGGCGTCAACGACGCGATGAAGATCGCGGCTGCCGAGGCGTTGGCGGGGCTGGTCGCCGAGGATGAGCTCTCGGAGGAGTATATCGTGCCGTCAGTGTTCAACAGGCAGGTCGTGCCCGCCGTCGCCGGCGCCGTGCAGCAGGCCGCGGCCGCCGCCGGCCTCAACCGCCTGCCGGTAGGATAGCGGCATCGGTCAGCGCCGCGGCCGGAGCGCGTGAACGGCCGGCTTACGGCTCGGACGGCGGCACGTCACCGGCCGGCCCTGCCTCCGCACTGACACGCCGCCGAGGCGCGCAACCAGACCTGCCGCGAGATCGCCGACCCCGGCTGCTACCGCATCCAGGTCTGTCAGAAGGATGCGTACGCGCTTGGCCCCGACGCGATCGCGCCGGCGCCGCGCTCGCCCATGCTGATGACGACGTAGAGACCGGCGCCTGCGCGGCCGGCAGCACGGCAACGAAGCCGGACGATCGCACGGACAGCCGTTAGCGGCCGCGCAGCCGCGGGTCGAACACGTCGCGGAGAGTGTCGCCCAGCAAGTTGAAGGAGAGCACAGACACAAAGATAGCGAGCCCGGGGTAGATGGCGAGTCCGGGTTGCTCTTCGAAGAACCGCCGCCCCGCGTTCGTCAGCATGCCGCCCCATGATGGCGTGGGCGGTGGTACGCCCAGGCCCAGGAAGCTCAGGCCGGCCTCGGCGAGGATGGCGCCGCCGACCGTCACCGAGGCGATCACGATGATATACGCGGTGACGTTGGGGAGCACGTGTCGAAACAGGATACGAAACGGCTGGGCGCCCACGACGCGCGCCGCCTCGATGTAGGTTTCCGTCTTCACCGTGAGCGTGGCGCCGCGGATGATTCTGCCGGCGGCGGGCAAGATGCCGATGGACAGCGCCAAGACGATGTTCCACAGGCTCGGCCCAAGCGCCACCACGACGACCAGCAACAGCACGATCAGCGGCAACGCTTGGAGCGCGTCCATAAATCGCTGGATCGCCATGTCGGTGCGACCGCCTGCGTAACCGCTGGCCATGCCGATGAGCGAACCCAGGATGGTGCCGAAGACGGTGGCGGAGACACCGGCCCACAGCGAGGTACGGGCGCCGTGCACGATTTGGCTGAAGGTGTCGCGACCGAGGTTGTCGGTTCCGAGCAGGAACTGTGCGCTCGAGCTTTGCAACTTCTGGCGCGGGTGCGTGGCCGTCGGATCATAGGGCGCGATCAGCGGCGCGAAGACCGCGGTCACCACCAGCACCACGATCACAGCCAGAGAGATCGTACCGAGGGGCTTCCTGCGGGCAACGAGCAATAGGCGCCCCGCGCGACCGCGCCGTGGACGCAGGGAATCAAGCTCGCCGGCAACTTTGCCTGGTTCGGTGTCGAGCAAGGCGCCTTCGATCGTCACCTGGCACCTCCACGGAGCGACGATGCCCGCGTTGACCGCCAGTCCGCGCTTACCCGTACCTGATCCGCGGATCCAGGAAGACGTATGACACGTCGACCAGCAGGTTCATGAAGACTACGACGGAACCGATCATCAGCGCGCCGCCCTGGATCACGGTGTAGTCTCGCGTGAGCACGCCGTTCAACGTGATCTGTCCGATACCGGGCAGGCTGAAGAGTTGCTCCAGGATCACCTGGCCACCGAGCAGTGCGCCGACCTGCAGACCAAGGACGGTGGTCACCGGGATGAGCGAGTTGCGCAGCACGTGCCGGACGATCACCGTGCCAGAGCGTAGCCCTTTCGCCCGCGCCGTGCGCACGTAGTCGTTGCGCAGCGCTTCCAGCACGCTGCTCCGCGTAATGCGGGTCATCCCCGCGCCGATGCCGAAGCCGAGAATCACGGCGGGCAAGACAAACATCTGCATGTTGCTGCCCGGGTTTCGCCCGAATGAGATGTACCGCAACGGTGGTGTCCAGTGGAACCAGAGCTGTCCGTACAGCAAGGCGAGGGTTCCGAGCCAAAAGCTAGGCACCGCAAGCCCAGCGATCGCGGTGACGCGGGTGACATAGTCCAGCCAGGTATCCTGCTTGACCGCGGAGAGCACGCCGACCGGGATCGCGATCAGCAGCGCCAGGATGAGCCCAAGCACGGCCAGTTCGATGGTGATGGGCAGGCCGTCGCCGTACAGGCCGAGCACGGTCTTGTTCGGGTAGAGCAGCGAGTGCCCGAAATTGCCGCGCACGATGTTGCCCAACCATGAGGTGTATTGCACCACCAGCGGCCGGTCGAGCCCCATCTCCTTGCGCGCCAGCGCCATTTGGGCCGGCGCAACCCGTCCGCCTTCCCCGAGCTTCACCAGCAGGACGTCGCCCGGCAGCCAGTGCACCAGCCGGAAGATGACGATGGACATGACGAGCAGGACGAACACCGCGGCGGCCGTGCGCCGGATGATGTAGTTCGTCATTGCCGGTGCCCCACAGTCCGCGGGCTCGATCGCATGCCCGCCTGCTCCCGCCGAGAGGGCTACTTGTCCATCCAGATCAGCTCACAGACTTTGGAGCCCCAGCCCGCCGGTCCCCAGGCGTGGACCTGATCGACCGCGTTGTACAGATACGGGAAGCGGGCGTTGATCTTGTACTGGGTCACCGTCCACATCCGGTAGGCCTGATCTAGGTCGCGGGCCATGATTTCCCGCAAGATCCCCTGGCGCTTGGGAACGTCGAACTCCACCCGCTGCGCCTGGGTCAGTTGATCCAGTTGCGGGTCATTGACTTTGAAATAGTTCTTGGTCGAATGTGAGTTCAGCGGGTCGAACGCGTACGCATCCGGGTCAAGGCTTGGGCCGGCCACACCGACAACGATCGTGTCGTCATACTGGACGTTGTACAGCTTGTTCACCCAGGACGCGTAGTCGGGTGGCGTCGTCTGCGTCACGTCGATGCCGAGGTTGCGCTGCCAGTTGTCGGCCACTAGCTGCCCCGTGTCGAAGTTGTAGCCGGTCGCGGCCACGTGATAGAGTTCCATCTTGCGGCCGATACCGTTACTGAGGCCCGCGGCGGCCAGGAGCTGCTTGGCCTTCTTCACGTCGAACTGCATGTACTGGCCGACCTGGTCCAGCGTCCAGGGCCACTCCTGGCCGAAGTACGTCCAATCTTGTGCGTAGCCATAGCCGGCCATGCCGAAGAACACGCTATCAATGATGGCTTGACGATCGATCGCCAACGACATCGCCTGCCGCACGCGCGGATCGTTGAACGGTGGCTTATCGTTACGGATGCCGATGAAGGGCTGATAGCTCGGCGGCGGCGTGGTGATCTGGGTGACCAACTCCGGGTTGGTCTTGAGCAGGTCCATCCAGATGTTACGTGTGGGCGCCCCGTATACGTCGACCTGTTTCGATCGCACGCCGGCCACGGCCGCGTTCGAATCGGCCACGTACAGCGTCTCTATCCCGTCGAGATACGGCAACTGTTGGCCGGTCCACTTATCCTTCTTAAAATAGTCCGGGTTCTTGCGCGCTTTCCAACCAACGTGCAGTGTTCCGCCGGTGAAAATGAACGCACCGGTTCCGATCGGGCCGTCCTTGAGGCCGTTGGGCGAGTCGTGCTGCTCGCGCGAGAAGATGAGGTTGTGTGGTTGGCGCAGGACGTTCAAGAAGTACGCGACGGGCTGCTTCATCTTGAATACGACGGTATTGGCGTCCGGCACCTCGACGTGATCGACGTCGCGGTAGATCGTGCTCTGCACGGGCGCTTTCTGGTAGACCTCGGTGCAGTACTTGACGTCCTCGGAGGTGAACAGACGCCCGTTCACCGGCGGCACGTTCTGCCATTTGACGTTCGGCTGGAGCTTGAAGGTCAGGGTCAACTGATCGGTCTGCTCATAGGATTTCGCCAGGTCCAGCTCGGTCGTGACCAGGTTCAGGTTGTCGCTCAGATCGCCCATCTCGAACGTCATCAGACCGTTGTGGAACATCGCATAACTGGCCAGGAGCGATGCTGCCGCGTCGGAGAAGTCCCAGCTCGTCGGCATGTCGCTGAACCAGCGCAGCGTACCACCGTACTTGGGGTTGTTCTTCCAGCCGGGTAAGTACTTGAGGTTACGGGGATGGAAGCGCTCCCGCAGCTCCTCGATAGTCTCCTTGCCGGTGACCGGTTTGCTCTTCGCATCCAGGTAGATAGGTGACGTCGGGTTGCCACGTGAGCCATTCGCGGACGCCGTCGCCGTGAGCGGCGCGCCGCTGGCAACGGACCCCGACGACGTGGGGGCTCCGGCCTGCGTGTTGGCGCCCGCATTGCCGGTGCTGCTACTGCTCTTCTTGCTGCCCGATCCGCTGCAGGCCGCGAGGAACAGCGTGCCGGCGGCCGCGCCGCCGGTGGCCAGCACCCGCCGGCGCGTGGTCCGCCCGCCCTGAGCCAGGTGTTGCCAGTACCCGCTGCTCTCCATAACGTCCCTCCTCGGCTGATCAAGGAATGACCAGCAAGAGCCGTAGCCAGCGCGGCCACGCCCCGTTGCACCCATGGCTGAGGGAAGGTGAGAACGCACGCGTCGTGCAAGAATCGATCGAGATAAGGCCTATCGACTGCACGGGGTACCTTGTATGGACAGGGTGTACACCCCCCCCTTTTCGCTGTCAAGGCCGTGTTTTGCTGCTGATGGAGCCGGGTCAGCGCGTAGACGGCGCGGTTCGCGCAGATTCCGGCGTGAGGAACGCCTCGGGCTGCAGGTGATGCCGCGCGGCGGGCACGTCGGCATCTTCGAGTACGCCTACGACCACAGCATAGCGATCCGGATGTTCTTGGCCGGATGACTCCCGTGTGCGAGGTCGAGCCAGGGCATGGGCCGCCGCCGGAGGAGCGCGATCGCGGCACAACGTAAGGTACTTGACCGGAGCTCTACCGCCGCAGCGCCATGCCTTCCCAGACCAGCCGCTCTTCGCGCCGCGGGTCATCTTCGACGCGGCAGGGTACGTCGAAGAGCATGGTGCTGCGCCGGTCCGTCGTGTACGCCGGCCAGTGCGGCAGACCGGAGCAGTTCGGGTCGCCGGTGCGGGCGAATGCGGCCCAGGCGTCGCTCATCGAGGCGGCCAGTTCGCCACGGTTGGCTTTGCTGCCCGTGAACGGCGCCGCATCGGGCTGGTTGAAGACGAACGGAATCTCCAGGGCGTGGCAGGACTTGAACAACCCGCCCAGCGCATCGCTCTCCCAGGTGAACAGATACATGAAGACCGGCGCCGGGCCGCCCGCCGCCTTGCGCTCCGCGAGCTGAATCGAGGCCAGCCGCGTCGGCTCGCTGGAGATGCCGATCAGCAGATCCCACGGCGTGGCGTCGGGGCGGTTGCGGCGGTAGACCTCCAGAATCTCGTCGCGCCGCTCACCCAGCAGCCGCGTCAGCCGCTCAAGCAGCTCGTACTCTTCAAGGCGGCGCCTGCGCGGATCGCCGGCGAGGAACAGCGCGGCTTCGTCTTTGTTCGTGCCGATCAGCAGCGGCACAGGCGCCGCCGTCGGCGCGGCGACCGGGTCGAACGGGTGCCGCGGTAAGTACGTGCCGTCAACCACCGGGCGCAGCCAGAGCGCGGTGCGCCGCGGCGCACCGGCCATGGTCGCCGTGCCGTCGGGCGGTGGGGGCATGCTCGCCAGCGCCTCGGTGAGCTGCTCGAAGGGAAGCGTTTGCAGCTTCGCAGCCTCGTTCGGCTTGAGGCCGAAATGCGCCAGCAGCCGCTCAGCGAACGCGGTGCCCTCCGCTGCCTCCGTGCCGCGCAGGCTGGGGCCGCTCTGCACGATCGCGCGGTGAAACAGCCCCGCGGCCGCGGGCATGGCGAGCAGCGTGCTGACTTTGGCGCCTCCGCCCGACTCGCCGAAGATCGTGACGTTGCCCGGGTCGCCGCCGAAGGCCGCGATATTGTCGCGCACCCACTCGAGCGCCAGCACCACGTCGAGCAGCCCCGCGACACCCGATCCGGCGAAGGCGGGATCGAGATCGGCGAGATGCAGGTAGCCGAAGACGTTGAGCCGGTGGTTGATCGTGACGACGACGACATCGCCGCGCCGCGCCAGCGCAGCGCCGTTGTACCAGCCCTCGGAGCCCGCGCCCTCGGCGTAGCCGCGGCCGTGCAGCCAGACCATCACCGGCCGGCCCGCCACATCGCCAACGCCCGGCGTCCAGACGTTGAGCACGAGGCAGTCCTCGCTCTGCGGCAGGTCGGGCAGAAAGCCGATCGTACGCTGGTCGGCAAGCGAGCCGCTGGCGACGGCGCCGCCCTGCGGACAGATCGGCCCGAAGGCCGCGGCGTCGCGCACGCCGCTCCACGGCGCGGCCGCCAGCGGCGGCAGGAAGCGGCGCTCACCCCCGGTTGGTGCGCCGTAGGGCAAACCCTTGAAGACGAGAACCCCGTTGGGCTCGGCGCCGCCCTGCACTGCTCCGGCGCTCGTCTGCACGATCGGTTCGGCCATAGCCCTGCTCCCTGTGCTCTGCGCGACACTGGCGGGAGCGTAGCCCAACCGTAACGCGCACGTCAATGTTGACGCGCTGCGAGCGATCCACGGACGCGATCGGCAATGCGGGTTCGGCCGTGCAAATTGGCCGCTGCGGACCGTTTATACATTCAGGCAGCAATGATCATGCTCCGCCGCGGACAGTACGGCAGCGGCTCGGCAGCGTGGCGACGGCGTCGAGGAATAGTCAACGTCTGCACCACGACTGACGGCTTCAGCCACACAACTGAGGAAGAAGCACGCCCGGTCGCTGAGGGGCCGCGGCGAGGGAGGCGACGATGCGCTCAATGTGCGCCGCATGTGGTCATTCCATCGCTCCGATCGACGAGACGCTGACGGTACGGATGGACAGCGGGACGCTGGAAGGGCCGCAGGCGTTCCATGCCCGCTGCTGGGTGTGGTGGACAGAGGCTCAGCGCCAGCAGCGGCGCCGCATGCCCTCGTGGCGTCACAACCACCGCCCGGCGCCGCTGAGGACAAGCCCATGCTGACCGTGATGCCAGTTTCCTGACAGTGGACCATAACCGCCGCGGAGGGCTCGTCACACCGGGATCGGACCTCTATCGTGAGCTTGGGCTCTGCCCCGCGCTCGCAGTTTAGAGGAAAGGTCTCGTCCGGATGCCAGCCGCCTATCTCGGACGCGAAGCCGATCGCCTGGCCTATCTGCTCCATCGTTTGAAATATCCCGACGCCCCGCCGCTGCTGCTGACCGACTGGCCGGAGGACTTGCAGCTTATTTCGTTCGCAAACGACCTTCGGCGCTTGCTGCCGAAGAGCACTGTGGCCGCCATCGTCGCCGATCTCGAACGCCAGATCGCCTTTTACTGCGAGCATGGCACGATGCCGCGTTTCTGCGCCCACTGCCAGAGCGAGCTCACCGATCTCCGCGCGCATTTCTGCGGCCCGGCATGCCAAACGGCGTTCTACGGGCACGTCGTTGAGGCCGCCCAGCCCCGCGCTTGAGCAGTGCGCCAGGCAGCGTCGCCGCGCACCATGCAGCCAGGCCTGGTGGGGCGGGCTTGTATTGATGCAGCGCGCGGGGCAAGGGTTGCTCGGCGGCCTACCGCGGCCAGTCGCGCTCATAAAATGCACGGATGGCCGCATCGCCGGCTTCAGTGCCGGGATACTCCATGCCGAGCGCGGCGTAGGCGGCGCGCCCTTCGCGCACGAGCGCGTCGTAGATGCGCAGGTGGGCGTCGCGCATGGCGGCGAGATCGCGACGGACAACCGCTTCCAGCAGCACCCGCGTCAGGCCGTCCAGCTCGGCCCGCTGCTCCGGGCGCAGCAGGCGCGGGTACGAGAACCGGTTGTGAAAGAGCAGCGCGGGATCGGTTTGCACGGCCATGAGCAGCGCCAAGTTGTCGTTGATGACCTCCAGCTCGGCCATCGCGAAGATGGACCACTGCCCGCGCAGCAAGAGCCGCACCGGCCAGGTGCAGCCCTGCCGGGTGCCGCGAAACACCGCGTCCATGCGCTGTGCCGTGCTCGCCGGCGACGGCCGCCAGCCGGTTTTCAGCCGCGGCCCCAGCCCGGCCTTATCGACCAGCACGCGCACGGCAGGCCGATTGACGTTCGGCGCCTGACTCGCTCGCTCGAAGAAGAGGTCGAGCTTCACCGGGCCGGCGAGCACGCAGTGCAGGGCGTTGAGCCCCGGCACGATCGCGTCCGCCCATGCGAGCACGTCGCCGAGCATTGCGGCCAGTTGGAGCCGGGCGGCGTAGACCGCGTCGAACTGCTCGTCCGCGATCGCGAGATAGGCATCGACATCCGAGAGCGCATCGGCCGTGCCCGCCGCAAGGCTGCCCTGCAGCCAGAGCGCGACGATGCGCTGGTCATGGCCGGCCAGCGCTTCAAGCCGGGTGATCAACGCCTCGCGGCGTTGTTCGAACGCGCGAGCTGGTCCGGACATCCGGCTCAATTCGCCGGGTGCGCCGGCTGCGCGTCGCCGGCGTCGCGTGCCGCGGCCTGCTTCGCCGCAAGTTCCGCCTCGGCTGCCAGATGCGCTTCGGACTTCTGAATCCACTCGATCTGGTCGGGCGCCGTGTATGCAAGTCGCTCGATGCACGGATCGTCCGTAGCCGGCGCAGGCTTGCGTTTCATCGTGTTCGTCCTGAGCGTGCTACATCCAGTATACGCCCGCCGCTTACGCCTGGCCGGCGAAGTCGCGCTTGCCCTGGGCGCTCGCCTGCGCGGCGTGGTTGAGAATGTTGCGGGCCATGCTCGACTGCTCGCGGCTGGCGCGCTGCGCGTAGATCGCGCGGCGCAGCTCGTGCGCCTCGCGCGAGGCCGGCTCGGCGATCGCGGCGAACTCGATCAGGTGGCAGGCAAGGCGCAGGTTGCCTTCTTCCTTCAGCGCCGCCGCCCGCGCGATTACGTTCGCCAGGCCGCCGGCGAGCCGCACCCATTCGTGCGCCTGCTCGGCGCGGGGCGCGGGCAGCAGGTTGTCAGGCTCGCCGTCCCACCAGCCGCCGTACAGCCGCCAGATGTTGCGCAGCAGGAACTGCGGGTCGTCGTAGACGGGGCGCAGGTACGGCTTCTCCAGTAGCTGCGCGGGCGGCTGGACTTCGTGCAGCACGCGGTCGAGCGTGGCGCCAGCGTTCATCAGCGCCAACACCTGCGCCTCCAGCGAATCGAGCAGCTCGGCTGTATCCAGCAGGGCAACGCGAATGCGCTCGGCGCCGAAGATCGGCAGGCCGTGGCCCGGCAGCATGATCTCGGCGCCAAGCGCCGCCATCTCGCGCAGCGCCGCCGCCCATTCGCCGGCGTAGCGCTGCACTTTCTGCGGATTGCCCGCGTTCGGCACGGCCCAGATGAAGAGGTCGCCGGGTGCGAGGATGCGCCGCTCCGGCACCCAGGTCCAGGTCGCGTCTTCGGTCTCGCCGCGGGCGTGGCGCAGCGCGAAGGTCAGATCGCCAACGGTGAACGTGAGCGCCTGCTGATAGGTCACGTCGGGATAGCGGTACTCGGCCGGCCAGCGGAAACGGTCGGGCGGCAGCTCGAACTGGCGCAGGTTGATCGCGGTGTTCCAGCCCAGGGTCTTGCGGTAGCGGTCGAAGTTCGCCGGAATCAGCGCGTGGGCGTAGACGCGCGGCGGCGCCCAGTCCTGCGCCTTCGCCTCTTCTTCAAAGGGGACGGTGCCGAAGATGTGGTCCACGTGATGGTGCGAGAAGACCGCCGCGACGAGCGGCGCCCGCGGCCGCCAGGCGCGCACCGCCTCGTGCAGCCGGCGGCGGTCGTTGATCGCGCCCGTATCGAGCATCACCAGCCCGTCGCCGCTGTCCAGCGTGTTGGCGCTGGCGACGCCCTTGTAGTAGAGCAGCCCCTCGGCCAGCTCCTGGCCCTCCGGCACGCGCCCGTGTACCGGGTGCATTTCGGCCGTGCTCAGCGTGCCGTTCCAGAGCTGCTCGGACAGATCGCGGATGTCGGGCATGGCGGCGCCTCCTCGGATGTGCAGGCCGTATCGTGCAGCATCGTAGCGCTGCCGCGGTTTCCGCGCGTCATGTATCCTGCACAGACGATGACAGGCGATGCGCGCGAAACTGGCGCCGCGACGGCGCTGACCCCGGCAATGGCCGAGGTCGTGGCGTACTACACGCGCGAGCCGGAAACCGTGCGGCTGACGGTGGACGCCGGAGGCGCGCTGGAGCTGGCGCGCATGCAGGAACTGCTGCTGCGCCATCTGCCCGCCGCGCCGGCGCTGATCGCCGATATCGGCGGTGGCGCCGGCATGTATGCACGCTGGCTCGCGGCTGCGGGCTACCGCGTGGTGCTGCTCGATCTCGTGGCCGCGCATACGCGGCTGGTGCGCGACGCAGAGAGCGAGCGGCCGGCAGCGCCGCTCGCGGGCATCATCCTGGGCGATGCACGGACGCTGCCGCTCGCGCAGATGTGTGCGGATGCCGTGCTGCTGCTTGGACCGCTCTATCATCTGACCGAACGCGACGATCGGCTTCGTGCCTTGCAGGAGGCGCTGCGTGTGCTGAAACCGGGCGGCCGCGTCTTCGCGGTCGGCGTCTCGCGCTTCGCCGGCCTGTTTTCGGGCCTCTACTTCGAGCAGATGGACGATCCGGCGTTTCTGCCGCTGATGTGGCGCGGACTGCGCGACGGCCAGCACCGCAACCCGACGGAGAAGCGTTACTGGACCACAGCCTACTTCCATCACCCGGACGAACTGCGCGACGAGGTGGCCGAAGCAGGCTTCGCGATCGTCGATCGCGTGGCCGTCGAAGGGCCGCAGTTCGCGGTGCGCGATCTGGCCGCCTGGTGGAATGACGCGCGCCGGCGCGAGCTGCTGCTGGAGGCGATCCGCGCCGTGGAGCACGAGCCGACGCTGCTGGGCCTCAGCTCGCACGTGCTGGTCGTGGGCGAGCGGCCCTGACGCCCCCCGTCCCGTCTCTTCCATACGCAGACGCCAGGAGATCTACGGCTGTTCAAGAGCGTATGGGAGCGACGGGCGATCCTGCAGCGCGCGATCCGAGCGAGCGTTCAGTTCGCCGGCGCGCCGGTGCTTGCGCCCCTGCAGCCTGTTGCTAACCAGATGCTCTTCGAAACGCTCCGCGCCGGATCGCCCCTGCTCTCCCATACTGCTCGTTGCATGCAGCAGATCTCCCACGGCCTGTGTATGAGAGAGCAGGTGAAGGGGAGTTATGAGGGCTATCCAAACCGAAAGCGCGTCGCCGTCGCCGGAAAGCTCGCCTCGCGCCAGGCCTGCGCTATGCGTGGACGCAGGCAGTAGACCGAGCTGTCGCCCCCTTCGGGCGGCGTGAGATGAAATCCCTCGCCCGAGGCCGGATCGACGTACTTGGCCAGATAGGCCGCGTCGCCCTTCGCCAGCAGCGCCGAGTCGTGCAGCTCCTCGGCCACGCCTTCGACGATCACCGTGTCGTCGCCGCTCTCCAGATGCACCGCAACATGCGGATTGGCGGCGATATTGCGCGCCTTGCGCGTGTCGCGGCCGGTGCCAAACAGGAGTGTGTCATCCACCCATACGCCCCACACCGGCATGGCGTGCGGCCGGCCGTCCGGACGGGCGCTGCAGATCCAGTAATTCTGCGCAGCTTCGAGCCGCCGGCGCACCCATATCCAGGGCAGCATCCCCTCCTCGCCGCCGTGAATGCCGTAGCCGGCGGGGATGTCGGGGCGGTCGCGCGCCGGCTGTGCCAGCGCCGTGGCGCTTTGCTGATTGGACATCGGTTGTCCTCCTCGCGGCGCCATCAACGGCGCGTCGCACGGCACAGCGTATGCCATGAAACCTGTCAGCACCTGTCTTATTTTCCAGCTACGATGAAGGCAGCTCATCGATGCACCGACGAAGGGGACGAACGCGCCGTGCGTGCCGACCGCCTGCTCTCGATCCTGCTGCTGATGCAGGCGCAGCGCCGCCTGACCGCTCGCACGCTGGCCGAGCGGCTCGAAGTCTCCGAGCGCACGATCCAGCGCGACATGGAGGCGCTGAGCGCCGCCGGTGTGCCGGTCTACGCCGAGCGCGGGCGCGGCGGCGGCTGGGTTTTGCCGGAACACTATCACGTCGACGTACCCGGACTGAACGAGGCGGAGGTGCAAGCGCTCTTCCTTGGCACGCCGCCCGCGCTGCTCGCCGACCTGGGCCTGCAACGCGCGTCGGAGAGCGGGCTGATCAAGCTGCTGGTGGCGCTGCCCTCGCTGCGCCGGCACGACGCCGAATATGCGCGGCAGCGCATTTATGTGGACACGGGTGGTTGGCGGCGCGGCTGGGAGCCGGCGCCGTTTCTGCCGGCGCTGCAGGAGGCCGTCTGGCAGGATCGCCGGCTCGACCTGATCTACGAGCGCGGCGACGGCAGCCATGTACAGCGCACAGTCGATCCGCTCGGCCTCGTGGCCAAGGGGCGCGTCTGGTATCTCATCGCCGCGGTGGAAGGCGAGATCCGGACCTATCGCGTCTCGCGCGTGCAGGAGGCGGCGCTGCTCGCGGAGCCGGCGGTGCGGCCACCGGAGTTCGATCTTGCGGCGTATTGGGCAGCATCGAGTGAGCGCTTCACGGCCAGCCTGCCGCGGTATCCGGTCACGCTGCGCGTCGCACCGGAGATGCTCTCGCGGCTGGGCAGCGTCGGCGCCTATCTGCGCGTCGAGGCGCAGTCGCAGCCGGACGACGATGGCTGGAGCATCCTGCAGCTCTCGTTCGAGTCCGAGGCGGAGGCGTGCGGCTACATCCTCTCGTTCGGCGCGCTGGCCGAGGTGGTCGAGCCGAATGGGCTGCGCGAGCGGCTCGTCGCCCTCGCGCGGGAGACGCTGGCGATCTACTGCACGGAAGGCAGAGCGCGGCGCTCTGGCTGAGCGCGCCGGTTATGCGCCGATCAGCATCTTCGCGCCGATCAGCACCACGGCGCCGCCGAACACGCGGGCCAGCATTTTGTCCGAGAGGCCAACCGAGAACTGCGCCCCGAACAGGCTGCCGAGGAAGAAGCCGGCCGCGATCAGCGCTGCCAGCCGCAGATCGACGTAGCCCTGTTTGTAGTACGTCCAGGCGCCGAGAAAGCCGATCGGCGGCACGAGCAATGCCAGTGTCGTGCCCTGCGCCTGGTGCTGCGAGAGGCCGAAGAGCACGACGAGCGCCGGCACGATCAGGATGCCGCCGCCGATGCCCACAAGGCCGCTCAGCACGCCCGCCGTCAGGCCCAACGCCGCATACGCTGCAAGGTTTGCGCCCACCGTATCGCTCCTCTGTGTTTGCCGCGCCGCTTCGGCTCCGTGCTTTCATGATCGGGCCGGTTTGCTGATTAGGCAAGTACGAGTTCATAATGTATAACATTAGCTCTGCTACTGAATAATGGGCAGAACGCGGTGACCAGCCATCAGCTCAGGCTCTTTCTTGCGGTGGCGCAGCAGCGCAGCTTCAGCCGCGCCGCCGAGTCGCAGCACCTGACGCAGTCCGCCGTCAGCCAGCAGATCGAAGCGCTGGAGCGCGAGCACGGCGTGCGCCTCTTCGAACGGCTGCCGCGGCGCATCGAGTTGACCGACGCGGGCGAAGCCTTGCTGCCCTATGCCGAGCGGGTTACGGCGCTGCTGGACGAGGCCGCGCACGCGCTGGCCGAAGTGCGCGGCGTGGCCAGCGGCAGGCTGCGGGTTGCGGCCAGCCCGACGCCGGCGACGTATTGGCTGCCGCCGCTGCTCGGCGCGTTCGCCCGAGCGTACCCCGCGATCGAGGTGTTGCTCGAGGTCGATGTCAGTGCCCGCGTGGCGCGGCGCGTCGCCGATGGCGAGTCTGCACTCGGCGTGGTCGAAGGGCTGGCCCAGGACGATCGTCTCAGCGCAACACCGCTGCTCGAGGACGAGCTGTTGCTGATGGCGCCGCCCGCGTTCGTGCCTGAGCGCGTCGTGGCCGACGGCGTGCTGTCACTGGACGAGTTGACGCGTCTGCGCTATCTCGCCCGCGAGCCAACGGCCTTCACCCGTACGCTGGTGGATGGGCGGCTGCGCGCCCTCGGCGTCGAATGGCCGCCAGCGATGGAGCTGGGCAACATCGAAGCGATCAAGCGCGCGGTCGCGGCCGGGCTCGGCGCCTCGTTCATCTCGCGCTATGCCGTGGTGGACGAAGTCGCCGCGGGCAGGTTGCGCGGCTTCCGCATCGACGGGCTGGACCTGCGCCGGCCGTGGTATTTGCTGCAACGCACCGGCGCGCGGCCCGCTCCCGCCGCCGCGGCGTTTCTCACCATGCTGGCCGAAACGCACTCGGACCCATCGAACAAGGGTCGTGCCGTGTGCTGACTCAGGGCGCCGCCTTTCGCGCCGCCGACTGCTGCAGCATCCGCACACCGAACCAGCCCCAGTAGATGCGGTGATGCTGAATCTTGCCGTCGCGAAGCTCCATGAACTCGGCGATGTCGACCTGATCGCCGTCCGGCGCCTCGCGCGGGTACTCCCAGACGAGCATGCCGTTGGCGCAGAAGTAGGCGCCGCTGCGGTGCCAGCGCACCAACTCGTTCGGACGGCGGCGCGTGCCTTCCTCGAAGAACGGGCGGATCTCGGCGTGGCCACGCAGCACGCCGCGTTCCACGCCCATGATGGCGGGAATGAGCGGCGATTCCAGCACGGCGTCCTCGGCGTAGAGCGCCAGCGTGCCTTCGACATCGCCCGCCCGCGCCCGCTCCTGCCACTGCTCGAAGATGCGGGCGCAATCCGCGGCAGAGCTGTGCTCTTGCGACATGGTTTCGCTCCTTTTGGTTGCTGCGGCAATGGTAGGCGGCGATCGCTTCGAGTAGCATCGAAGCATGCTGCGCGACGCAGAGATCACCACGACTGCGGCTTTGCTTGCCGAGCCGGCGCGCGCCGCCATGCTTGCCGCGCTCAGCGATGGGCGCGCCCTACCCGCCGGCGAGCTCGCTCGTCGCGCCCGCGTGACGCCGCAAACCGCCAGCAGCCATCTCGCGCGCCTGCTTGAGGCCGGTCTGCTCGCCGTCGAGCAGCAGGGCCGGCACCGCTATTTCCGCATCGCCGGCGCGCGGGTTGTGCGCACTCTCGAGGCGCTCGCCCTGCTCAATGAGACGCTGTCCGCTGCCGAGCCGCACGAAGACGGGCCACGGATCGCTTCGGAGCTGCGTTTCGCCCGCCTCTGCTACGACCACCTGGCCGGAACGCTCGGTGTAAGGCTGACCGAGGCGCTGGTTGCAGGCGGCTGGATCAGCCGTACAGAGGGCGGCTTCGAACTGACCGAGCCTGGCCGCTCGGCGTTCGGCACGTTCGGTATCGACATCGCCGCGCTCTGCCGTGCACGGCGCCCGCTGCTGCGCCCCTGCCTTGACCGGACCCAGCGGCGGCACCATCTCGCCGGGTCGCTGGCCACGGCGCTGGCCCGCCGGCTGATCGAGCTGCGCTGGATTGAGCCGCGTCCATCGAGCCGTGCGGTGCGCCTCACGCCTGCCGGCCGCGCCGGCCTGCGCGAGCGCTTCGGCCAGATTCCTGACTACGGATGACGTTGCGCCTGTCGATGAACCAGCTCAGCGAAACCGCGCCCTACTACCGGGCATTGGCTGACACGTGCGACAATAGTTGCGTCAGAAAACGCTCACCGGCGAGATCCTGAGCGGGCTCGGTATAGTTCTCTGCCGCATCGGCGTGTGCCGCGTCGGCCATGAGAAAGCAGGCCGCGCTGTACTGGCGTTCACGGACCAGCCTTCGACACAGCAACTCATAGCGAAGCGCGTACGAAGCTCCGACGAACTCCGGAAACACCGCAAAGTGCGGCGTTCGAGCTGGGACCGGTCTCCGGGAGTCCGCACAATCTTCGAGCAAGAAAAGGTAGCCAAGCCAGGGAGTCGCGGACGTACCGAACGCGCCCTCGCGATAGGCTGTCCAGATATCGGCCGCGGTTCCGATCGCCTCTTCGGTCCGGTTGTTGAAGTTATTCCCGAAAGATGGTCCGATCTGGGACTTCAGTTCAATTGCAGCGATGAGATCTCCACGCTCAACTACCACGATGTCCCACTTCTTCGTGGGGCGGTAGTAGCCAGGCAAGCTTGTCGTGCTGCCCGCGCCGTAGTCCATCGGGATAGCACCACGATCCACAAAGATGGACTCTGGCCTCACTCCTGAGTTGACCATCAGTGTCACAATGGTTCGCACAAAGCCGTTCATCTGCGCGCCGCCGGTGACAGCGCCGCGCGCACCCTGATCGGCCGTACCGCGAGCTGTCTGGGCACTCGACTGGCGCATGCGAGTCCCCCAGAACGCCCGTACGGCCTCGGCGAATACGTACGATGGAACGAGAAACACGCCGGTCATTCCCCTGATGCGAGTGCCAGTTGCACACCATCTCGGGCATCCATCCGGCGCTGAGCGAGGTCGTGATACTCCGGGATAACCTCGATGCCGATGCTGTTCCTGCCCCAGCGACGGGCGGCCAGGTTCGTCGTCCCCGTGCCCATGAACGGGTCAAGCACGGTGTCTCCGGCGAATGAGAACATCCGCACCAGACGCTCAGCCAGCTTGAGCGGGAACGGCGCCGGATGCCGCCGAGTTGAAGCACCGGGCAATGTCCAAATCTGTTGAAACCAGTCCTTATGAGCCTCAGCGGGGATCACCGAGAGAATCCGTGCCGCAAGCGACGGCTGTCGATATCCTCCTGGCTTTCTCTGAAACAAAATATACTCTATGTCGTTTTTGATGATCCCGTTTGGCTCGTAGGGCTTGCCGAGAAAGCTGGATCCGTTCTCTACTTCCAGCTTCGCGTTTGCAATTTTGTGCCAAATGATCGGCGCCAGGTTGTCGAAGCCAATGGTGCGGCAATGTTCTTGAATGCTGGCATGCAACGGAAAAACGACGTGGCGGCCAAACCGGCGGCGCGGCAGACATACATCACCAACTACGACAACGAGGCGTCCTCCCGGTACAAGCACACGGAAGGCCTCACTCCACACCTTGTCCAGTTCGTCCAAAAACAGCGTGTAGTCGTCGACGTGGCCAAGCTGAGCAGGATGGTCGGCATACTCCTTCAGCGTCCAGTACGGCGGTGACGTCACGACGAGGTGAACACTGGCATCGGGAATGTGTGCCATGCTGCGACCGTCGCCGGTGAGCAGGTTATGCGAGGTGGGCAACGTCTGGATCGCATCTTCGATTTCGCGGAGTAGCGCCTGATCCTTCGCGATCGCTGGAATAGCCTTCTGGCTATCCCTGCTCGCCAGGGCACGAGCGCCGCCAGGTACCAGGCTGTCGAGCAGGCGATCATCGATGCCGGAAGGTATCAACGCGATGTGCTCCTGGCTAGATACGCGATCCATCATATGGCGAACGCCCGCTTGCGGACCCCTGCTCGTGGTGTGGGTATTGGGATGGCTCACGCGTTGCTGGTCATAAGATCGTGGGCTCGACGTGGAACAGGCCGCCGAGGCACAGCAGTTCGAGTTTCGCGCAGTCCCTCGGTTCAGCCGGTATCCGCGCTGCCGGCGCGCCGTTCGTGCAGATCCATGCTTTGCACCCTGGCGGCGGTGCGCTCGTCCACATCCGTGAGAAACGTGGCGTGGACGCGGTTGACCAGCGAGGCCAGGCTGACGGCCAGGCACAACTCGAACAGTTGCCGCGGCGGGAAGCAGACCGAGAGCGCGGCGTACAGATCGGCGTCGACGCGGTTCTCTCGTGTCAGAACGTCGGCGTAGCGCAGCACGAGGCGGTCCGTTTCGTCGAAGACAGGCGCCTCTGGCCAGCCGTTCAGCCAGGACAGCTCTTCATCCGTGATGCCGGCGCTCGAACCGAGCGCCAGGTGCGTCGGCACTCAGTAGTGGCAGGAGTTGAGCTGCGAGGCGCGCAGGTACGCCAGTTCGCGCAGCCGCGCCGGCAGTTCGTTATGCCGGTAGAGGCCGTCCACGAAGGCATAGAAGCCGGCGAGGAAGTCGGCCTGGTTGGCGAACAGCTTCGCCACGTTGCGCTGCCCCGGTCCGCCGTGGGCGTCGTACAGGGCGCGGACCTCGCGCGGGGCGGTCTCGTACTCGACCAGCGGAATGCGCGCCATCAGCGGCTGCCACCGGAGTGCGACGACCGCAACTCTTCGAGCTGCCGGTCTGCGATCGCAAGATACGCCGTCGCGCCGATGCCGGACAGCATGGTTCGCGCCTCTCCCGCCAGCGCTATGGCTTCGGCGTTGCGCTGGTAGATCTGAGCGAGAAAGCCGGCCAGGGTGAGCATGGCGCTGGCGATACCCGGAACGAAGCTTTCTATGCGGCGCAGCCGCAGCGACTCGATCAGGGCAGCTTCGGCAGCGGACGTGTCGCCGTTCTGAACGTAGATAAAGCCCAGGTGCCGCGCCGTATACGATGCCAGTTCACTGCTGTCGCTCTGTCGTGCCATGTTGTTTGCGCGTTCGAAGTATGGCCGTGCGGCGCTGCTGTCGCCGCGCACTACCTGATGGACCAACCCAATATGGAACAGGGACTCGGCCTCATACGCGGTGTGGCCGATCGCCTGGCGCAGGCGCAGGCCCCGCTCAAAACACTGCAGTTCTTCGGGCAATTCGCCGGCGTTGCGGTCATTGAGATAGGCGTAGTGCAAGGCCAGACCACGTTGATCCCAGGCCGCGGCGCACAGCAGATCGCTGTGCGCCTGTTCTGCAACCTCGGTCAGGTCCTCCAGCGCTCGCTCCAGCGGATCACCGGGATCTGCGCGGAAGTGGAAGCAGTCGTTCAACGTACACACCAGCGTCCCCAGCAGGCGGCCCTCCTCCTCCGCACCGTAGTCCCGGGCGAGGGGACGCGCGGCATTGAGCAGAACGACGGCCTCGTCCCAGCGACCCGCCAGGCGCCAATTGTCACAGGCGAAGAACAGACCATCAGGTAATTCGGCGCTGCCAAAAGCGGGTCGCTCCGCGTCGAAGATCTCCGGCCACGCATTCACCACCACGACCAAACCTCCAGATTTCAGCGCGCCGTCGCCCCGATCGCCCCCGCTGCCTGACACGCGCACCGTAGAAATTGTATTCTCTGCGCGGTGGCCGAGACAGCCACGCGGGAGGTTAGCGATGCCGATGGATCAGGCTCTGCTCAAGACGATGGAGTGGCGGATGATCGGCCCGCCGCGCGGCGGGCGTGTCGTGGCCGTGGCCGGCGACCCGGCTGAGCCGGCCACGTTCTACTTCGGCGCCTGCGGCGGCGGCGTCTGGAAGACCACGGACGCCGGCACCTACTGGGAGAACGTCTCCGACGGCTTCCTCAAGACCGCGCCCGTCGGCGCGATCGCCGTCGCCGACGCCGATCCGAACGTGATCTACGCCGGCATGGGCGAGGCTTGCATCCGCGGCAACGTGCTCCACGGCGACGGCGTCTACCGCTCCACCGATGCGGGCAGAAGCTGGCAGCACCTCGGTCTGGCGGACACGCGCCATATCAGCCGCGTGCGCGTGCACCCCAACGACCCGGACACGGTCTACATCGCGGCGCTGGGCCACGCCTTCGGGCCGAACAAAGAACGCGGTGTCTTCCGCTCGCAGGACGGCGGCCAGAGCTGGCAGCAGTCGCTGTTCGTCAGCGAGCGCGCCGGCGCCGCCGACCTTTCGATGGACCCGCACAATCCGCGCCTGCTCTACGCCGCGATCTGGCAGGTGATCCGCACGCCGTGGACGCTGGAAAGCGGCGGGCCGGACTCGGGCCTCTACCGCTCGACCGATGGCGGCGAGAGCTGGCAGAATCTCTCGGACAAGCCGGGCATGCCCAAAGGCATCAAGGGCCGCATCGGCGTCGCCGTCTCACCGGCGAAGGCGGGGCGCGTCTGGGCGATCGTCGAGGCGGAGGAGGGCGGGCTGTTCCGCTCGGATGACGCCGGCGAGAACTGGCAGCGCATCAGCGAGGACCGCGACATCCGCCAGCGGCCCTGGTACTACATGCACATCTTCGCCGACCCGCAGGACGCCGAGACGGTCTACAGCCTCAATCTCAAAATGTGGCGCTCCAGCGACGGCGGCAAGACGTTCACGCCCGTGACCACGCCGCACGGCGACAACCACGACCTCTGGATCGACCCCGCCGACCCGCAGCGCATGATCGAGGGCAACGACGGCGGCGCCTGCGTCAGCTACAACGCCGGCGCGAGCTGGTCCACGATCTACAACCAGCCTACCGCGCAGTTCTACCACGTCGCGATCGACACGCAGTTCCCCTACCGCGTCTACGGCACCCAGCAGGACAACTCCGCGATCAGCGTACCCAGCCGCTCGGCAGCGGGCGCCATCCCCTGGGGCGAGTGCTACGCTGTCGGCAGCTCGGAGAGCGGGCATATTCAAGTCCGGCCGGACAACCCGAACGTCGTCTTTTCCGGCGCCGTGGGCAGCTCGCCGGGCGGCGGCGGCTCGCTGCTGCGCTACGACCACGGCACGGCGCAGACGCGCATCGTCACCGTGTGGCCGGAGGTCTACAGCGGCTACGGCGCCAAAGACTTGAAACACCGCTTTCAGTGGACCTATCCGATCCTGATCTCGCCCCACGACCCGAACACGCTCTACGTCACCGGCGAACGCGTCTTTCAGTCTTTCGATGAAGGCTCGAGCTGGGAGCCGATCAGCCCGGACCTCACCCGCAACGACGCGAGCAAGCTCGGCCCCTCCGGCGGGCCGATCACGAAGGACACGACCGGCGCCGAGCACTACTGCACCGTCTTCGCCCTGGCCGAGTCGCCGCTTGAACGCAGGCTGCTCTGGGCCGGATCGGACGACGGCCTGCTCCACCTCTCGCGCGACGGCAGCAGCTGGCAGAACCTCACGCCGCCCGACCTGCCCGAGTGGAGCACGATCTGCACGATCGAGCCCTCGCCGCACGACGCCGCCACCGCCTACGTCGCCGCCACGCGCTACAAGCTGGACGACTTCCGCCCCATCCTGCTCAAGACCAGCGACTACGGCAAATCCTGGCAGCCGATCACCAACGGCCTGAGCGACGGCGACATCACCCGCGTGATCCGCGAAGACCCGACGCGGCGCGGCCTGCTCTACGCCGGCACGGAGCGCGGCGTCTACGTCAGCTTCGACGACGGCGCGAGCTGGCAGCCGCTGCAAACCAACCTGCCCGCTGTGCCCGTGCACGATCTGCAGGTGAAGGACACCGACCTCGTCGCCGCCACGCACGGCCGCTCGTTCTGGGTGCTGGACGATCTGTCGCCGTTGCGGCAACTGGCGGGCGAGATCGCGGGCAAGGCACTGCACCTCTTCCAGCCGCGGCCGACGTATCGAACGCGGCCGCTGCCCGGCGCCGGCCGCCCGGCCGACGCGGGCAAGAACTACAACATGGGCCTCGGCTGGGCCGTGACCTTCACCGAGAAGAAGGGCGAGCACGGCGAACTGATCCGCACCGTGCTCGACGCCGGCAAGAACCCGCCGGACGGCGTGATCGTGACGTACTGGCTCAAAGAGGAGCCGCAAGGCGCTGTTACGCTGACGTTCCTCGACGCTCGGGGCAACGAGCTCAAGGCCTTCACCAGCAAGCCGGACGAGGCCGAGCCGGCAACGTCCGTGGAGGCGCCGGCCGAGGGTGAAGAGGGCGAGGAAGGCGTCGAGGCCCAGACGGCCGAGGCGAAGGCCGCGGAGGCCGAAGAGCTGCGGGTGCCGAAGCAGGCGGGCGCCAACCGCTTCCTTTGGAACATGCGCGGCGTCGACGCCCGCAAGCTGCCCGGCGAGACGCTGACCGACGTGCAGGTGGCCGGCCCGGTCGTGCCGCCCGGCAGCTACCAGGTGCGGCTGAGCGTGAACGGCGAGAGCCAGACACAGCCGTTTGAGGTCCTGAAAGACCCGCGCGTGGCGGCGACACAGGCCGACTTCGAGGCGCAGTACGCCTTTGCGCTCGAAGTGCGCGACCGCATTTCGGAGGCGAACGGCGCCGTGATCCAGCTGCGCGACCTGCGCGACCAGGCGGAGCGCTGGCTGACGCGGGCAAAGACGGCGGACAACGGTACGGCGCTGCGACAGGCCGCGTCGGCGCTGAAGAAGCGGCTCACGGAGATCGAGGCTGAGCTGATCGACAGCCGCGCAAAGGGCGCACTGGATCGGCTGAACTACCCTGCGAAGCTGGTACCGAAGCTAGCCGGCCTGCCGCCCGTGATCGCCAGCGCCGACGCGGCGCCGACGAAGCAGGCGCGCGAGGTCTTCGCCGAGCTTGCCGCGCAGCTCGACGTGCAGCTTGGCCGGCTGCGCGACGTACTGGCGAACGATGTGGCCGCGCTGAACCGTGCGATCCGTGAGGCCGGCCTCGACCCGGTGGCGCCGCCGGCGCTGGAGAGCCTGGACCGCAAGGAGAAAGCGGGGGCGCGAGCGGGACGTGGACCCTCATAACCCCCCGACCCCCTTCTCTCCCATACACAAGCGACAGGAGATCCGCCACGATGGAAGAGCATAT
>CALFMN010000101.1 GCA_937879875.1 uncultured Chloroflexota bacterium | reverse complement strand
ACCCAGATTGGCTTAGCTGCCTGAGCCGGTGACCCACAACTGTTGGTCACACCCGGGCGACACCGCCGCGGGAGCGAAGTTTATGACGAGCGTACAGACATCTCGCGCCGAACTCTCAGCGCTGGTAGACCGGTTCTTCGCCGCCTGGGCCCGGCATGACCTCGACGCAGCGATGGCCTGTGTGGCCGACGACGCGATCTACGACGAGTTCAACGGCGCCCTCTGGCAGGGCAGGGCGGCGGTGCGCGAGGGCTTTCTGCCCAACTTCCGCGGCGACTACGGCGACATCCAGTTCCAGGTCGAAGATCTGTTCATCGATGCCGAGGCGCAAGAGGCGCTGGCCCGCTGGCTGTGCGTCTTCACATGGAAGGGCAGCCGCCGTGCCTGGCGCGGACTCGATATCCTGCGCATGCGCGACGGCCTGATCGTGGAGAAGCTGACCTACGCCAAGACCGAGCGCCCGCTGACCGAGATCACGCCGGGCGACGGCTGAGGCGGACGCGCCGGCGCAGTCGGCTGCTGCTCCTGCGCGTCGGAGCGGCAGCGCTCCCGGTCTGGAGGATGCGGCGATGCAGTATCGCGTACTCGGCAGCAGCGGCGAGCGCGTCAGCGCCGCGGGGCTGGGCGGCTTCCCCATCGGCAAAATCGAACGCCGCCAGGCGATCCGCCTGATCCGCGCCGCGATCGACGGCGGCTGGCAGCGCTGCAAGACGACCGATCTGCACGACGGCACCGATCGTAATCCGCACTGGCTCACGACTTCGGCCGCCTGACGGCCCGCGCGCCGTTGCCGGCAGCGCTCGCCACGCGCAGCCCGGCGCGGGAAAGGATCACTCCCGATGCAGTACAGCGAGTACCAGTTCCTCACGATCGCGGTCGACGACGGCATCGCGCTGGTCACGATCAACCGGCCGGATTTCTACAACGCGACCAACAACCGTCTGCACTGGGAACTGACGCAGATCTGGACGGACATCGACAACGACCCGGCCGTGCGCGTGGCCGTTGTCACCGGCGCGGGTGAGCAGGCATTTTCCGCCGGCGGCGACCTGGGCGATCTGGAAGAGCGCGACAAACTGCCGGCAAACGAGCGCTACGAGGCGATCGTGGCGCTGGCCAAAGAGGCGCGAGACCTGGTCTACACGATCGTCAACTGCGATAAGCCGATCATCTCGGCGATCAACGGCGTGGCCGTGGGCGCCGGCCTAGTTGTGGCGCTGATGGCGGACATCTCGATCGTGGCCGAAGAGGCGCGGCTCACCGACGGCCATACGCGGCTGGGCGTGGCCGCGGGCGACCACGCCTGCATCATCTGGCCGCTGCTGTGCGGCATGGCCAAGGCGAAGTATTACCTGCTCACCTGCGACTTCATCGACGGCCGCGAGGCGGAGCGCATCGGCCTGGTCAGCAAGGCCGTGCCGCGGGCGCAGGTGCTGCCCGAGGCGCTGGCGGTGGCCCGCAAGCTGGCCGACGGCCCGCAGTACGCGCTGCGCTTTACCAAGCGGGCGCTGAATCAGTGGTTGCGGCTGGGCGGGCTGACCTCGTTCGACTATTCGCTGCTGGCCGAGATGATGGGCTTCTTCGGCGGCGACGTGGCGGCCGGCATGCAGGGCATCCGCGAAAAGCGCCCGGCCGTCTTTCCCTCGGCGCGCTGAGCGGCAGCCGAGTATCCGCTATCCGCAGCGGCGACGCCGACGCCCGCGGCATCGTAGCGTACCATCGGTGGTGAGGCACCGCCCCACCGCCGATTCCCCGTCATTTTGCGGCACCACGCCTGGCCGCGGCTCAGCGCCACCCACGGAAGTTGCTGAGCGGGCGGCCTGCCAACCACGCGCTTTCGGAGGTGAGGAATGTTCGGAGTTTATACAGCCCGCACGGGCTTTGTCCTGCTTCTGGCGGGCACGCTCGCGCTCGGCGGGCGAATGGTGAGCCACCCCGCACCCGCGCGCGCCGTGGCGCTCGCCGCGGCACCGGCCACCGCGGACGACTTCTTCGCCGCCGCGGCCTTGCAGCAGTCCGATGTGCCGGACTCGCTGCAGTTGGCCGAACAGGGCGGCCTTTCCGCCGACGCGATTGCTGCTGAGGGAACAGCGGGCGTGGCCGATCTGCTGACCAGCAGCGGCTTTCAGCAGGGCTATCAACAGGGCTTCGAGGCGGCCAATCGCGGCGCCGTGCTCGCCGGCGGCCCGGCCGGCGTCGGCGACGTGCTGACGGTGTTCGACTCGCCCGACGGCGCCTCCGCCTGGAACGCCTTCGAGCAGCAGGACGCGGCGAGCGTGGGTCAGCAGGCGGCTGCCTCTAGCGGCGTAAGCCTGACGCTCTCCGATGCCATGCCGCTCGACTTCCCCGCCTTCGGCGACGAGTCGAGCGCCGTCGAGTTGAGCGGCACGGCGACGGTGGCCGGGCTGCCCGTGTCTGTCGTTGTGGATATCGCCTTCGTGCGGCGCGGCGTCGTGCAGTACACGGTGGTCGCCGCCGCGCTCTCGCCGCAGCAAGACCTTTTGCAGCAGATCACGACCACGCTCGACGGCAAGGTGAGCGCGGCCCTGCCGCTGCTCGGCTCATAGGCGCGCCGGACGGAGCGCCCGGCAGCCCAACCCTCAATGCGGAATTGCCGGCGCCGTTTTCGGGTCGGTTTCCAGCACGATGCCGGCGGAGAGCAGCGTATCGATGCGCGCCTCGTCCAGGCCACCCAGTTCGCGCAGCACGGCGCGCGTATCCTGACCCACGGTCGGTGGCGGACCTTTGATCCCGCCCGGCGTGCGCGAGAGCTTGACGGGCGAATCCACGATCGTCAGGCTCATGCCCTTGGGATGCGTGACGCTGGTCAACATCCGGCGGGCGGCTACCTGCGGACTGGCCGCAGCATCGGCAATGGTGTTGACGGGGCCGCAGGGAATGCCGGCGGGACGCAACTCCGTGAGCCATGCCGCCGTCGTGCGTTTGGCGAAGGCGGCGTTCAGCACCGGTTCGAGCGCGGCATGGTTCGCGGTGCGCTTGCCGCTCGTCTCGAACCGCTCATCGTCCAGAAGCTCGACCACGCCGAGGATGGCGCAAAGCAGTTGCCACTGATTCTCCGCGCCGAAGGCCAGCGCCACGACGATATAGCCGTCCCGCGTCGGAAACGCCTGAAACGGCGTGGCGGCAGGATGCCGCGTGCCCAGCGGACCGGGAACGACATGCTTTTCGGAGGCGAAGTAGCGGCCGAAGGCGTTCTCCTGAATGGCGAGCTGGCAGTCGAGCATGGAGATATCGACGAACTGCCCCTCGCCGGAGCGGTCGCGCTCGCGCAGCGCACTGAGGATGCCGACCGCGGCGTAAAGCCCGGCGGCCACGTCGCCGATCGAGGTGCCGACGCGTACGGGCGGCCGGCCCGGCTCGCCCGTGATCGACATGATGCCGCCCATGCCCTGCACGATCACGTCAAGCGCGGGCAGGTCGCGGTCTGGCCCGGTTTGGCCGAATCCGGAGATGGCGCAGTAGACCAGGCGCGGGTTCAGCCCGCGCAGCACCGCGTAGCCAAGGCCAAGCCGGTCCATCGTGCCCGGCGTGAAGTTCTCCAGCACCACGTCGGCCGCGCGCACGAGCGCACAGAACGCCGCTTTGCCCGCTTCAGCGCGCAGATCGATGGCAACGGAGCGCTTACCGCGATTGATGGAGAAGAAGTACGACGACTCTTCCATACCCTCCCCCTCTCGATTTGAGATCGCGCTCCGCGCGATGGAAGAACCTGGAGAGGGGGCCGGGGGGTGAGGCGATCGAACATGCGGCCCCGTCGTGCGGGCGATGTCGCCGTAGGGCGGGCGCTCGATCTTGATCACATCGGCGCCGAGGTCCGAGAGCGTCATCGCGGCGAAAGGGCCGGAGAGCACCCAGGTGAGGTCGAGCACGGTAAGGCCGGCGAGCGGCCCGCGCGTGGGCAAGGGCGGCATGGGCAGGACTCCGAAGCGCAGCCACACAGGCGGCGCGCAGGCTATGGCCTCACTGTAGCCCGCGCATGGCGGGATGGCACGGGCGGGGGCGGGGCAGTGTCATCCCAATTCCAGGCGCTATCGCCGCACTGCCTCGATATGCAGCGCGACTCCGTAGACGGCGTTCCGGCCAACCCAGCCGTTTACACCGCCGCGGTTGTTGCCGATCAGCAGCCGCTCGCCTTGTTTCGCCTTGATCAGATGCAGGTAGACGTGCCCGTGAACACGCACCAGCACGATGTCTCCCACCGACAGTTCGCGCCCGGTTGCAGGTTCAACCGTCACGCGGTCGCCGTCGTTCACCTTCCCGGTCATCGAACGTCCGCGCGGGCGGATGGTGATGGTTTCGCCGCGCTGCAGCCGCTCGAGGGCAGTGGAGGCCCAGCTCATCGCCGATGCTCCCAGCGACTCACAAGCAGCTCCCATGCCGCCGCGGATGGCACATTGGGCCTCGTCCACGATTACGGTTCGAGGTGCCTGATTCCGGCAACGTGGTCGAATCCGTGGTCGTAGCTGTAGATTTCAGCGATGTTCTCAGCTTCCATGTGCGCCGCGCTCAAGGCGTCTTCGTAGTCCAGCGTGGAATGCTGCTCCCAGATCTCGAGGGCTCGAAGACATGCTTGTTTCTGCGGCAGTCGCAGCCCTCGCACCATGAGCAGCGGAAGCAGGCGCGCATGGATGTCCGGGCGTGCCAGGCCGTACTGGCGCGGAGAGACGAGCACATATACTACCTCAGCGACGATCGCCTCCGAGGTCCGCCCTTCCTCTTCGCCACGTTGCATCCGCTCGAAAAGCGCCCGGCAGCGAGCAGCCTTCACCGGATCGTCCGCCGTCAGGAAGCGGATGAAGGTATTGGCGTCGATCCACCTCATCGGTCGCGCAGTTGTCGCACGGCTCGTTCCGCACGCTCCTCCTTCGCATCGCGGATCATCTGCTCAAAATTCTCGGGCCGGTGGATAGGCTGAACGGAGCCGAAGGCTGTCTCTAGCGTGAACTCAGGCCGCTTCAAGCGCACTTCGCTCCCATCAATCTCAAAGACAACTTTGCCGTGCGGACCCGTGCCCAGCAGGCGGCGTACCTCGGCCGGGACGGTAACCTGCCCACGTTCGGTGATGGATGCGACGATTGCCCTCATCTCAACTTCCTCATTGGATAGATATCACTGCATTGCTCATAGCATATCACAATGTACCACCCCCGGTGCATGTCGCTACCGCTGCAGTCCCAAAATCTCCGCGGCCTCTGCGATCGTTGCGGGGCGGCGGCCTAGGCGGCGGATCAGCGCCACGGCTTCCTGCACCAGCTCGACATTGCGCGGCGTGCGCGGGCCGGCGAAGTCCTCCAGCCCCACGCGCAGGTGGCCGCCGCGGCGCACCGCCTCTTCCGCGATCGTGCCCAGCACGTCGCCGCCCAATACCGCCACGCTCCAGGGCAGCCCCGTGCCTTCCAGCAGGGAGAGATACGCCCCAAGCCCCGGCAGCGTGGGCGGCAGACCGAAGCCGGGCGTGCCGCCGCCGAAGTAGAGCTTGATCAGCGCCCCGCGCGGCAACGCCCCTTTGGCGTGATAGGCCAGCGCCAGGCGCAGGAAGCCCGGCTCGAAAATCGACACGCTCGGCCCCAGCCGGTGCTCGGCGCAGCGCTCGATCATGTGGCGCGTGTCGGCGTACGTGTTGACGTAGACCGCATCGACCGCGGCCGGCAGGCCGTCACGGTCCAGTCCGCCGAGGTCGACGGAGCCGGGATCCACCAGCCCCATGCGCAGATGGCCAGCGCGGGCCAACTCCTCGACGTGCGCGTAGCGTGCGGCCATCGACACCTGCGGCGCGCCGCCCAGCGTGCCGCTGCCCATCGTCGGATAGAGAATCGCGTCTGGATGCCGCTCGCGGAGGCGCGCCCACGCGGCGAGATACGGCGCGGCCGCGTGGACCGGCGTGCCGATCACGGGCTCGTCGTTGTGGTTGTGCACGATCGCCGCGCCCGCGGCGATGCAGGCCAGCGCGTCATCCACGATCTCGTCGACGGATCGGGGCACATGGGGATTGCGGCTCTTCGGCGTGCCGCCGTTGATCGCCGCCTCGATGATCACCGGCGTCGCATCCATCGTTCGTCCCTCCGGGTCCATCGTGCCGCGCCGGCCCACGTTCCGCCCGCCGCCGCCTGTGATCGCGCGTCGGGCAGAGGCCGGGCAGGCGACTGCCGCGCTCCAGTCTACGTGCCCATCCCGCGGACGGCCTCGTTCCGTAACGGTTTTGCAACCCGCTTACAACTTCCGGTCAACGAAGAGTAATGCGTCTCGGTACGAACAAAAACCGGATGACAGACCGAAGGGCGCGTGTCATAGTGGGCGCCGTCGCACCAAGAGGAGCACGCTATGCCCGCAGCCACGCGCGCCAGTGACGCGCCCGCCCGCAGGACTCTGCCGCGAGCGGCCGTTCCGCCGCGGCCCGGCTGTCGCTGAGGCGCGCCGGCCCGCATGGAGGGGCACGATCATGCACACCGTCGGCGATCGAGGAGTGCCCGCTGGTGACCGCCGACGTGCCGGCAGCCGTCGCCCAGCGCCGCTGACCAGCCGTCTCACATGACGAACCCCGCGACGGAACGCAGACAGAGGAAAGGATTCCGCAGCATGTACGCAGTTCGCACTCAGCTCCAGGCGCTGCCCGGCAAGGCCGCCGAGTTCGAGGCCTGGGCGCAGAGATTCATCCAATTCATCACGCAGCAGCAGGGCTGTCAGCGCGCCTCGCTGCTGGCGTCGCTCGGCTACATCGGCCAATACGACGGCATCATCACCTTCACCGATGCGCAGGCCGCGAAGGTCTGCCTGCGCGGGCCATGGGCGGAGTGGCTGGCGAAGAACCCGGCCACCGAATTGATTACGCTGCGCGCCCCCAGCGAGGCATGGGAGATCGTGCATACGAGCCTGCAACGCGCCTCGGCCAGCGGCAGCTTCTTCGTCGCCGCGCAGGTGACCATTGACCCGATGCAGGCCGCGGCCTACGAGACGAGCCGCAAGGAACTGCTGGCGATCTTCGACCGCGAGGCGCGCGGCCTGGTTGGTGGCTCGCTGGGCCGCTTCTGCGGCGGCGCCGGGCGCTACGTGCTGTCCGGCGTCTACACCAGCCGCGATGACGCCGAGCGCACGCTGCAGGTGCCGGCGATCAGCGCCTTCCTGCAGGCCAATCCGCCGAGCAAGTTCGGCGCCGTCGGCGCGCCGGAGATCACGTTCTCGGAGGTGGTTCACGCCAGCGTGGCAGCCGCCGTCCCGCAGCGTTGAGCGTTCCGCCGGAGAACGCGTTCGTCCGCCGGCAGCGCAGCCAGTATTTGTACGTCCTGCCAGATGGCCGCGCGGCGGTCGAGGTGTATTGAGCTAGCCTGAGATCCAGCCCCGGTTCCAGATCGTTCTATGTGCGGGGAGGGCCGACTTCACTGCCGCCCTCCCCGCGGCGCGCTCGGCCGCGGTAGTGTCAATGTTAAACGCCGATTACTATCCGCAAAGCGCCTTTCCTCTGCGTTTGTACCCGCTTACACTGCCACTGCCCGCGGCCTGGCCGGGTCGCAGGCGGCTTTATCCGCGGGGGTGAGTGGTGAACGGTGAGCGGTAGCAAACGCTGAGCGGTGACATCGGATCGGGCACGTCTAGCTCCGGCATCGCCGCTCACGCTTCACCATTGACTGCTCACCGGATCGGAGGATGCGATGCCCGAGATGCACGACCTGCAGCGATATCTCGTTGAAGAGTTCGCGGATGAGTACCTCGACGGTCATTTGAGCCGCAGAGATCTGTTCCGTCGCGTCCTGCTGATGACCGGCTCCGCCGCGGTCACGGCTGCCGCGCTCGCCGCGCTCGGCGTGCGCAGCCGCGCGGCCGAGGCGGTGGCGCCCATCCTCCCGCGGCCGCTCTCGCCCGCCGGCCCCGTTTCCGCCGAGATTCTCGCACAGATGCAAGCCGACCCCGGCGCCCCGCCGCCGCAGCAAACCACGGACAACGTCGTGGATCCAAACGACCCCGGCATCATAGCCGGCATGGTCACGTTCGGCGGCGCGGCGGGCGATCTGTTCGGCTATCTGGCGCAGCCGGCCGACGGTGCCGTGCATCCCGGCATCATCGTGCATGAGAACCGCGGCCTGATCGAGCCGAACATGGACATCTGCCGCCGCTACGCCAAAGAGGGCTACGCCGCGCTGTGCGTCGATCTCGTCTCGCGCGCCGGCGGCACGGCGCAGTTCATGGACGACCTTGCCCAGGCGACGGGCTTCCTGGGCGGAGCCCCGCCTGCTGACCTGGTCAGCGACCTGATCTCCGGCGCCAGCTTCCTCTCGGATCAGCCGCTGGTGGACAGCGCCGTGCTCGGCGCAACCGGTTTCTGCTTCGGCGGTGGGCTGGTCTGGCGGCTGGTGGAGCAGGATAGCACGATCAAAGCGGCCGTGCCCTTTTACGGTCCCACGCCGCCGCTGGAAGACGTACCGAACATCACCGCCGCCGTGCTTGGCATCTACGCCGAGCTCGACACGCGCATCACGAGCTCGTCCGCCGATCTCGATGCGGCGTTGGATGCGGCCGGCAAAACGCATGACAAGTGGATCGCGCCGGGCGCCAACCACGCCTTCTTCAACAACACCGGCCAGGCCTACAACCCCGCCGACGCGATGGAAGGCTGGCGCCGCGCCCTCGCCTGGTTCGCGCAGTACCTCGCGTAGGGCACAGCGAGCAGGGACTGGGGAGTAGAGAAGGAACGGGCGCACCGCGGCCCTGCGGGGCACCTAACCCCGCTTTGGCTGGCGCCAAAGCTGTCCCTTCCCGGCTCGGGAAGGGACTCTTGGAGCGTTCCCAGCGGCGCCGGACGGCGGCGGGGCCGCGGTGTCCTTGCGGGAAACGCGGCGGGCTTGTCTCCCAGTCTGTGTCGGTTCTCGAACCGTCCCTTACCCGTTTCGGCTTTGGTTTACCCCTATCGCATAACGGGATCGTGCGATGTTCGTGCGAGAAACGGTCGCGCAAACC
>CALFMN010000100.1 GCA_937879875.1 uncultured Chloroflexota bacterium | reverse complement strand
GCGTGCGGGCGATCGTTCGGGATATAGCCCTTGGGGCGCCCGGTGTTTTTACGGCGTGCCGTCAAACCGTTCTCGCTCATGCCGCCGCCGCCCGTGTGGTGTTCGCCGTGCAGGTCGGATGCTCGATCATCGGTGGTCCTCTCCGGCTGGTGGCGTGCCGGACCAGTCTGCGGCGATGGTCACGTCCGCGCGCACCGGCACGTCGGGCACCAGCTCGGCGCCGGCCGCTTCCATGTGGCCCCGTAGCCACGTCGCCGCGGCGGATGCAGCGTCGGCGTCGCACTCGATCACGATCTCGTCGTGCACACACAGCACGGGCACAGCGGACGGCTGCGCGGCGCGGTCTTCCCACAGCCGCGCCAGCGCCAGCTTGAGCACGTCGGCGCCGCTGCCCTGTACGGGGCTGTTCAGCTTCTCGGTGAACCGCTCGACACCGCGCCGACGGCGGCCCGAAAGCGTGCGCGTCTCGCTCGCAGCCGCCCGGCCGGCGCGCTGATGCCACGCCCGCAGTCCCGGATAGGCGCGGAAGAAGGCGGCGCGGAAGCGTTCGGCGTCGCTGTGGTCGAGCGTGACGCCGTAGCCGGCCACGTACGCGCGCAGGGCCGTCGCACCCATGCCAAACGTCAGGCCGAAGTTGAGCGCCTTCGCCAACTGCCGTTCCGCTTTGCTCACCGCGGCCGCGGCTTTGCCCAGCACGGTCGCGGCGGTGCGGGCGTGCAGGTCGTCCCCGCGCGCAAACGCGGCGCGCATGGCGGCGTCACCGCTGATCTGCGCGGCGATGCGTAGCTCGATCTGCGAGTAGTCGGCCTTGACCAGGACGCGGCCCGGCGCCGGCCGGAAGCACGCCCGATAGGCCGGGTCGCGCGGGATGTTTTGCAGGTTCGGCCGGGTGCAGGCCATGCGCCCGCTGGCCGCGCCGAGCTGCCGGTAGTCGGCGTGGATACGGCCGGTGGCCTCATGCACGTGTTCAAGGAAGGTGATGCCGTAGGTGCCGGCGCGCTTGCTCGCGGCGCGGTAGCGCAAGAGCAGCGCGGCCAGCGGCTCCGTGGCGGCGAGCGCCGTGAGCGTCGCTTCGTCGGCGTTCTTGAGGGCGTGGCCGCGCGCCCGCAGCAGCCGGGCCACCTGCGCGGGGCTGTCCCATTTGACCGTGCTCTGTTCGAACATATCGCCCGTGCCGGCGGCCGCGGTCAGCTCGTCACCCAGCGTCAGCCGCTCGGCCACCGCGGCGTTGCTGAGCGCCAGCCAGGCGTCGGTGTCGAACGGGGCGCCCGTGTGCGTGAGCCAGGCCAGCGCCGGCAGCGCCCGCGTTTCGATGGTGGCCGTCCGATCGAGCCCGGCGACGGACAGCGCCTCCGCAAGGCGCGCGGCCAGCGGCAGCAGCACGGCCGCATCGTGGGCAGCGTAGCGAAGCTGCGCCTCGGTCAGGGCGCCGCCCCAGTCGCTGCGCTGCTCCGTCTTATCCAGCGAGCGTCCGGCGTAGCGTTCGGCCACGGCGGCCAGCGTGAACGTGCCCCGCTCGCCGGGCTCACCGGCCTGAAGCAACTGCGCGGCCAGCATCGTATCGAACAGCCGCGCCCCGTCCGGCACGGGCAGCCCGGCCGCCATGAGGAAGCGCAGGTCGAAGGCCAGGTTATGACCGACGAAGCGCGGGCCGTCCGCTGCACCGAAGAGCGGCGAAAGCTGCCGCGGCGGGGCGTGGAAGGCGTCGATCAGGTACACCCGCTCCGGCGTGGCGAGCTGCACGAGGCGCAGCCGGTCCGTGTGCGGGTCGAGCCCCGTCGTCTCGGTGTCCAGGCCCAGCAGCGGCGCGCGGCCCAGCTCGGGCAGCTCGCGTAGCCGGGCGGCGTCCGTGATGCGCTCGAACGCAGGCACGGCCGGCGCCACGGAGACGCGAGGCGTGTCCGCCGTGTTGGTTGTCGTCGCTGTTTTAGAACAGGAGCGGAAAAGACCGTCCGCAGCGTCCGCAGCGTCCGCAGCGTCCGCGGCGGGCGGTTCAGGAGCCATTCCACGCGTGGGAGTGCCCGCCGCCGCGGACGATCCCCGCCCCGATGCGGACGATGCTCGAGTGAAGGCATCGTCCGCATCTACGGCTGGATCGTCCGCATCGGAGCCGCTGTTCACGCGTGAATCAGGGGCGATCGGGGGTGGCGCGGACGCTGCGGACGGTGCGGACGGTGCTTTTCCCTCTTGTTCTAAATCAGGCGGTTCAGCAGCGAATCCACGCGTGAAATCACCATCCGCTGGTTGTTCTGCATCGGGCGGTTCGTGCATCCACCACAGCCGAATCAGCCGGGTGCGGTTCCGCCCTTCCCTCAGAAACTCCACGCCGATGTCGATGGTGACGAGGCTCGGAGCCAGCCGCCGCAACGCACTGGTGAGCTGGTTCGGTTGTTTCGGCCAGCCCGCAGGCGGGCGCCGGAGTTCCGCCTCGCTCAGGTACTCGCCCAGCTTCGCCAGCAGCTCCGTCGCCGTGCCCTCCCACGGCTGAGCGGCCGCGTGGTCGCCCATGAACGCCGTGAGTGGCTTCGTCAGCGGCGAATCCTCCAGCGGCAGTCCCGCGGCGTCTACACGGTTGCCGGTGTAGGCGGCGAGAAACCGCTCAGGCGTCGCGCCCAGCGCAGGCGCCACGGCCGCGCCCCAGCAGGCGTAGTCCGCCATGCGCGGCGGCCGGGCGACGGTGACGTGCGGCTCGTTCCGCAGCCCCGCGCTGAGCGCGTCGAACAGCGCGCCCAGCAGCCGCGGCCGTTCGCGCTCGAACGCGGCCCAGAACTGCCGCTCCGGCATGGTCGTCCGCAGCGGCGGCGGGTAGAGCAGCAGCGCGCGGTCCAGCAGGTCGTTGTGCCCGATGAAATCCGTAATGCCGGTCAGCAGCACGGGGCGCCTGGCGTAGAACACGCGTTCCTCATCGTCGCTGTAGAGCTGCCGCGTGCCGAAGCCGCCGCCGGTGCTGAGCCGGCAGAGCGCATTGGAGAGCCAGCCCGGCAGATGGCTGAAGTTGTCGAACGCCAACAGGTGCGTGTGGTTGGCGGCCACGGCGAGCCCCTGCACGTCGCGCGGCTCGGCGCGCAGCGGCAGCGTGTCGGGGTCGAGCAGCTCCTTGAGCACGCGGGCCGTGGTGCTCTTGGCGCGGCCCTGTCCGCCCAGCAGCGCCAGCACGGGGTACGGCCCGCGGGCGCGGAACGCCTGCAACAGCCACGTCACCAGCAGCAGGAAGTCACCGTCGCTGCCGACGTTGACGAAGCGGCGCAGCGCGGACACGTCCCCACCAGGCAACGGCTCCGGCAACGCCTGTGTGTGCGCCGGCCGCCAGAAACGGACCGGCGGGTCAGCCACCACGCGCCAGCCCGCGGCCGTGATTGCGACGGCGTGCCAGCCCTCATCGGCCAGATCGACGTAGATCGCCCCGTCGGCCTCGGCCACGCGCAGGAACACCGGCCGTTCGGGGCCATCGTGGTACGCCTGCCCGTCTAATACCGTGAGCGCGTCGGCAAGCGCCTGCCCTCCCGGTGTGGCGCCTTCCGCCCGGTAGAGCGCGCCCGCGAGATAGCGCCGAAACGCACCGGAGCGCAGCGGCCGCGTCTCCCGGTGCCCGTCTACGGCATATGTGGCGAAGCCGCGCTCGTCTGATGTGTGGAACAGGTCGATACCCAGCTCGCCCGCAAGCCGCACCAGCCGCGTCGCCTGCGACGGGCCGCGGCTGGTGCCCGGCGGTGTGGATGCGTCCGCGTCGGTATCCGTGGCACCGTCCGACCTGCCCGTGGGCTCGGCCGTGCCGAGTGCCGCTTCGGCCCTGGCCAGCAGCTCCAGCAGGTGCTCGTCAATGGTGCGCCGGTCCGGGCAGGTGCCGTTCAACCGTCCGACGAGCGCGTCATAGAAGGCGGCGCGGCCCTTCGCGGTGGTCAGATTCGTACCGTCGATGTAGATCTGCGAGCCGTCCTCCAGCACGCGTACGACGGCGTAGATGTGGCCGTTACGGCGACGAAAATCACTGCCCTCGAATGCCACGCTCACGGCGCTATCTCCACCCGCACGCGCAGTTCACGGGCGCTCGCTGTCTGCGGCGGCAACGCGGCCGGCCGTCTGCCGGTGTCGGCGGGCGGGCCGTAGCGCGCGCTGAGCCACTGCGCGGCGCGGGCATAGGGCCAGCCATGCAGCGCCATCAGGAAGCTGGCCGCGTCGCCGCCGCGCCGGCAGGAGAGGCACCACCAGCGGCCGGCGGCCGGGTCGAGTAGGACGCAGCGGCCGCTTTTGCTGCTGTGCAGGGGTTCGTGGCCGCAGTCGACGCGGCCGCGGCCGTGGCTGCGCACCGTGTTGCCGGCGGCCTCGAACAGCGTGGTCAGTGGCACATGCGCCCAGCGGCTCGGCGGCCGCTCATGGGTAGCGCTGGCAACCGGCGCGCGGTGCAGTCGGGCGAGCTGTTCACGGGCGACACGGCGCGCCAGCGGGTCGGGGTGGGCGGTCTGTGCGCGGAGCCGCGCGACGGCGTTCACTGCCCAGCGCCGAACGGCCAGCCGCAGCGCGGGCACGACGCCCACCATGAGCGGGTACGGGCGGCGGGGACGGGCACGATCGCCGCGCCACACCCGTCGCACACCGCCAGCGGGGTGGGGGCTGGGCGCGGGGGACGGTCAGCGGCGTGCGCCGCGTCCGGCTCCATCAGTGCGCCGCCGTGGCGAGGCGGTCCAGGAACGCGGTAAGGTCGGCGGTGCGTACCAGCGTGCGGGCGCCGACCTTAATCAGGCGGATTTCGCCGGACGCGCTCAATCGGTACAGGCCGGTGCGGCTGATGCCGATCAGGCGCGCCGCCTCCAGCGGCGGGACGGCGAGCGGGAGCGTGCGGGGCGTTTCAGTGACGGCCATTGTGCACCACCATTCGTACTGGTTTCACGAACGATGATGCCAATGGGTTAGCGGCGGTGTCCCGGCAGAAACGGCAACGATGCGGCTGTGGTGCGGCGAGAGTGGCGGCGTTATGGCGGCTTTACAGAAGCGACGTGCGCCATGCCACGGCCTGCGCGGGCGTCACAGGGGGGAAGCCGTGCAGCCGCGCGTGCGGCCGCTTGCGCGAGCGCATGGTTCGGCTGCTCCTGCCGAGCTTCACATCGACGGCCGCGACGGTTGGGACGCGGTCCTCGAAGTTGTTTTTGTGGTTATAGAGCGCGATCGCGGCACCGGCGATTTCCGTGCACAGCCGACACGCGCGAATGTGCGCCACGTCGATCGTCCGGATTGCGCGTCGTGCCAGGCTCGCGTTCGGCTGGTCGGCGATGGCTGCCACCGCTGGCGCGGACGCGCGTTCGCTGCCGCGCTCTGCTGCTTCCAGGCGGGTCTGCTCCAAGGCGCGGATGCGTGCGTAGTCCGCCTGCTGGCAGGCCTCGCATGGGGGGAAGCGGCCGGTGTCCGCGTTGAATTTCACCACAGCGCCGCACCCGCCGCACGTGTCCGGCTCGCCGGGCGGGCCGTACATCACGGCCCGCGGGGACTGGCTGCGCCAGGGCTCATGCGGTGGTTGCGGCGGGGCGAAGGCGATGTAGCCGGCGGCGCGGAGTTCTTCGGTGTACTCCGCGGACCACTCCGCCGGCAGGGGGATGGCATCGCCCGCTTCGTGAAAGTGGGCGCGCCTCAAAAAGTAGACCGTGTGCGGCGGCGGGCTGTCTGGTACGCTTGCCACGTTGGCGCCTCTCATGCAGGTGTCCGCCATGCCGCCCGGCCGCTGTCACGGCGCGGGCGGCTCTTTCCTCACAGGATACCGTACCACGCGGTATCTGCGCATCCGCTCACGCGCCTACGCGGCTCCTGCTGCCCGCGCCGTGGTACTTCGCTCCCGCGGGAAATGTAGCAATCCATGTAGCAGCCCGCTCGCGGACAGGCTGAAACAGCCGTGTTCACCGGCGGACGGCCGAGCAAGAGAAAATGCGAGCATACGCGAGCATACAGGCGTGAAGCAGGGACAATATGCGCTTCACTGAAACGCCAGTGGACGCCGTTGACCGGGGGCCGCTTGCAACTCTTAATCAATTGGTTGTAGGTTCGAGTCCTACCGGGGGCACCACCTCCACCAGAGCCGGCCGGCGAGGCCGGCTTTTCGTTCCCGATCTGCCTGCGCGACGATGGCGTGCATGCAAGGCGTTTCGCTGTGGAACCGTGAACTTGGGCTGCCGGCGCCCCGCTGCCGGTGGTATGCTGCCGGGGGAGCGATGCGGTGTACACGCTGACGATCCGATTACAGGACGGCCAGACCTCGCTGAGGCACGACCTGAAGGATGAAACCTCGCTCATCGTCGGCCGCACCCGGCAGAGCGACCTGATCGTGGAATCCGACCACGCTATTTCCAGCCGCCACGTACGAATCGGCGATGAGTCCGGCTCGCTCTTCATCGAGGACCTGGGCAGCACCAACGGCACCTGGATCGAGGGCGAAAAGCTCGAACCGGGCCGTCGCTACCCCCTCGCGATCAATCAAGCGGTGCTAATCGGGACCTCCGAACTCACCGTCTCCCCCGAGTTCTCGTTCGAGCGCACGCGCGTCGGCGGCCCGACTTACAAGCCGAAGTTCGTCGGCGTGCTCTACACCGACATCGTGCAATCGACCGCCATGACCAGGCGATTGGGCGACGAGCGGGCGATGACGTTGCTCGGCTGGCACAATCAAATGTTTCGCGAGCGCTTCAAGAAGTACAACGCCATCGGCAAGAAAGAGTCGAAGTTCACGGGCGATGGCTTCGAGGCCGTCTTTAACTCCGTGAACGACGCGCTGGCCTGCGCGGCCTCGTGTCAGCGTGCCCTGGCACGGCGCAATCACGACGATCCGACCGGCTTCGTGCTCGAAGTGCGCATGGGCATCAACGGCGGCGAGGCGCCCTCGTCCGGCCAGCGCGTCTACGGCATGCCGTTGATCCTCGCGGCGCGCGTCATGTCCGAGGCCGGAGCCGGCCAGATCTTCGTGCCGGCGCACGTCATGGGCATCGTCGCGGGCTCGCTCTGGCGCTTCACGCCGATCGGCGAACGGCGGCTGAAAGGCCTCGACGAGCCGATGCCGCTTCACGAGGTCAACTGGCGCGCGGACCCCAACGCCTTCACTCAGCCCGAGGCACTCGCCAGCGCCAACGGCGCCGAGCCGGCGCCGGCTCGCGGCGGGCGGGCGCGTGCGACGGAAGCGATCGAGTAGTCACCGAATAGTATCCCCATCGCCTGGGTCACGCTCCGGTCGGCGGCGCTGACGGATCGTGCGTGCGATTGCCCGTGTGCCGCGGCCTTCGTATGATCGCCCCGAACGCGCGGCCGCGGCCGCGCGACAACGGCGCCTGGGCGCGCGAGGATCGAGGGGGCATGAGGGGCGCAGTCCTGATTCTGGCCGCGCTGCTGAGCGTCAGTGTCGCCTGCGGCAGTAATTCCAACAAGAACAACACCAACGCCACCGCTGCTCAGGCCACGCCAGTCGCGGCGACCGGCCCCGGTACTCCGGTGCCGACGACGCGCCTGGGAACGCCCCGTCCGGGCGCCACGCCGCGCCCGAGCGCGGCCGCCGCGGCCTCCGCTCCGGCGGCATGCCCGACGCCGGCTGCTGCGCCGCAGGGCGTGCCATCCCCGCCGGCCGGCACCGGATCAGTCCAGACAACGCCGTCGGGCTTGCAATATGAAGATATCCAGGTCGGAACCGGCGACCAGGCCAAGAACGGCCAGACGATTACGGTGAACTACACCGGCTATCTGGACGACGGTACCAAGTTCGACAGCTCGCTCAACCCCGGACGCCAGCCGTTCTCCTTCCAACTTGGACAGGGCCAGGTGATCAAGGGCTGGGACGAGGGGCTGGCGACGATGAAGGTCGGCGGCAAACGCCGGCTGATCATTCCCTACCAACTCGCCTACGGCGCCGCCGGGCGCCCACCGACGATTCCGCCCTGCGCCCGCCTGACCTTCGACGTGGAGTTGATCTCGGTCAAGTAGCATCATATCGCCGCCCACTGGCGCGGCGCTCGCGGTAGTACCAGGCCAGCCCGACGCCAAGCGCGCAGAGCGCCACGACGCCGATCGTGAACACGTGTGCTGGCGACCGCGATCGCATGCGCTTCAGCGGCGCGGACCGAGCTCGTGCCGTTGGTTCGGCCGCGCTCCAGCCCGCAGGAGCGACGCGCCACAGGATTCCCGTGCCCGCTGCCGGCAGACCATCCGGCGCCGGGGTTCCGGGATCGCAGAAGTAGAGTGCGCCCGCGTGGACCGCGACGCCCTGAAGAAAGGCCGCGCCGCCAGGGTGCGGCTCAGCCGCCGTGCGTCCCATGAGAGCTGCGCGCCACGGCTGGCCGCCCGCCGCCAGCAGCACGGCACCGCCCGCCCAAGCCTCGGCAAGCACCGCCAACGCCGGCGGCGAGTCGAAGCTGTCGAGAACGCTTGCCACGCCGGTGCGCGGGTCTATCGCCAGCAGCCGTGGCGGTGTCCTCCGGGGGTGGCCGCCCTCGGCAAGGTAGAGCGTGCCATCTGCCGCGGCCGCGACCGCGTACGGAGCGGTCAGGCCGGCGGCGACCGGCGTCGCGACGAAGCCGGCGGGCACGGCCGGCCTGGCGCTCAGCAGCGGCGTGGCGCCTCCAAGCCGCTGGTCGAGCTGATCACCGAGTTGGGCCTGACCCCGCAACACCTGCGCCTTCCCGCGGCGCGGTCAACCCGCGGCGATGCTGCGGCCGGCCACCACGACGCTGCTACAGGCCCGCGCTGTGGAAGACATGGGCGCTCTGCGTGCGCAGCGGTCCCGCGGCGCTGGCCATCGCCAGCGCTGCTGCCAGCGCCGCCTCCGATATACCGTCGCTGATGACCGTGGCAGCGCCGGTGACCGTGAAATGATGCGGCCTGTCGCTCTCGTCAAAGACCAGCATGACCGAATACGAGCCGATGGCGTGGCTCAGCAGCCCGAACCAGGACGCCGCCGCGGTCCAATGCCCGCCGACCTGCGGCGAGGCGGTGTAGATGGTGTCGTAGACCGTCAGTTCGACGGTCTGGGCCGCGAGCCCCGTGCGCAGCAAGCCAAGCTGACGCCGCACCAGCGGATCGAGCGCGAGCAGCGCCTCGCGGCGCGCCGCCGGGCGTTCGCCGGCGGAGAGCGCACGCGGCAGCGGCCAGGCTTCGATAGTGATCAGAGACTCGGCCTGGGAGCGATCGGCGGTCGACATGGCGGCATCCAGGTGTGTTCGTGAATTCACAAACGATCGTACCGCGGCGATGGCGGGAGCTTCAAGGCGTGAGGGTGAATTTCCCGGTCGCGCCCGGTCACGAAACGCGGACGCTCGTGGGCCTGGCGCGGTCCGCGCGTGGTGAGCGATGCGGGCGCCCACCACGGCAGTGTACGCGGAAACCATCGCGGTGCAGCGTTGTAGACATAGCAAAGTGCGGGCAATGTGCCCGGCGTCGCGCTCGCGCCCGCTCTGGCGCGCTCGCTGGCCAGCGTCGGCATGAGCAGCCGGCCGGCCCAGTTCGCGCCGAGCCGCGGCGCGCATGCAGCGCTCGCCCGATGCGGTACAATGGCGTTGTGAATCTGACAGACGCCTTCCGACGCCCGCTGCGCGATCTGCGCATCTCCGTCACCGATCGCTGCAACTTCCGCTGCACCTACTGCATGCCGCGCGAGGTATTCGGCGCTGACTTTCAGTTCTTGCCGCGCGCGGAACTCCTGACCTTCGAGGAGATCGCTCGTCTCGCCCATCTGTTTGCGGGGCACGGCGTGCGCAAGCTGCGGCTCACGGGCGGCGAACCGCTGCTGCGCCGCGATCTGGAGAAGCTGGTCGCCCTGCTCGCCGTGGTCCCCGGAATCGACGATATCGCGCTGACGACGAACGGCTCATTGCTGACCGCGGAGAAGGCATCGGCGCTGCATGCGGCCGGCCTGCGCCGCGTGACCGTGAGCCTCGACTCGCTGGACGATGCGGTCTTTCAATCGATGAACGATGTCGGATTCCTGGTCGCTCGCGTCTTGCAGGCGATGGACGTTGCGGAGGCGGTGGGGCTCGGGCCGGTGAAGATCGACATGGTTGTGCGGCGCGGCGTCAACGACAGCTCGATTGTGCCGATGGCGGAGCGCTTCCGCGGCAGCGGCCGCATTCTGCGCTTGATCGAGTACATGGATGTGGGCAACTACAACGGCTGGCGCATGGACGATGTCGTGCCCGCGGCCGAAATCCTCGATCGCCTCAACGAGTGCTGGCCGCTTGAGCCCGTGGCGGCAAACTATCCCGGCGAAGTAGCCACACGCTACCGTTACCTGGACGGCGCGGGCGAGATCGGCGTGATCGCATCGGTGACGCGGCCGTTCTGCGGCGCCTGCACGCGGGCGCGCCTCTCCGCCGACGGCCGGCTGTACACCTGCCTCTTCGGTGCACAGGGCCACGACTTTCGTGAGCCGTTGCGCGACGGCGCGAGCGACGCCGAGCTTGCCGCCCTGCTCGGCCGTGTCTGGGGCAGCCGCCGCGATCGTTACTCCGAGCTGCGCTCGGAACAGACCGTGCCCCTGCGCAAGGTAGAAATGTCGCACATCGGCGGATAGCAACGGCCCGGTTTTCGCCCGCCCGCGCGGCCGTCTCCGGATTGGGTTGGACGGCGAGCGGGTGGGCGCCCGCGCTCCACACGGCCGGGCACGGTACACTGAGCGTGGCCCGACGCCGCTTCCTGGCCGCGGTGATCGGCGCCGCATCAGCAACGCCGGACGTATTCTGCATGGCTGCTTCGGTTCTTGTAGTGGACGACGATCTCGACCTGAACCGTGCCCTGACCGCCCAGGTGCGCCGCGCGGGGCACGACGTGCGCAGCGCCTTCAGCGGCGCGGAGGGCCTCTCGCAACTGGCCGCAGCGGTGCCGGACGCCGTGCTGCTGGACGTGCAGCTCGGCGACATGAGCGGTCTCGACGTGCTTGAAGTGATTCGCGAGCGCTACGCGGGTGTGATCGTGATCCTGATGACCGCGCAAGGCTCGGAGGATGTGGCGGCCTCGGGTCTGCGCCTCGGCGCGGACGACTATCTGCGTAAGCCGTTTCGGCCGAATACGCTCTTCGGCGCGCTGGACCGGGCGCTGACGCAGCAGGCGCTGCGCCGCGAGAATGAGCTGCTGCGGGCGCAGGCGGCCGAGCGCGCGGCGGAGTTGCAGCGCGAACTGGACGCGGCTGCCCGCATTCAAGGGGCGCTGCTGGCGATGCCGCGGTACACGTCGGGCGGCGTCGCCATCGGGGCGCGCTGTCAGCCCGCGCGCGAGCTGGGCGGCGATTTCTTTGACTACGGCAGTTTGAGCGACGGCCAGGTGTTCGCGGTGCTGGGCGATGTCTCCGGCAAGGGCTTGCCCGCGGCGCTGGTGATGACCCTCTCCCGTTCGCTGCTGCGGGCGGCGCTGCGCCGCGGCACGCCCGAGCGAGCGCTCAGCGGCGTGAACCGCGAGATCTTCACCGATCTGGAGGCGATGGGGCGCTTCGTGACCTGTTTCGTCTGCAGCATCGATCCCGCAACCCGGCTGATGCGCTGGTCGGATGCGGGACACGGCTATGCTGTGCTGCTCCGCGACGGCGACGTGATCGACCTCAAAGCCCGTCGCGGCGGCCCGCCCCTGGGTATTGTGCCGGAGTGGGAATACGCGCTCGAAGAGACGGCGCTGCAGGCCGCGGATGAGGTCTTGATCTTCAGCGACGGTCTGCTGGAGCGCGAGGAGTTGCGCGACGTGGCCGAGCACAGCGCGCTCACGCCGCACGAGACCATCCGCCGGCTGCTTGCTGCGACGGATGCGGCATCGGGCGGCGGCGCGATTCTCGAACTGCTGGCCCGAGGCCAGGAGACTTCAGATAATCCGGCGCGCGATGATGAGACTGCCCTTCTCATCCGCCTGAGCTGAATGCGCATGAGCCGAGGGCCGTGCGGCAGCTACGCGCTTTTCGCCTGCCAACGCAGCACGCTGCCAGGGCCTTGTGCCGAGGCGGCATGCAGCGCCGTCTCGGCCTGACGCTCGAGATCGCGATCGAGCTGCGAGCTGGCCTCGTCAAAGCTCGAGATGCCGGTGGTGACCGTGAGTGCCTCGCCAGCGGCGGAGGCAAACTCGGCCATCTCGACGACGTTGCGAATCTTCGCCGCGAACACTTCGGCGCCGGCGCCGGTGGTGCCGGTCAGGATGACGCCAATCGTCGCGCGGCCCCAAACGCCGAGGTGATCGGTGCGCCGGCTGTGGCGCGAGACCAGCGCCGCCAACTCGCGGAACAGCTCCTCGTTGCCGCTTTCGCCCAGGCGATACTCGAAGCGGTCGAAGTCGTCCACCGCGATCAGCACGAGCGAGATGCAGCCGCCGTAGCGCGCGATGCGCTGTGCCTCCAGGCGCAGCAGCTCGTCCAGCCGTTCGCGCCGCGCCAGCGATGTCACCGCATCGGGCACGACGGCCTGCCGTGGCAGCGTGAAGGTGAAGGTCGTGCCCACACCGAGCGTGCTGTGGACCGTGAGCTGGCCGCTCTGCAAGGCCACGAGACGCCGCGCGATCGCCAGTCCGAGGCCAGTGCCCTTGCGCCGGTGGGCGGCGTTGCCGGTCTGGCGGAACTCGTCGAACAGGCCGCGCAGATCGTCTGGCGCAATGCCTGGACCGGTGTCTTCAACTTCGATGCTGATCGATTGGTTCTCCGCGCGTCCCCGCAGTGTGACGCCGCCGCGCTCCGTGTACTTGACCGCGTTGCCGAGCAAGTTGATCAGCGCCTGCACGGTGCGCGCTTCGTCGCCCCAGGCCTGCGGCAGATCGTCCGGCAGATCGAGCGCAACGGTGAGCCCGCGTGCGTTTGCCAGCGGCCGCACCGTTTGCACCGCTTCGGCACAGACCATCGGCAGGTCGACGGGACCAAGCGCCAGCACGAGCCGGCCGGACTCGAGTTTGGCGAGGTCGAGCACGCCGTTCACCTGTTCCAGCAGGCGCTCGGCCTGGCGGACGATCGTGCCGACCGTTTCGCGCACTTCGTCCCACGGCAGGGGCTCGTCAGCGCTGTGCACCAGATCGCAGTAGGCGAGAATGGACGCCAGCGGCGTGCGCAGCTCGTGCGACAGATCGGCCACCAGGCTCGAATAGCCATGCGGTGCTGCGCTCGTCGATCCGATCGCATCCATTCAAGCCTCCCGCCGCATTGGACGCGGGACGCGGCACGCGCGCCCGGTAACGCTACCGTAGCAGCGGCCCGGCGTTTGCCGCAGTCGGGGGAAACCCGGATTGCGGCCCACGGCCGGCTGACCGAAGCTGAGGGCAGCCCCATGCGGGGCGAGGAGATCGCATGCCCGCGGAGCAGCGCCACTTCGAAGGCGGACTGGACCAGATGGGAGATGCTCGCGACTGGCTGGAACAGCGTCTGCACGCCGAGGCCGTGGGTTCCGCCGAACGCGACGCGGTCTTGCTGGCGTTTACCGAGGCGTACACGAACGTGCTGCGGCACGCCTACCGCGGCCTGCTGCCGGCGCCGCTGGATATCGAGCTCTGCATCTCGTCCACCGAGGTGGTGATCGTGCTGCGCGACGAAGGCGAGCATTTTCAGCCGCAAAGCACCGCGGCGCCGGACCCGGAGGATCTGGCCGAAGGAGGCTACGGTCTCTTCTTGATTGAGGCGCTGATGGATGAGGTGTCGTACACGCCCGGCGGCGACGTGGGCACCGTGCTGCGCCTGAGGAAGCAGCGCGCCAGGCTGTGCGCCTGAGCCTCGGTCGTCGCGGGTGGCTGGAACGTGATACGGCGATGTGGTCAGGGAAGTGAGGGACGGATGCAGATCAGCAAAGACGAACTCGATGCCGGCAGGGTGCTGGCCGGGTTCGACGGCGAGACAGCCCTGGATGCCTCGACCACGGACAGCCTGCGCGAGGCGCTGGCAGAGCTGGGCGAGCACTACGATCGGGTGATTATCGACTTCAGCAACGTCCGCTTTCTGGACAGCTCGGCCCTCGGTGCGTTCGTGGCGCTGCTGCGCAAGCTGAATCAGAAGGGCGGCTCGTTGCGGCTTGCGGCGCTGCGGCCGGGGGTCAAGATGATCTTCGAGGTCACGCGGCTCGATCGCGTCTTCTCCAGCGCCGACACGGTCGATGAGGCGATCGCCTCGGCAGCCGCGGCGTCCTGATCGCCGGCGGCGCGATCAGACCGCCTTGAACTGCTCGAACGGCTGGCGGCAGGCGCGGCAGTAATGGATGGCACGGCAGGGCGTCGGGCCGAAGGCCGAATCCAGCCGTGTGTTCAGCGAGCCGCAGCAGGGGCAGGGGGATGCCGGCCAATCCATCAGCGCCAATGGCACCGGCGAGGGCGGCGCGAAACCGGCCGCGCTCAGCTTCTCCCGACCCTCGGCGGAAATGCGATCCGACGTCCAGGCTTCGTCGCGCACGATCGCGGCGCGCACAGTCCCGCAGGGCGCCAGCGCCTGCTCGATCGCCGCGCGGATCAGGTCGAGGGCGGGGCAGCCGAGAAAGGTCGGCATCAGCTCCACCGTCAAGACGCCTTCCGCCAGGGTGATGCCACGGATCATGCCGAGATCGACAACCGAAAGCGCCGGCAGCTCCGGGTCCGCCACTGCTCTGAGCCGCTCCCAGACCTGCTGATCGTCGATCTGACAGGCTGCCTTCATCGTCCCGCTCTGTCTCTCCAGCCGGCCCCGCATCCCCGTCACCAGATGGCTGCCGGGTCGAGGCGGTACACGCTAGTCATATCGTCCCACTGCTGCAGCCATTCCGCACCGTGTTCGCCGCGCCGCCCGCCGAGGCCGCCGTCGCCGTCGATCTGCCCGGCGGGCAGGCCGAGCGGAAGCGTGATGCCGTGGCGTTTCAGCTCGCCGCCGACCACATTCGACCACGCCGCCTGCAGGGAATCCGAGCCGGCACCGACGACGCCTTCGGCAACCAGGGCTGGCTCGCCAGCAACCGGCTCAAACAGGCCCGACACGTACGCGCAGCACTCCGCCAATGCCGCGTTCAGGCGCTCGCGCGTTGCGGCCTGGTCCGCCAGCCGGGCGATCCAGGTGCGCGTATGCAGCAGGTGGTACTTCTCCTCGCGCCGGACTTTGTCTACGGCCTGCGCCAGCGGCTGCCAGGTGGACGCGGCCACGCTCTCGAGGCGCAGCGCGTCGAACTGGTCGTAGAGGTACTGCCGTGCGATGGCAAACGCCCAGCCACGGTTGGACCGGTGCTCGCCCGCCGGCTCGTAACGCGGGGCCGCGGCGAGCTCGAGCAGCCGCGCGTGCAGGTACTCGTCCGGCCGGCGGGCGCGGTAGTCGATGTTCTCCCCGGTCAGCTCGTGCAGCAGCGCGTAGAACAGCCGCGCATGGCCGACCTCGTCGAGGCCGATCGAGGAGAAGGCGAGGTCTTCCTCAAGCATCGGCGCGGCGCCGGTCCACTCCGTGTCGCGGTAGCCGATCACGAGTTCGTCGTCGGCCATTGCCAGCAGATAGCGTTCGAGTGCCGCCAGCGCCTCCGGACTCATGCCAGGCGCCCCTCGGCGGCGGCTTCGGCCACGCGCGTCTTGAGCCGTTTGCGCTTCTCGACGTTGGCGCGGTAGTAGCGGCCGAGACGGTAGCGATGGTCGCCAGGCGGGCGCAGCAGATCGAGGTCGGCCTCTTCGTGGATCGCCTCACGCGGCACGATCCAGAGCCGGAAGGCGTCCTCGCGGCGCGAAAAGCTGTTGCGCGCGTACTGCCCGGCCAGCGTGATATCGGGCGCCACGACGCTGCCCGCATGCACGTACGGCCCGCCGGGATCCTGCTGGCTGAAGACTTCGAAGACCGCCATCTCGCCTCGCTGCGCGCCGGCAGTCAGGCAGCCGGCGCCGCCTCGCCCAGCAGCGCGGCCCGCAGCCAGGCGCCCTCGTCGTAGCTCAGCCGGCGGAAGGCCAGCCGCTGCGCACTGGCGGGGCCGGCGCCGTTGCCGATCTGCGCCAGCTTCGCCCAATCCGGCTCCGTGTACTGCCAGCGCCCCATCTCCGCGTCTTTGCGGCAGGCTGGATCGGGGATGCTGAGCCCGATCTCGCGCATCTGCGGCACGTAGCGGTCGAGAAACTCCTGGCGCAGCTCCTCGTTCGGCTTCGCCTTGATGCGCCAGGCGAGGTCGCCGTCCTTCTCTGGCGGCGTCGGCGGGCCGTGGAACATCATCAGCGGCTCCCACCAGCGGTCGATCGCCTCTTGCAGCATCGCTCGCTGCAGCGGTGTGCCGCCGGCGAGGGTGAGGCAGATGTCCTCACCGTGCTTGAGATGCACGGCCTCTTCCCAGCAGATGCGCTTCATGATGCGGGCATAGGGCGCATAGGAGCAGCGCAGCAGGCCCGACTGGCTGAGAATCGCCGCGCCGTCCACCAGCCAGGAGATCGCGCCGACGTCGCCCCAGCTCTGCGTGGGGTAGTGAAAGACGTTGTGGAACTTGCTCTTGCCGCCGATCAGATCGGCGAACATCTGCTCGCGCGGCTTGCCCAGATCCTCGGCCACGCGGTAGATGAGCTGAGCGTGGCCGACCTCGTCCTGGATCTTGGCGGTGAGGCCCAGCTTGCGTTTGAGCGACGGCGCCTTCGCGATCCAGTCCCGCTCGGGCAACGCGCCCATGATCTCGCTGTTGGCGTGCATTTCGATGAAGCGCAGCAGACGGCGGCGGTATTCGTCGGGCAGCCAGTCCGTGGCCTCGACCTGGCCGCCGGCCTCGATGTGCGCCCTGAACGCCGCTGTATGCTCTTCAACTGCCATCTCGGGAGCAAGGGCCGGCGCCGTCATCTTCGTCTGCTCCACGCGGGCGCGGATGCCAGATCGCCGTGCCCGCACTGCGATCTGCAACCATTGTACGCCTTGAGCCGACGAGACGCGCCAATTGGGGCGCCGGTGGCAGGGGCACCCCATAGGCATCAACGTACACCACGGCGCTGCGCTCGTCCGCGGCGTTCGGCCCTCATCCTCTCGTCTCTCCTTCCCCCAATCCTGGCGGGAAGGAGACGATCCGGCGTCGAGTGTTCCGATCGGTTTGCGGTTAACCGGACGCTGTTCCGCTAAATTGATGCCTATGGGGGCCGGTGGCGGGCACCCCGATCCGGCGGTGCGACCAGAGCAGGGCAAGGCCGCAGGCAGCGGCGCCCACCCCAGCACCGCGGCCGACGGGGCGCTGGCCGTGGCTGCGCCAGCCACGCGCCCACGCGCAACGGCGAGCGAGGAATTGGTGCTGATGGCGTGCGCTGGCTGGCCGCTGGAACCGGCAGACGGCGTGCATGCCGCCGATCGGGCCGCACCACAGCCAATCCTGCCGCCGTGCGGTACTCCCGCTTATCGACACCGCAGCACGGTTAACCGTTCAGGCCACGGAACGCCCGACACCGGATCGCCCCTCTCCTTCTCCCAGGATTGGGAGAAGGAGAGGGGACGGGGGTGAGGATGAGGGCCGACAGCCGAAGCCTACGCCGGCCGCCCCTTGAACGTCGGGTCGCCGGTGTCGATCCAGACGTTCGCCCAGAGGTGGTTGTACTGGAACCACGGGGCCATCGGGGCGTTGTGCAGGTAGTTCCAAGCGTCGAAATCGTTCACCAGGCAGATCATGCCGACGTTCTGGAACACCTTGTCCAGCATGTAGTTCTGGATGTCGTAGCCCGTCTGCCGGCGCGACTCGTACGTGAAGTCGCCGCGCTGCTTGTCGAGCAGCGCATCCAGGTCTTTGTCGGCAAGACCGGTGAGGTTGTACGGCGAGCCGGAGTGCAACCCGTTGTAGACCCACTCGTCCAGATCGGCGACGCCGTTGCCGTAGCTCCAGTAGAAGTCGAACTTATGCTGCAGCAATGCGGCGATGATCTCCGTGTAGCCCGTCGTATCCTCATGCCCGTTGAACTTGAAGCCGAGCACGTCCTGCAGGTTCTTCTGGAACTGCGGGAAGTAGGCCGGGATGTAGCCCGGTGTGTTCGAGTAGATGATCTCGGTGCTGGCGGGCATCGACGCGGCGCCGCCGGCGGCGTCGAAGAGCTGCTTCGCCTGCTTGATGTCGGCATCGCGGTCGGCCTGGTTGTCGTAGCGATAGCCCGGCTTCTTGAGCAGATCCGACTGCGGGATCGCCCAGCGCGTCACCGGCCACGAGATCAGGCCGTTTAACCGGTATCGGCCCTCATAAATCGTGTTGCCCATCGCGTTGCGGTCGACTGCGATGCTTACTGCCTGGCGGTAGCGCGCGTCCTTGAAGGGGCCGTGATCAACCGGCAACAACGCGCCGATCGGACCTGTGACCGGGGTAGAGAGCAGTTGTGCGCCCGGATTTTCCTTTGCGACGCGGGCGCCATTCGAGTAGTTGTTGTATTGGACATAGTCGACCTGCTTGGCCTTGAACGCGGCCTCGATCGCGTTATCGTCGCCGGGAATCCAGGTGCTCTCGATCACGTCGAGGAAGGGGCGACCCTTGGCGAAGCCGGAGTCCTTCAGATGCCAGTCCGGGTTCTTGAGGTAGCGGACGATCTTGAGCGCCTGGAACTGATCGAGGATGAACGGGCCGGAGCCGATCAGCTTGTCCGGCGAGTTCATCTCGTCTGATGAGGCGTCGACAAGGCTCTGGCTGACGATCGAGCTCGTCGGGCCGGCGACGATGGCGAGGAACGGCGCCGCCGGGAGCTTGGTAGTGAACTTCACGGTGGTGGCGTCGGGCGCCTCGACCTTGTCGACCATCGACAGCAGGCTGTAGAGGTTGGGGTAGTTGCCGGCACGCGGACTCTTCGCGTTCATCTGCCGCTGGAAGCTGTAGACCACGTCGGCCGAAGTCACAGCCTTGCCGCCGAGCGCGTTGTTGGGCGCCAGCGGCGTCTTCGTCTGCCACTTGGCGTTCGGGTTGAGTTTGAACGTGTAGGTAAGCTGATCCGGCTGCTCCGGCATCGCCGTGGCGAGGTCCGGCGACAACGCCTCAGTCGAGGGGTCATCGAAGACCAACAGCTTGCTGAACAGCATCGACCAGATGCCCCACATCGGGCCGAAGCCGGACTGGTGCGGGTCGAGGTTATCCGGCGGCAGCGCGTCGTAGCTGAACTGGCGCCAGGTGCCGCCCGGCGTCTTCGGCTGATCCAGCTTTTGAATCTGCCCGCTGGACTTGCCGTACGATGTGTTCTGCACCGCGCCGCCCGCGCTGGCGGCAGGCGAGCCCGAAGGAGCGGCGGGGCGCGCGGTGCCCGCCGGTGCGGCCGTCCCGGCCGGCGCCGATGAAGTCGCAACCGACGATGCCGTGGCGGCCGCCTTGGTCGCCGTCGCCGCCCCGCTGTTGTTGTTATTGCTCTTGTTGTTGTTCGAAGAGCTGCAGCCGACGAGCACGATCCCGGCGGCGCCGGCGCCCACCATCGCACCCCGCTGTACGAACGTCCGCCGGGCCAGGCGGCGGCCAGCTAGTCTCGTCCAGTAGTTGGTATCGGCCATCTCCTCGCTTCCCTTTCCCTGTTTCGCCCCATCGCCATCGAGTGACGGAGCGCGCCCGATCCAGCCGCGAAGTTTCGCGGCAGTGAGGCCACGAGTCAGCGAGCGCGCAGGCGCGGGTCAAGCACGTCGCGCAGGGCATCGCCCACGATGTTGAAGCCGAGCACGGCCAGCGAAATCGCCGCGCCGGCGAAGATCGCCTCGCCCGGCGCCTGCTTGATGAACTGGGTGCCTTTGAAGGTCATGAAACCCCAGGAGACGCCCACCGGTGCGACGCCGAGGAACGACAGCGCCGCCTCGGCGAGAATGCCGGCGCCGACGCCGATCGTGAAGATCACGATCACCGGCGCCCAGATATTGGGCAGGATATGCGACACGAGGATGCGGCGGTCGGGCGCGCCGATCACCTGCGCCGCCTCGACAAACGGCAGGGCGCGCACCTGCAAGACGGTGCTGCGTGCGATGCGCGAGATCTGCGGTGTTGCCACGATGCCGATGCCGATCGTAATTATGGTGATGCTCGGCTGGCCAACGGCGGTCAGCAGCAGCAGAAACAGCAGCGGCGGGAACGCCTGCAGCGCATCCATCACCCGTTGCGTCGCGGTGTCGAACTTGCCGCCGACGTAGGCGGAGAGGCCGCCGAGCACGACGCCCATAAAGGTGCCGATCAAAAGCGAGCCAAGGCCGACGCCGAGCGAGCGACGCGCCCCGCGGATGACGCGCGTGAACGTATCACGCGCACCCTCATCTGTGCCGAACCAATGCGCGGACGAGGGGCCGCGATTGGAGAAATCCAGAGCGGCGCTGCCGTGCGCCTTGGCCGTGCAGTCGGGTGTATTGCAGGAAACATCATCGACGTTGGTATTGCCCGCGGGAGCAGTGGCCTGCGGGGCAATCGAGAACCGCGTCTCCGGACCGTAGGGAGCGATATACTGCCCGAACAGGGCGAACAGGCCCAGTACAACAATGATCGCCAGTCCGAACACGCCCAGCGGCTTATGCGCGAAGAAGTCGCGGGCCGCCTTGAAGCGCTTTGGCGTAAACCGTTCCTCCGGCTCCGCCAGGGCAGCGACGGTGTCCGCGCTCACCGACGTATTCGCATTCGCCACGATTCGCCTGCCCTCTGCCTACGCTGCCAGTTCCAGTAATCCGCACGGCCCGCGCTACGAGTAACGAATGCGCGGATCAAACCACGCGTAGGCCACATCTACCAGAATATTGGTCAGCACGATCACAACAGCCACGGCGACCACCACTCCGAGCACCACCGGCAAGTCGTTGAGCTGCAACTCGGTGACCAGATACAGGCCGATGCCCGGAATATTGAAAATCGACTCCAGCACCACGTTGCCGCCGATCAAGCCCGCCGTCAGCAGGCCGATGATCGTGATCACCGGAATCATGGCGTTTTTGAGCGTATGGCGCATGACGACGACGGACTGCCGCAACCCCTTTGCCGTCGCCGTGCGTACAAAATCCTGGCGTGTGACTTCGAGCATCTGTGAACGCAGCAAACGCATGATCGCCGCGCTTGAAGCGAAAGCGCCGGCGAGTGTCGGCAAGAGCATGATCGAGAGATTCCGCCCCGGATTCTGAAACAGTGAGCGGTACGCCGTCTGGTTTAGCTGGGGCGTCCAGTTGAAGACTTTGATCGTGAACAGCAGCAGCAGCGGTGCGAGGAAGAACGTCGGGATCGCCAGTAACCCGATCGAGAGAATGCGTAAGACGTAGTCCACCCAGGAATCCTGGCGCACGGCGGCCATGACGCCAACGGGAATCGCTATAATCGTCGCAAGAATAATCTGCAGCAGGCCCAGCTCAATCGAGGGTCCGGCGCGATTGCCTAGCTCCGTGCGTACAGGGTTGTACGGCGCCGTGAGCGACTTGCCCAGGTCGCCGATCAGCAGGTTGCCAACGTAGCGCACGTACTGCACGATCAGCGGTTTGTCTTCGCCAAGCTGTTTCTGAATGGCTGCCTTGTTCCGAGCGCAGATGTCCTTGGAAAGCTGGCACGTGGCGGCGAGCTGCTCGGCGCGGGAAGGCCGCACATGGCTGACGAAGAACACCATCGTCACGACGAGCCAAACGACGGGAATCGCCAGCAACAGGCGCCGAATGATGTAGCGCTGCACGCCTGACTACCTCACTGCTCTCGGAGCCGTTTCGGGGCGAGCGGGCGCGGAGCGGGCGGCAAAAGCCGGCCGTTTCGTGCGCATTGCAGGGAGTATATGCACGATTTCCGCAACCGAGTCAACCCCGCACGCCGGCCGGCCGCTATACGCGCCGCGAAGATCCGGCGCCCCGACCACTGCCCGGCGCCAGCGAGTATAGCGGAGGGTTGCGTGCAATCAAAGCGCCGTGGCTGCCGCGCGGGCGCTCGCGTAGGATGAAAGGGAACCGTTATGGCTGCTCCGCCGTGAGCTGGCCCCGCTGGAGGAGCGGTGTTCGGGACGTTGCGCTGCGGTTGCTATGCCGTGCTGGTGCTGGCGGCGGTGCTGCTGTGCGCCGCCGCGGTCGTGTTCTGGCTGATCACTCGCGACATCGGCCCTGCCTACCGCGACGGCGCCTACACGGTGCAAACGGCAAGCGGCGCGTCCCGGGTGGATCACATCACGCCCGAGGCCGCGGCGCGCTTCGAGGCCAAAGTGCCCGCGCCCACGGGCACGCTCGATGTCAGCCGCATCGGCCCGACCGATCTGGTGCGGCTGAAACTGAGCGGCATCAGCTTCTCGGAAGAAGAGGTGAATTCTGAGCTGGCCCGCCGCCTCGCCGCAAAGCCCGTAAATCGGGACGGCATCGCGGTTGACCGGCTCTTCCTTGAACTGCACGCCCAGGACAGCCGGGCGTATCTTTACACGCGCGTGTACGGTGTGAAGATGACCTTCTCCGCTCGCGTGGTCTTCAGCGTGCAGAATCAGCAGGCGCGGGCCACACTCTCGGACATCCACGCCGGCAAGATGCCGATCGGCTTCATTCTGCCGTCGCTGCTCGACTGGACCGGCAACACGGCCGCGCTGGAAAACCGGCTGGCGCTGGCGCTGCCGTCGCAGGTCACCGCGGTGCAAACCAAAGAGGGCGAGCTGCACGTTGACATCGACCCGCTGCGCTTCGGGCGAGCGGCACAGGGCTTACTCGGCGGGCTCGCCGCGACCGCGGCAGGTGTCGAGCGGAGGTTGCTCCTGCCCGGCGGCAGCCTCGGGCGCTTCGCTCGCGTCAGCGGTCGCGGTCTCGGCAGCCGCCAGATCGGCAGCGTCCGCCGCGACGTCGGGTGTCTCGGACGCGGACGCAGCGCCGGAGGCGTCTTCAGCGACGTCTGCGGCGGCAGGGCCGTCTTCGGCAGTGCCCGGGCCGGTTGACGCGGCCTCGGCAGCGGCCGCTTCGCGCGCCGGGCCGCTGTAGGACGGCGCGGCAAACGCGCGCAGCAGGGCGGCGCGCAGCTTCTCGCGCGTCGTCGGCAGCGTGGCGACCAGGCGCTTCTCACCGGCAATCACGATGCTGATGCGCTCGTCGCCGGCGCCCGCGCCGGGCACGCCCAGCAGGTAGTGCGGGCCGACGCGCACCTCGACCGCGTACTGTGCCTCAGGCGGCGCCTCACGCAGCGCCGGCCGTGGATCGTCCAGCGGATGCCAGATGAGGGCGAAGGAGCGGGTGAGGCCGTAATTCAGTCTGGCGCTGTGCAGCCGCGCCGCGTCGTTCAGCAGGCGCTGGGCCAGCCGCACCAGCTGCTCCTCGACGCCGAGGTCCGCGATCTGCTGCTCCGTGCTCTCGCGCACGCCGCGCACCAGCTCAAGCTGCGCCGCCATCGCTTCGCAGGTCGTGCGCCACTGCTCATCCTGGCTGCGCAGCTCGTCGGCCAGCGCCTCAAGCTCCGCCCAGTCGGCTCCCGCCGGCTGCTCCGTGGTCATGCATCGTGCCTCACTTTCACCGGCTCATTGGCCCGCCAACCCGGCCGTGCTGTGGCGCCGCGCCGGAAACGGCGGCGAGACCCGCCGCATGGCGTGTGTGACCGCTCAATGACATACTCAGTATAACGATGCTGCTATCGACACTTCCGCGATCGGCCCGTATGATGGCGAGCATCGTCCGCGGGCAACGCGGCCGGCAGGACGCGAACGGCGCCGGCGGCCACGCAGTACGGGAGAGCGATTTCATGGCCCAGGTATACCTGGAAAACGTCACCAAGCGCTTCGAAGGCGGCGTGATCGCGGTCAATGACCTGTCGCTGGAGGTCCGCGATCAGGAGTTCCTGGTGCTCGTCGGGCCGTCGGGCTGCGGCAAGTCCACAGCGCTGCGCATGATCGCCGGCCTCGAACAGATCACCGACGGCAGCATCTACATCGGCGACCGGCGGGTGAACGAGGTGCCGCCGCGCGACCGCGATATCGCCATGGTCTTCCAGAGCTACGCGCTCTACCCCCACATGAGCGTCTACGACAACATGGCCTTCGGCCTGAAGCTGCGCCATATTCCCCGGCGCGAGATCGAGACGCGCGTGCAGGAAGCGGCACAGATGCTCGGCATCGAGCTGCTGCTCAAACGCAAGCCGCGCCAGCTCTCCGGCGGGCAACGCCAGCGCGTGGCGCTCGGCCGCGCGATCGTGCGCGAGCCGCAGGCGTTTTTGATGGACGAGCCGCTCTCCAACCTCGACGCCAAGCTGCGCGTCGAGACGCGCGCCCAGATCGTGAAGCTCCACCACCGCCTGCGTACGACGACGATCTACGTCACGCACGACCAGGTCGAGGCGATGACGATGGGCGACCGCATCGCCGTGATGCGCGACGGCATTCTGCAACAGCTCGATACGCCGCAGGCGCTCTATGACCGCCCCGCGAACGTGTTTGTCGCCGGCTTCATCGGCAGCCCAACGATGAACATGCTGCCGATGGGTGTGCACGCCGAGGGCGGCGCCGTTGAGCTCGTGCGTGACGAGATGCGGCTTGCCGTTCCAGCGATCTACGCCTCGGGTATCGCGCAGTACAGCGGTAAGGATGTGGTGGTCGGGCTGCGGCCGGAAGACATCGGCGACCACGCGGACGCTGATTGGTCGGCAGGCACGCTGCCGGCGATCGTGGACGTGCTGGAGCCGCTGGGCAGCGAGGCGTTTCTCTACGGCACGGTCGGTGGCCAGACCGTGATCGCCCGCGTCAATCCGCGGGCCCGGTTCGGCATCGGCGACGAGGTGCAACTGCAGGCGAACCTGAACCACCTGCACGTCTTCGATCCGGAGACCGGAGAGAACCTGCTGCACCCCGCCGCGGAGCTGGTCGGCGCGCGCTGAGAGCCAGCTTCGCCGCTGGCCGCATCACGCCGTCGCGGGCGCGAGCGCCTGCCAGTAGCGGCGTTCGTTGAGGCGCACGAGGCGGCCGAAACCGGGGAAGGGGAAGTGCGTGCCGATCACCAGCTCGCCCTCGCGGTCCACGCGCTCGATCAGCGCCTGACGCGTCTCGCGCGCCAGCGCCGGGTCCACGTCCACGGCCAGCCCCCACTCCCACTCCGTGAGCTGCACCGGGTGGTGCGTCACATCGCCGGTGATCAGCGCCTTCTCGCCGCCGGAATGAATGGCGATGCTGATGTGCGCCGGCGTGTGGCCCGGCGTCGGCACGGTCGTGATCTCCGGCGTGATCGCGGTCACGTCCTCGATCAGGTCCACCTGGCCGGTCTCTTTGAGCGGCAGCACGCTGTCGGCGATGCAGGCATTGGCCGCGGCGATCTCCGGCTGCGTCCAGTACTCCCACTCGCGCCGCTGAATCACGTAGCGCGCCTTCGGAAAGAACGGCACGAACGCGCCGGCGCGCTCGACCGTGTTCCAGCCGACGTGGTCGATGTGCAGGTGGGTGATCAGAATTGTATCGATGTCCTCCGGCGCGATGCCGGCGGTGCGCAGGTTGTCGGGCAGAACGCCGTTGCGGAACTGCTCGCGGTTCTTGTTGCCGATGCCGGTATCCACGAGGATCAGCCGCCCGCCGGAGCGCACGGCGAAGGCGCCGATGTTCAGCGTGAAGTGGCCGCGCTCGTTGATGAAGTGCTGGAACGGCTCCAGCTTCTCCGGCGTGGACATCGGGAACATGATGCTGGGCCGCGCCGGCGTGCTGATGTCCTGAATCGCCTGCACGCTGACCTTGCCGATCTGCACCGTCTCGCCCGACATGCTTGCCTCCTGCGACGCTTCGCCGCCGCCGCTCAGCCGCGCGGCGCAAAGCGGAAGATCGAGCTGTGGCGGATGCGCGTCACCGGCTGTTGATTGTGGTCGCGCACCAACACGTCCGCCACGAGATAGTCGCTGCCGCGCTTCTCAAACGTCTCCACGATCGCGGCGTCGATTGTGTATGCGCCGCCCGCCAGCGGCACGGCGAGATGCTGGATCTCGCTCGCCGTGTGCACGCTCGGGCCGTACTCGAAGTTCTCGCGCAGCAGCCGCGCCACCTGGCCGGCGATCAGCCCCGGCGGCACGATCGGCAGGCCGAAGACCGAGCCGCCGTGATACCACGGGCCGGCGTCTTCGTGATCGTCGGCGTACTGTTGGACCGTCTCCGCATCGAAGACTGCGGTGCGCGGATCGAGCGCCACACCGAGCGGAACGGACGCGGGTGTCAGCGCCGGCCGCGAGCCGTGCAGCGATGCCCTGCCTGGCCACGGCGCGTAGCTCCACGCGGCGGACGGCGCTGCGCCTTCTCCCAACGCGGCGTCGCCCAGCACGCAGGTCTGGCCCTCCGGCCCCACGATCGCGTATTCGAGCCGCAGGCCGTCGCCGTCGGACGGAGCAGAGGTCCGGGTTGCGACGATATTCACCGTCTCGCCGTCGTAGACGGGCCGAACGAAGCGTACCGAGGCGCGGCCAGCCTGCAGCCAGCGCGGACCCAGCAGCGCCACGATTAACTCGCTGGCATACGCGTACAGCGAGACGCCGCCGACGAGGCCGCTCTTGAGGCCGTAGCGCTTCGCCTCGTCGTCGTCGTGAATCTTGTTCTCCGAGGCCGCGGCGAAGTTCCGCGCGACTTTCACGAGCGGCGGTGCGCTTTGGCCCGGTTGCAGATCCTGTGCTCGCAGGGTCGGCGTTGTCATTCCCGTCCTCCAGCCGTGCCGGTCTCGCAGGCCCCACTATACACGCAGGAGCTTGTCCTGCTCGCCTGCGCGGGCCGGGCGGTGGCCTACCCCTGACGCCTAACGGCGGCTGTCCCCTCCCCTCGTGACACATGAGGGAGGGGTTATTCGAGAGCGACCGATTCCCCTCAGCCGAACCCTTCCCCGTGGGGAAGGGACAGGTCGCGCCAGCGACCAGGGATAGGCCGGCGTCTTGCACTCGGCGTACGATAGGCGGCGGCAGCACTGCACCGCTGCACGACGGCGGAGGACGAGCGATGGCCGGCACGGGACCGCTTGAGGGGCTGCGCGTGCTGGACGTCGGCACGCTGATCGCGGGGCCGTTTGGCGCCAGCCTGCTCGCCGACTTCGGCGCCGACGTGATCAAGGTCGAGCAGCCGGGCACCGGCGACTCGCTGCGCACGTCCGGCGGCCACCGCGTGGACGGCGTCTCGCTCGCGTGGGCCACGACCGGCCGCAACAAACGCTCGGTCACGTTGAACCTGCGTGAGCCGGAGGGCCAGGCGCTGTTTCTGGAGTTGGTGCGCGTCTCCGACGCGCTGATCGAGAACTTCACGCCGGGCACGCTTGAGCGGCGCGGCCTCGGCCCGGAACGGCTGCGCGAGATCAACCCGCGGCTGATCGTGATCCGCGTCTCCGGCTACGGCCAGACCGGCCCGTACAGCCATCGCGCCGGCTACGACCGCATCGCCCTCGGCTACAGCGGCCTGATGTACGTCAGCGGCTATCCGGACGGTCCGCCGGTGCGTCCGGCCTTCGCGATGGCCGACTTCACCACCGCGATGTTCGGCGCCCTCTCGACGTTGATGGCGCTCTATCACCGCGATGTGCACGCCGGCCCGGGCCAGGACGTGGATCTGGCGCTGTTCGAGCCAATCCTGCGCATCTCCGAAGATTTGATTCCCGCCTACGACCGACTCGGCGTTGTGCGCGAGCGCATCGGCAACCGCAACCCCGGCTTCGCGCCGGCGGGCAACTTTCTCACGCGTGACGGCCGCTGGCTGCAGATCGCGGCGGGCGGCGACCGTGTCTGGGCGCGCATGGCGGAGGCGATCGGCCGGCCCGAACTGGCGAAGGACGAGCGCTTCGCCTCGCAGCGCGCCCGCGCCGCCAACGCCGACGAGCTTGAGGCGATCATCCGCGACTGGATCGCTGCTCGCGATTTCGAGGATGCCTTCGCCACGCTTGATGCGGCCGACGTGCCCGCCGGGCCGATCATGAACGCCGCGCAGATCGCCGCCGACCCGCACATCAACGCACGAGAGGACATCGTCACGGTCGAGCATCCGAAAATCGGCCCCGTGAAGATGCCAGGCATTGTGCCGAAGTTCTCGGAAACGCCGGGCGCGGTTCAGTGGCCCGGCCCGGACCTGGGCGAGCACAACGCCGCGGTCTACGGTGAGCTGCTTGGCCTGAACGAAGCGGAGCTGCGCGGCCTGCACGAGCGCGGCGTGATCTGAGCCGGGCGCCTAACCCTGACTTCGCAGGCGAAGTCTGTCCCTTCCCGAACCTGGAAGGGACTTCGGGAGCGTTCCTCACGGCGCCGGACGGCGGCGGGGCCGCGGTGTCCTCGTGGGACGGGCGGCGGGTCATCTCCGAGGCTCCGTCCAGCCTCACACCCAACCCTTCCCGTGTCGGGAAGGGACAGCTTTGCCGCAAGGCAAAGCAGGGTTAGGCGCCCCGCCGGGGCGCCGAAGTCCGCGCCTCCTCACGCCACCATGCTGGCTTGGCCGCCGACGCTGAGGAACAGGTAGCCCGGCGGATCGAAGCGGCGGAACAGCACCTCGACCCCCGGATACAGCTCGATCTGCGCGATCTGCTTGAAGACCAGGCTCGAGTCGCCGATGTGCACGTCGGCGCGGGCGAGCCCGGTCCAGAGCAGCAGCGAAACCGGCACGCCAAGCGACCGCGACGGGACGGCCAGCTCATACACCGGCGCCCCGCCGGCGCGATATGCCGCCTCATGCGCGGCACAGCCCAGCAGCGCGGCGATGCGGGTCACGACCTCGGAGCTGAGCGCGGCGTGCGATTCCACAGCGCCTCCGTTCGCCCGCGGCGACGGCCGGGCTCCCGCGACGACGGCGAACCGACGCAGATCCTATAATGCACGGCGGGCGCGGCGCGCGCCGGAGGAAATTCGATGCCGTTTGCCGAGGTCAACGGAATCCGGCTCTACTACGAGAGTCAGGGGCAGGGACCGGCGATCGTCTTCGCCCACGGCGCGGGCGGCAACCACATGAGCTGGTGGCAGCAGGTGCCCGCGTTCAGCGCCGCCTACCGCTGCATAACCTTCGACCACCGCGCCTTCGGGCAGTCGCTCGACCTCACGGGCGAAGGCCGG
>CALFMN010000099.1 GCA_937879875.1 uncultured Chloroflexota bacterium | reverse complement strand
ATGGTACAGCCATGCGCGCCTATTGGCGATCCCTGCTACCCTTTTCAGCACCCTGTTAGTTGTTGGGAGCGCGAGTACATCGTTGCGAGTGCGCTATGCGAATGCCCCGCTACGCCTTCGCGTTCATCTGTGTGATGCTCTGTGCCTGTGCTGGTCACAGTAATAAGCCGGCCACAACGGCGGTACTGAGCACCGCGCCTCCGGCGGCCACCAACACACCGTCGTTGTCGCCTACGCCGTCTGCCTCCGTGCCGCCGGCTGCGGCTTCGAACACACCGCGGGGCTTTCTCACCATCGCGGCGGACTGGGTTGATTTCATCCAATGGACCGAAGTTGACGGCAGCTTGACCGGGCAGATCGAGATGGTTGGTCGGTCCATCGACGACCCGTTCACGCCTATTAGCCAGAGTGTGCCGCTCTCCGGTGTTCACAACGATCCGAATGTCAGCTTAACCCTCAGCGAACCGTTCGGCAGTTCAAGCACCTTGACTGGCACGCTACGCGGCGACACGCTCACGCTGGTGGCCCCGGATGAGTCGGGCTACCTGCAGACGACGGTCTTTCGGCGGGCGACGGTGGAGGACTACAACCGAGCGGTTGCCGCGTTCCGCGCACAACTCGCACGGCAAGCAACCGAGGCCCGGCAAGCCAGCGCAACGGCTGCGGCGCTCGCGGCACAGGCCAGCGCGACCGCTGTTCGGGAAGCGATCGAGTCGCTATGCCGAGACCGGACGATCACCGTGTCGGGCCATGATGCGTCCGTTGCGTTTTCCGGCACGAACGCGGTGAGTGTCTGCACGCAGTACCTCGAAGGCCGGCCACCGGATGCGCCGTACGGACCACACACCAACGCCGGATCGCAACTCTCGGCCATCTGCGGCGTCACTACGCCCGATGTCACGATCACTGTGCTCGATTCCGGCTTCGCCATGATCGCAACGGGTGACCTGTGCCCGTACCTGCAGCGCTGGTTTGACGTTTCTCAGCAAGCCATCCGCGCGAATGACACGCTGTCTGCTGCATACGCGGCACTACAAAGCGATACCGGGTCACTTGCAAAGACACTGGTGCCGCAGAACATTCTGAACAGCTATGCGAACGATTGGAAGCAGATGCAAGCCGACTATCAGCGTGAAGTCAATGATGCAGCCAAGCGTCCATTTGACTGCTATCAGAAGAGCGTCGTGAGCTATGACGCCAGCACGGTGAAATACGATCTCAATTCCATTCATTATGACGACAGCTCATTCGCATTTGATACGAAGCCGATGAACGATGCGATCGTGCTCGTGCAAAAGGACGTACAAGCACTACAATCAGCACAGGCAGCCCTTGAAGCGCTACTCGGCAGGGGGACTGACGCTCGCCCCTATCCCTTCGTCACAGACACCCAGGTGAACGCCGCGGTAGCCGCTGCGAACCAGCGCATTGGCGCTGCTCAGCAGGCGTTGCAGCCAATTCAAGCTCAGGTCGTCATGTACGACAAGCAAGCGGCTGACCTGAACGCGACCGGGGATGCATTCGCGAAGAGCCTCTCGTGTTCGGGCGCAGTGCCCTAACGCCCGATAGCCGGCACGTGGGCTACCTGCTCAACCCCTTCGTAGCTCTGGCGTCTCGTGTGAATCGAACGGTGCGGGTGGCTCGATGCCCACTGCGCGGGCGATCGCGCCCCAATACATCGGGTGCGGTTCAGTTTCGATATTCCGAATGCGGGAGCAAAACGTTTGTGTGAGTCCGGTTGCACGAACTAAGCAGGTGGCCTGAGTTGTAGCACACTTTTCGGAGCCGTGTCCCTGGGCTCACAGGCGTGGAGGTGGGCCGATGATCGGGCACCAGAGAAGGTGCACCCTAACCTGGGCTACCTGCTTAGCTCTGCGATCCCTATCTCACCGCGCCGCGGCCGTAGGTCCGTACTGGTGAGTCAGGATCCTAACTCACGACGGCCCCTTCTCCGGGAACGTCACCAGGCTGGTTGTGCTCTCGATGCCGTCGATGCGGCGGATGCCCTCGCCCAGGATCGGCGGGATCTCGGCCAGATCCTCGACCTCGATTTCGACCACGATGTCGTACGGTCCCATGACCTCGTGCGACGCCTTCACCGCGGCGATCTCGCGGATCTTCGCCAGCACGCTCTTCGTCTGGACCGGGTCGGTCACGATCAGCACGTAAGCCCTGACGACCATGCCTGCTCCATCGCCCGCCTACCCCTGCCTCGCGTAAACGCTCGGCTGTCCCCTCCCCCCATGTGTCGTGAGGGAGGGGTTCTTCCGAGGACAACCGATGGTCCTCGAATCAACCCTTCCCCTGTGGGGAAGGGAGCTTTCGCTTCAGCGAAAGCGGGGTTAGGCGCCCCGCAACCGCAGTGTCGCCGTGGCGCACGCCGCCGTCAAGGCGCTGGGGCCGTGCTCGGCTTCCACAGGAGCGTGCTATGCTCCCGCCATGAACAAGTACGACGTGGACACGCCCGCACTGCTGCTCGATCTCGATGTGGTCGAGGCGAACATCGCCACGATGAGCGCCTATTTTGCCGGCAAACACAGCCGCCTGCGCCCCCACTTCAAGACGCCGAAGACGCCTGAAATCGCGCGGCGCCAGCTTGCCGCCGGCGCGATCGGCATCACCGCCGCCAAGCTGGGCGAGGCCGAAGTGCTGGCCCGCGCCGGCCTCGGCCCGATCCTGATCGCCAATCAGATCGTCGGGCCAAAGAAGATCGACCGGCTGCTCGCACTGCCCGAATCGGTCGAGGTGATCGTTGCGGTCGAAAGCGAGTTCAACATCCGCGAGCTGGAAGAGGGCACCGCACGCAGCGGCCGCACGCCGCAGGCGATCGTCGAGGTCGATACCGGCATGCACCGTTGCGGCACCGCGAACCCCGAGGAGACGGTCGAGTTGGTGCAGCGCATGCTCGCCGGGCAGGTGCGCTACCGCGGCATCATGGGCTACGAGGGGCACGCCGTCTTGCAAAAGGATCCAGATGAACGTCGCAAGCTCGCCGATGCGGCGCTGGAGACACTCGGACGGCACGTCGCCGCGCTCAAGGCGGCTGGCATTGCGCCGGAGATCGTCAGCGCCGGCGGCACCGGCACGTTCGACCTCGCCGCCTCGGCGCCGCACGTGACCGAGGTGCAGGCCGGCTCCTACGTCTTCATGGACGGCGCCTATCGTGCTGTGCGGCCGGACCTCGGCCAGCCCGCGCTGACGCTGCTGACGATGGTGATCGCGCGGCACGGCGACGTGGCGATCGTGGACTGCGGCATGAAGTCGCTCTCGATGGAGTTCGGCACGCCGCAGGGTCAATGGCATGGACTGCCGGTGAAGATCATGCGGCTCAGCGAAGAGCACGGCCACCTCGACGTGGCCGGCACGGAGCTGAAGCCGGGCGACAAGGTCGAGCTGGTGCCGTCGCACGGCGACACGACGCTCAACATGCATTCGGAGTACAACGTCGTGCGCGGGAACGAGGTCGTAGCCGTCTGGCCGATCGAGGCGGCGCGTGCCTACCGGTGACGGCAGAGCTTCTTCCCGGCTTCACGGTGCTCTGCGTTTACATGGACGAGCGTACGGTACGGGTGGTGCGCCGAGCGGCGGCGGCGTCCTGGCTGGTTGTGGCCTGCGCCCCGCCGCGCTGGTGGTCGGACCGTCCGGATGGGCAAGTTCCTCTGATCGTGTGCGCGCCGGACAGTTTGCCGATTCTCTCGCACTCCGCGGATGTCGTGGCCTGGCCAGCCGAACTGCCCCATCAGGGCGGCGCTGCAGCCGAGATCAGGCGCGTGCTTGCTCCGGGCGGTCTGTTCATCGGCTACACGGGTGATACCGGGGTCCGCACGCTGAGCGACTGTCGGAGCCGTGCGGAGGCGGCCGGCCTTGAGTCCGTCGATGAGACCGAGTTCGCAAAGCGGCTGCGTATCCCTGGAATCTCGGTGACGTTGCGGGCGCCACTCCGAGGTCAGCCTTCGACGTAAGAAAAACAGCCTTGCCTTGCGCCGCCGCCCGCCCGGACCGCACAATGCGGGGCGACACAGCAGCGAGGGGGCACGACGATGAAGCTGGCGCGGATCGCGCTGAACGGCAGCCCTGCAGTGATCATTCGCGGCGCGACGGACAACGTCGCCACGGTCGGCGGCCGCACGTTTGCTGATCTGCCGGAGCTGCTCGAAGCCGCGGGCGGCGACGCGAGCCGCATCGCGCCCGGCGACGCGGTGACCGTGACTGAACAGCAGTTGCTCAGCCCCGTGCAGCGGCCGCTCAAGATCGTCTGCATCGGCCTCAATTACCGCCTGCACGCCGAAGAGAGCAAGCAGCTGTTGCCGCCGAAGCCGGTGCTCTTCCCCAAGTGGGACAACGCGATCGCCGGGCCGTTCGAGCAGATCCCGTTGCCGCAGGCCTCCAGCCGCGTCGACTGGGAGGCCGAGCTGGCCTTCGTCTTCGGCCGCCGTTGCCGCAACGTCGCGGCGGCCGACGCCGGCTCGGCCGTGTTCGGCTTCACCTGCGCCAACGACGTCTCGATGCGCGACTTCCAGTTCCATACCTCACAGTGGGGCGCGGGTAAGGCCTGGGACAAGGCCGCCCCCCTCGGGCCGGCCGTGATCACGATTGACGAAGTGGGCGGCGCCGCGCCCGACCTCGCCATCCGCGGCCTGCTCAACGGCCAGCTCATGCAGGACAGCCGCACCGGCGACTTCATCTTCCACGTGCCGGCGCTGGTCGAATATCTGACCACGATCATGACGATGGAGCCGGGCGACCTCGTGCTCACCGGCACGCCGGCCGGCGTCGGCCAGGGGCGCACACCGCCGCAGTATCTGAAGGACGGCGACGAGTACGAGGTGCAGATCGAGAAGCTGGGCAGCATCCGCAACCGCTTCGTCGCCGAGCGCTGACGCCGCTCAGAAGAGCGGCACGCCCGGATCGAGGCCGAGCAGCACGCGGCCGCTCTGCTCGTACGTCTTCGGCGCGACGACGACGTGCTGGTTGATCGTGTGGATGTCGCGGAAGAGGCGGTCGAGCGGGTTCGCGGCGTACAGCGCCGAGCCGCCGCCGGTGTGGTACATCAGGTCTACCGCCTCGACCGCCGCGGTATGTGAGTTGACGATCGCCAGGCGGAAGCGGGCGCGCTGCTGCTCGCTCGCCTCATCGCCGGCGAGCAGCGTCTGCCAGATCTCGTCCAGCACCGCCAGCACGTAGGCGCGGGCGGAGCCGATCAGCGCCTCGGCCCGCGCCACCGCCGCCTGCGCGTACGCCTCCTCGCGCAGCGGCGTGCCGGTCACGCGCTTTTTGTCCGTGGCCAGCGCCAGCAGCGCGTCGATCGCCGCGCGGCCGATGCCCAGCCCGACGGCGGAGTGGTTCAGCAGGAACATCGTGCGCAGCCGGTAGAGCGGGCCAGCTTGCACGATCGGCGACGAGGCCAGGCTGAAGGTGCGTTCGACCGGTACGAACAGATCGTCGACGGCGTAGTCCACGCTGCCGCTGCCGCGCAGGCCGGTCGTGACCCAGGTGTCGATCAGCTCGCAGTCGTTGGCGGGCATCAGGACAAGCCGTACCTCTGGCCGGCCCGCGGCATCGGAGCGCCGCGTATCCCCGTCGTAGACCATGCAGGCGCTCGCGAGCCAGTCGCAGTGGTGGGCGCCGCTGCCGAACGGCCAGCGGCCGGAGACGCGGAAGCCGCCATCGACCTGCACGGCCTGCCCGCTGGGACGTCCGGCCGCGCCGCCGGCGATCAGATCCGGGTTCGGATACATCTCCCGCGCCGTTGCCTCGTCCAAATAGGCCGTGAACCAGCCGGCCGAGCCGCCGATGTAGCCGCACCAGCCGACCGAGGCATCGAGCATCGACAGCGCTTCCAGCACCTCAAACTGCGCGCGGGGATGCGCCTCCATCCCGCCCAGCGAGCGCGGCATCGTCATGCGGAACACGCCGGCTGCCCGCAGCGCCTCAACAATGGGCAAGGGCAGCCGGCGCTCGCGCTCGATCTCGTCGCGGAGTTGCTCGATCAGCGGCACGAGGCCGCGCGCCGCAGCGAGCAGGTCGGTCTCGGAAGCGATCGTCGTCATCGTGCCATCTCCTGCGGGGAGCGTCGATTTGCACCCCGGCGGTGCGCGTCAGTATAGCGGGCTCGCGGCATCGGCCCTCATCCGCTCTTCTCTCCTTCTCCCAGGATTGGGAGAAGGAGACGATCCAGCCTGAAGCGTTCCGAGCAGCAAACTGTTAGCCCGACGCCCTCCCGGATCGCTCCAACCCGGGCTCGCCCCTCGCCCAGGATTGGGAGAGGGGACGGGGGTGAGGGCCGACCGCCGAGAAGCTGGCTCGATCGGCGCTTTCCGCCGTGCCGCCGTTACGGCTAGGATCGGAGCAGAGACTACTGGCTCGGGGATCCGGATTCCGGCCCCGGCCATCAGAAGGATGAACGGGCATGGCGACGCATTCCGCATACGTGTTCGACGTGGATGAGGGTTCGTTTCAGAGCGCGGTGATCGAGCGCTCGCGCTCGCTGCCGGTGGTCGTCGATTTCTGGGCGGAGTGGTGCGGGCCGTGCCGCATGCTCGGACCGATTCTGGAGCGGCTTGCCGAACAGCACGCGGGCGCCTTCGAGTTGGCGAAGCTCAACACCGACGAGAGCCCGCGCATCTCCCAGACCTTCCGCATTCAGGGCATCCCCGCGGTCAAGGCGTTCAAGGACGGCCGCGTGGTCGATGAGTTCGTGGGCGCCCTGCCCGAACCGCAGGTGCTGAGCTGGCTGCAGCGAATCCTGCCCAACGAGGCCGATGCGCTCGCCGCGCGCGGCGATGAGCTGGCCGCGGCCGGTCATCAGAACGCGGCCGAAGACGCCTTCCGCGAGGCGCTGACGCACCAACCCGGCCATGCCGCCGCGACCGTCGGCCTCGCCCGCGTGCTCGCCGGCCGCGGTGATGCGGGCGAAGCCGAGGCGCTGCGGCTGCTGGCGGCGCTGCCGGCCGACCCGCGCGCCAACCAGCTCAGGGCCGAGATCGGCCTGCGTAAGGCCGGTGTTGGCGCCGATCTCGAGGCGCTTGAACGGCGCGTGCAGGAGAACCCGCGCGACGCGGCCGCGCAGTACGAGCTGGGCGCGGCGCTGGCGGCGCAGGGCCGCTACGAGCCGGCGCTGGAGCACCTGCTCGAATCCGTGCGCCGCGACCGCGCCCTGAACGACGACGCGGCGCGCAAGGCGATGATCGACCTGTTCAACATCCTCGGCGAAGAGAGCCCACTCATGCAGACGTATCGGAAGAAGCTGTCGTACGTGTTGTTCTGAGGCAGGGGCGGGCGGCCCTCATCCTCACCCCCTTCCCCTCTCCTTCTCTCCATTATTGGGAGAAGGAGAGGGGGCGATCCTGGGGAGGAAGGGCCAGAGGGTCGGGTTAGCGGGGTGCGGTGGGTCGCGGCTGGCGCCACGAAGGGCGCACGCCGTGCGCCCCTACCGGAGGCCGCATCGCCGCGCCTTCAGCCCCAATCTCGCGTGTGTAGATCTCCCCTTCCCCTGTTATTGGGGGTCAAAGGGATGAACCGGGGGATGGGGGCCCGTTCAGCCGCTTGACCAGCCGTGCCCAGCGGGCGCCCCACTTGCGGCAGCTCTCCAGCACCTGCTCGCTCGGCTCGCCCAGCGCCACCGGGCCGTAGTGGGCGCCGAAGGGCTCGCCTTGCACGATCAGCCCGTGGTTGAGCAGGATGTGCAGCGCATTCAGCAGCACCAGCTCGGCGCCGCTGCCCGCACGGCTGCCCGCGGTGAAGGCGCCGCCGACTTTGCCCTCCAATGGGCCGGGATAGCCTTCGATCGAGACCACGTCGAAGAGGCGCTTGATCTGCCAGTCGACGGCGCCGAAACGCGTGGGCGAGCCGATGATGATGCCATCGGCCGCGGTCAGATCGGTGATCGCCACTTCGTCTGCCTGCATGATCCGCGCCTCGATGCCTTCCGCGCGGATGCCCTCAGCGACGGGCTCGACCATCTTGCCGGTATTGCCGCGCAGCGTGGTGTAGACAATCAGAATCTGCGCCATCGTCGCTGAATGCTCCTTGCCAGCCGTGAATTCAGATCACGCCGGCGGCCCGCAGCGCCTCAAGCTCCGCACCGCCGAGCCCGAGCAGCGAGCCGTAGACCTCGGCGTTGTGCTCGCCCAACGCCGGGGCGCGGTTCGGCGTTGCCGGCGGCTCGCTGCCCGTGAACGGCAGCCGCGGGCAGGCGACCTCCGCACCATCGCTGAGCGTCGCGGCCGTAAACATGCCACACGCGATTAGCTGCGGGCTGTGCAGCAGCCCGAGCGGATCGTCGATCGGCGCGAAGGTGTAGCCGCGCTCGGCAGCGTCCGCGAACCAGTCGAGCCGACCGCGCGCGGCGACCGCCGCGTGGAACGCCGGCCCCAGCTCGTTCCAGCGCGACTGGCGCGCCTCGTGGTCGCTCCATTCGTGCGTGGTGAAGCGATCGAGGCCAAGAAAGTGCGCGAACGACTCCCACTCAGCGCGCAGGGCCAGGATGTAGAGCCAGCCATCGCTGGCGCGAACCGTGTGCGGAAAGCCCTGCTTGCCGGCCACCGGGCTCTCGCGCGCGATCTCGAGGCCGTGGTGGATGTACTGCGAGATGTGCCGCGCCCAGTGCGCCGCGAACGCCTCCTGAATCGAGATGTCGAGCTGCACGCCGCGTTCCAACCCAGCCTGCACGCCGAGCACCGCCGCGATCGTGGCGATCGCCGCGTTGAGCCCGCCGATGTGCTGCGCCACGTTGCCCGCCAGCCGCAGCGGCGAGCCCTCCGCCCAGCCGCTGGCGGCGACGATGCCGCCGGTCGCCTGCAACACGATCTCGCTGGCGGGCCAGTCGCGGCGCGGCCCCGTCTGGCCGAAGTTGCTGATGCTGGTGAGCACGATGTCGCGGTTCGCGCCGCGTAGCGAGCGCAGGGAGATGCCCAGACGCGCCAGCACGCCCGGCCGAAAGCTCTCGACCACCGCATCCGCTTCGGCCGCCAGCCGTTTGAGCAGCGCCCGCCCGCGCCGGTCCTTCAGGTTGAGCGTGACGCCTCGCTTGCGCCGGTTTAGATAGTCGAAGCCGGCGTCGTGCGGCTCGGTCAGCGTCCGCCGCCGCAGCGGATCGCCCGCGCCCGGCCGCTCGACTTTGATCACATCGTGGCCCAGCTCGGCCAGCAGCAGCGTGGCGAAGGGACCGGCGACGTGCTGCGTCAGATCGACGATCCTCATCGCGCCGCCGCCTCGGCCGGCACGTCCGGCAGGCCGAGGCGGCGTGCGAAATCGGCATCGACCGGTCCAACGATCTGATTGGGCGGCACGCTTACCTCGGGCGTCGGGATGCGCAGCAGCACGCCGCTTCGCTCTAGTAGGCAGTCACGCCGGGATTGTGGGATAGAGATGCTGCAACCGAATGCG
>CALFMN010000098.1 GCA_937879875.1 uncultured Chloroflexota bacterium | reverse complement strand
CGCAGCGCAACCGTCGGAGACTTCAGATGACCGCAGCGCAACCGTCGGAGACTTCAGATGACCGCAGCGCAACCGTCGGAGACTTCCAACGACAGCTTTGGCGCCGGCCAAAGCGGGGTTAGGCGCCTCGCGAGGCTGTTCTGCGTGGCGCCGGCCGGCTAGACTGAATCTTGCCGGCGCAGGCAGCGCCACGATTTCAGGGCGAACTCCGGAGGCAGCGATGAAGCTCGGCGTCGTCTTTCCGCAGACTGAGATCGGCAACGACCCAGCCGCGATCCGCGACTACGCGCAGGCAGCCGAAAACGTGGGCTACAATCACCTGCTCGTCTTTGACCACGTCGTCGGCGCGGACCCCGCGCAGTACAGCCCCTGGCGCGGCCCCTACACGTTTCAAAGCGCCTTCCACGAGCCCTTCGTACTGTTCGGCTTTCTCGCCGGACAGACGACGCGCCTCGAGCTGGTGACGGGCATTCTGATCTCTCCGCAGCGGCAGACGGCGCTGATCGCCAAGCAGGCAGCCGCGGTGGATGTGCTCTCCAGCGGCAGGCTGCGGCTCGGCGTCGGCGTCGGCTGGAACGCGGTCGAGTTCGAGGCGCTGGGCCAGGACTTTCATACGCGCGGCCGGCGCATGGAGGAGCAGGTCACGTTGCTGCGCGCGCTCTGGACGCAGCCAGTCGTGGACTTCCAGGGCCGCTGGGACCGCGTACGCGCCGCCGGGATCAATCCGCTGCCCGTGCAGCAGCCGATCCCGATCTGGATGGGCGGCATGAGCGAGCCGGTGCTGAAGCGCATCGCCCGCATCGCCGACGGCTGGTTCCCGCAGTTCCAGCCCGGCGATGAGGCGAAGGCGATCCTCGAACGGCTGCGCGGCTACATGCGGGAGGCCGGCCGCGCGCCCTCGGCCATCGGCATCGAGGGCCGCCTGAGCGCCGGTCAGGTGCCGCAGGAGCGCTGGGGCGAGGCGGCCCGTGCCTGGCGCGAGCTGGGCGCCACGCATCTCTCGTTCAATACCATGGGCGCGGGCTTCACCTCGCCGCAGCAGCATGTCGACGCGGTACGCCGCTTCTATGACGCCGTCGCAGCCGTCGCGGTCTAGCGGCGCGGCGCGCGCGGAGCGTGGCGATGCCGCCGCGATCGCCGCGTTGCCGGGCGTGATCGCCGTTCACCGCAACACGACGCACTGGTACAACAACGCCAGCTTCGCCCTGCCGCTGCTCGCGGCGGTTGTGGTGAGCTTCGTTGGGCTGATCCTGCGGCGCGGCGACGTGCTGGCCTTTGCCGGCTTCCTCTTCGCCGTGACGCTCTGCATGGCGCCCGTCGTGCTCGTGTCGTGGCGCCAGACGCCGACGACCGTCGTGCTCACGTCGCAGCGCATCACCGCCCTGCACGACGGCCGCGCGCTCAAGAGCCTCGCCTGGCCGGAGGTATGCAGCGTGACGCGGCGCGAGACGCAGGGCAACGTACGCTGGCACGTCGCTGCTGAATCCGGCGAGCGCATCGCACTCGATGGCGAGCTCGACGACCTCGACGGTCTGCTGCGCGAGACGCGCCGGCTGGCCGGGTTGCCCGAAGGCGACTGACGCGACACCTGCCTCCGGCCGCGCCGGTACCGCTGCCCGGCTCGTGTGGACGCGTTCCACGTTCGCCAGGCGACAGGCGGCTCCATGCAGGGATCGGCGCGTATCCGGGCAGTAGGGGAAGCGCTGCGGCGCGCGGCTGACGGGTGAGGGGCGAGCGGCCGAACGCATGTATAATCGGCGCGTGTGCGGAGGGGCAGCGCAGGCCGCCTCCCGGGAGGCGCCGTGGCCGGTGCTCGTCGCTCAGCGCAAACGCCCGCCTGGCGAGCCGGGTTAGCCGCGGCGTTGCGCCGCGTCGCGCGCGTCGTCGCGCCCCCCGCCGTGCGCAGTCAGTCCCTCGTGGCGCCGCCGACCGCGGCCGCGGTCCCGGAGGGGTGGTCAGGTCGTGCCTCCGAAAGCCCGCAATCCGCAGCCAGCGTGATTGTCGATCCGCTCGATCGCGCCCGCGCCGCCCTGCGCGACGCGCGGCAGCACATGTCGGCGCTGATCGAAAACGAGGCGCCCCAGCCCGCGCCGGCGACCGAACCCGGCTATTCGTCCGCCGAGCAGGCCGACGAACTGCGCGGGCTGATCCATGAGCTGCGCGAGGAGCGGCGGCGGCTTGGCGAGGAGATCGCCGATCTGCGCGCACTCGTGCAGGGGTTGGGAGAGGACGTGCGCCGGCTCAACGATACGTTGACCGCGGCGCGCTTGCCGGAGCCGCCGGCCACGCCGCGGCTCCCGCCCGCGACCCGCGAGGAACCACGCACGGATGCGCAATCCGACGAGGATGCTGCTCGCATCACGGCCGCAGACGTCACGCTCGCGGAGTGCGCGACGGAGGCGGTCGTACCGGCCGTTGTCGGCTACGGTCAGCGCGAAGCGGCGTTCTCAGCGGCCAGCGACGCCGACGGCGCCGAGCCATTCGCCCCGCCTGATGGCTCGCGGGAAGGCCGGGACTTTGGCTGGCGGGCGCGTCCCGAGGCAGCACTTACCCGGATACAGGCGGCACTGCAGACCGCGCCCGCGACGATCGACTGCCCCCCGCCGGCCGAAGCCGCCGCGGAGTCTGCCGCCGCGCCCGAAGCGGAGCGAATCGATCCACCCATCGATCCACCCCAGGGCGCCGAGATCCGTCTGCCGGCGACGGGAACGCGGCTCGTCATTGGGCCGGTGCGCTCGATCGGCCGGCTGACGGCGCTCGAGCGGCGCCTGGCGCGCGACCCGGCGCTCGGTCAGGCGACGCTTGCCGACTACCGGCGCCAGACGGCCACGTTTATCGTGACCCCGCGCACGCCGCTCGCGCTTGCCGCGCTCGAGCCGGCGCTGTGCGGCGAGGAGCGTATGCGCATCGAAGCTGCGTGGCAGGCAGACGGTGCGCTGCGTCTGGCGCTCGCCGCGTGGCCGGAGGATGGCGCATGACAGCGGCGCGGACGGGCGTATGCACCTCGCGCGCCTGAGGCTCAGCAACTTCCGCAACTACGAGCGGCTGGATTTCACGCCGACGACCGGCGTGACGCTGATCCACGGGCGCAACGCCCAGGGCAAGTCGAATCTGCTGGAGGCGATCTATTTGCTGGCGACGACACGGCCCGCCCGCGGCAGCGAGGCCGAGCTGATCCGTTGGCAGGCCGCCGCCGAGGGCTTCGGCGTGGCGAGGGTCGTGGGCGAGGCGGAGCGCAAGCAGGGTCCGGTCGCAGTGGACGTGACCGTTGCGCCACGCCAGGAGAACGGGCAGGAGCGCAGGGGGGCCAACCACGCCAGCAAGCGGCTGAAGGTGAACGGCGTGCCCCGCCGCGCCTCGGACGTGATCGGCCAGATCGCCGCTGTGCTGTTCACCGCCGGCGACATCGACCTGATCACCGGCCCGCCCGCGCTGCGGCGACGCTACCTCGACATCACGATCTCGCAGACCGATCCACTCTATGTCCGCGCCCTGCAGCGCTACCAGCGCGTGCTGTTGCAGCGCAATTCGTTGCTGCGGCGTATCGATGAGGGGCACGCGCGCGCCGACGAATTGACGTACTGGGACGAACAACTGGTGCGCGAAGGGGCGCAGATCATGCATACGCGCCAGCAGACGATGGCCGCCCTCGAGATCGCCGCGCGCGAGGCGCATGCGGCACTCAGCGGCGGACAGGAGCGCCTGACCATCGCCTACACGCCGCAGACGCCCCTGCCGGAGGACGTCGCGCCGCGCCTGGGCGAGATCGAGGCCGGCCTGCGCGCCGGGCTGCACAAGCAGCAGCGCCGCGAGATCGCGCTCGGCCAGACGCTTGTGGGACCGCACCGCGACGATCTGCAGTTCAGCCTGGACGGCGTGCTCGTTTCGGCCTTCGGCTCGCGGGCGCAGCAGCGCACGGCGGCGCTCGCCTTGCGGTTGGCGGAAACCGCGTTCCTGACCAGCGCCGATCGCGACCCGCCGCTGCTGCTGCTCGACGACATCTTCTCCGAGTTGGACGAGTCGCGTCGCGTAGCTGTGCTGGGCGCGCTCGGCGGAGCAGATCAGGTGTTCGTCACCACGGCCGAGCCCGACCGTTTCGGCCCGGAGTTCCGGCGCGATGCGACCGTGTACGAAGTCTGCGCCGGCGTGCTGCGCGCGGAGGAGCGGACATCGTGATTCGCGTGCCGATGCCGACCTGGACGCGCTGGCTGTTGTTCTCCGTGGCGCTGCTGTGCTGGTATTTCGGGCTGATTCTTGGTATTGCCGGGCTTGTGCGCTGGGGTCTGGCTCATCCGTTCAACGACCCGGCGGTCGGTCTCGTGATCGGTATCGTCGGTGTCGCCATCTACCTCGGTGGCTGCGCCCTGGGCGTGCTGGCGCTGCCGAAGTACACCAGCATCGCTGGCGTGGTGCTCGCGCCGGTGTTCGCGCTCGCCGCGATCGCCACGACGTCCGGCGCTGTGGCCGTCCAGCGCTACGGGGAAATGGACGATCCGGCGCGGGCGAGCAGCGCGCTGCTCGTCGGCGCCGTTATCTGCCTGGGGCTGGCGGCGCTGTTCGCGCTGAACTGGCTGGCCTGGATCAGGCAGCCCGGTGCATCGGCCACGGTGGCCCACGTGCTGCGCGTGGCGGCGATCTGGTGGGGCAGCCAGTTGGTGGTGCAGGCCGTCGAAGGCGTTGTGCTAAGCGCCGTGCAAGTCAGCAAAGGAGTCGGCCTGCACGGCGACGGGCACGACCACCTGACGTTGACCCTTACCTATGCCGGCTCCGCGGCGATCTCGCTGGCGGCGGGCGTCGCGCTGTTCTGGCATGGCGCTGGCGCGCTGACGGGCGTGCCGTCGCGGGGCTACCGACTGCCCGCGTTCTGGAAGCCGGCGCTGATCGCTCTCGGCGCGATCGGCGCCGGTGCGCTGCTGCTGCAGGGCGACACCGCGATCTGGTTCGTGCCCGCGCTCCACGTGCTGGCGGTGCTGCTGCCAGGGCTCAGCATTCTGGCGCTCGTCACCCGTGCGGGGCAGCGCGGCCGACCACAGTCGCGCTCTTCATCGCGAGAGATCGCGCTGATGGTCGCGTACGGCGCCGCGCTGGCCGCAACCGTCGCCGCCTTCGTCAATACCACCTTGTTGGTGGCCGAATTCCTGCCGTTCCTGAACGGATTCAGCCGCGAATCTGTCAACACCCTGAACGACCGCACCTCGCTGATCCTGCTGCTCGTCGGTATCTCCGTGCTGGCGCCGCTGGACGAAGAGTTTTGCAAGGGCTTCGGCGTACGGCTGCTCAAGCGCCACAACCCGACGCGCTACCAGGCGTTTCTGTGGGGCCTGGCGTCGGGGATCGGCTTCGGCATGGTCGAGGCGAACGGCTACGGCGCCGGCGCCTTCCATCAGTCGCCCTACCGCTGGTGGGACGGCGTGCTCCTGCGCGGTGCTTCCAGCTCGTTGCATGCCCTGGCGAGCGGCATGGTCGGGATCGGCTGGTTCTACCTGTTTCGTGGACGGCGCGGGCGCTTCGCCGGCTTCTACCTGCTGGCTGTGGCGCTGCACGGGTCCTGGAATGCGATGAACCTGCTGACCGTGGCGCGCGTGCTGCCGGGGTTCAAGCGGCTGTCCGACCATCAGGTGGAGATCGCCCTCGAAGTCGGCCTCGGCCTGATCGCGCTCGGCATTCTCGCATTTCTCTGGACGCTGTCCCGCAGCCTGGCGCGGGAGGACGACGCGCCGCCCGGCGACACAATGCCGCCAGCGCCGACCCCTATTGCGACGCCCGCCCTGCCTGTCGCCCCGGCGTCTGCATGAACAGTGGGGAGCGCAGTCCGGGCGGTACGATCACCGTCAGCGCACGGGGCGCCGCGGTGAAGAGAATCGGCGTCGTGCCGATATGTTCGCCGTCGGCCTGCACCGGCAGCGGCCGTGGCGCGGCGATGCGGATCCGCGGCGTCTGTACATAGACCTCGTTGGTGTTGAGCGGCCGCCGCGCGAGGGTTCGCGCGGCTTGCGGCAGCAAATGCCGCAGCCCGGACCCGGCGTAGATGCGCAGATCCAGCAGGCCGTCGTCGATTCGGGCTCTGTCGGTGGCGTTAAGGATGCCGCCGTAGAGGCGGGTATTGCCGACGATCGCCGCCAGCGCGCGGCCGCGGAAGCGCAGCTCACCCGCCTCGATCGCCAGCGGCCGGCCGCCGTGCGAAAGCAGATCGAAAATCCCGGCGGCGGCAAAGGCGAAGCGGCCCCAGCGCTGCTTGCGCGCCGCCGTCACCGCCCGCACGGCATAGGCATCGACGCCGACACTGGCGAGCATCAGGAAGTAGCGTTCGCCGGCCCGGCCCAAATCCACGCGCCGCCGTTCGCCAAGGTGCACGAGCCGCACCGCGGCCGCGGGATCGTCGCTCAGCCCGACCTCCTTCGCCCAGAGGTTGACAGTGCCCGCCGGCAGCACCGCCAGCGCCGTTTCGCTGTTCGCGAGGCCGTTGACCGCCTCGTTGATCGTACCGTCGCCGCCGCAGACGAGTACCGCGTCGCTGCCCGCGTGCGCGGCACGCGCCGCGAGCGAACACGCGTGGCCTGGTTTCTCGGTGCTGTGCTGCTCCACCACCCAGCCGCGCCGCTCGAGTTGATCGAGCGCTGCCCCGAGCCGGGCGAAGCGCAGGCGGCGACCGGCGTATGGGTTCACGATCACGGAGAGCAGCTTGCGCGTCATGTGAGGGCGTGAGCCTTGACGATCCAGCGGATACGATCGCCCTGCACCGCAACGCGCGGTGGAAGGGTTGTTGGCGTGATTGGCATCAAGCGCGTAGACCACGTCAGTTTCGCAACGTGGTCGCTGGACGAGCAAGTGCGCTGGTTCGAGCGGGTGATGAGCCTGAGTGTGGCCAGCCGCTGGCGCGACGAGGATGAGGGCTGCGCCGGCGCTGTGCTCTGGCAACTGTTCGAAGAGCTGCCGTCCGGGCCGAAATAACCACCCTGCTGGTGCCTGTTTAAAAGCTGGCTTGTGCGCCGGTTCCGAAACCATTTGTCAGTTCGGGGGCTTCACGGGCATGCGGCGGGGCCTGGCCACGGCGCCGGAATGGATCAGCGCCAGCTCCGACTCGGGTCCGAGCACGATCAACTCGTCACCGGCACGCACAGCGCGGTCGCCGCGCGGTCCAACGATCAGGTCGCCAGCGTGGCGCAGGGCGAGCACAGTCGTCGTCGGGCAGGCGGCAAGCAGGCGGGCAATCGTGGCTGCCGGCGCCAGATCGTCGTCAAGCAGCAGTTGGGCGAGGATCTGTTCGTCCATGTCGCCCGGCACGGCCTGAATCGACTCGGCAAACAGCGGCTGAATCGCAGCCAGAGCCATCTGGCGGCCTGCCATCAGGTACGGCGAGACGACGCGGTCCGCGCCGGCCTGGCGCAGCTTGCGCTCGTTCTCGGCCTGCGCCGAGCGCGCGACGATGAAGATCTCCGGGTTGAGCGACTTTGCGCTCAGGACGATGTACGTATTGTTTGCGTCGGTATTTGACGCCGCGATCAGACCCCGCGCCCGCTGTATTCCGGCGACGACCAGTGTTTCGTCCTGAGTCGCATCGCCAGCGACGATCAGATACTGACGCCGCTCGGCCAGGCTGACCTGTTCCGGCGCCGGGTCGATCACGACGAACGCCTCGGAACGCGCCGCCAGCTCTGCCGCGATCGCTTCACCAACGCGGCCGAAGCCGCAGACGATGAAGTGATCGCGCAGCGTCTGGATGCGGCCGCGCATGCGGTGGCCTCCGAAATAGGCGGCGATTTCGCCTTCCAGCGCGAGCTGAGCCATCGAGCCCACAGCATAGACGAGCACGCCCGCACCGACCACCAGCAGGGCGATGGTCAGCAGTTTGCCGGCGATCGTCGTGACCTGCGGCCGTTCAACTCCCGCGGTGGCAATCGTGACGATCGACTGGTAGAGCGCATCGAACGGATCAATGCCCTCGAGCAGCGCGAAGCCGGCAGTTCCCACCACCAGCAGGGCGAGAACAGCCAGCGCCGCGCGAAGCAGCCGCTGTTGCGGAGTCAAGTGCGGCACCCGCCGCTCAGTGTCCGCTGATCGTCTTGCGCTTGGACGCGACGTAGTCGACCAGGATGTACTGGCCCAGCTTATCGGGCGTGGTGTAGAAGACGCGGCCCTTGTTGATGCGCGCGACCTGGTTGACAAACTCCTTGAGGTAATAGTTGCGGTCCAGCATGAAGGTGTTGATCACGATGTCCTTCTGCGTACACCGCTTCACCTCTTTGAGCGTTTCGCGGATCGTGACCGGACTCGGCGGGTAAGCGAAGAACGAGCGGCCGCGCTCCAGATGCGCCGTCGGCTCACCGTCCGAGATCATGATAATCTGCCGCGTGCCGGCTTTGTGCTTGGCGAGCAGGCTCTGTGCCAGCATCAGCGCGTGGTGCATGTTCGTGCCCAACACCGACTCATCCCAGCGCACGTACGGCAGCTGCTCCGCCTGCAATTCGCGGGCGTAGGCGGAGAAGCCGATGATATAGAGGCTGTCGCGCGTAAATTGGCTGCGAATCAGGTTATTCAGCGCCAATGCAACTTTCTTCGCCGCCTGGAAGCTGCCGCGCAGCGCCATCGACCACGACAGGTCGAGCATCATCACGGTCGCGGTCTGTGTCAGCAGCTCCGAGCGATAGACCTCGAAGTCGTCCGGATGCAGCTTCACGGGCACGTTCGGACCTTCGCGGTAGAACGAGTTGCTGATCGTCCGTTGCAGATGCAGGTGAAAGGGATCGCCGAACTCGTAGAGCTTGGTGTCTTCGTTGCGCTCGCCGCCCTGACCGCGCTCCTTCACCGCGTGCTTGCCGAAGCTGTCTTTCTTGAGCTGCGCATAGATCTCGGTGAGCGCCTTCTGGCCGATCTTGCGCGTGCCGCGCGGCGTCAGCTCCCAGCTATTGCCTTTGCGGCGGATGTAGCCCGCCTCTTCGAGGATTTCGAGGAACTGCTTGAGCTGCTTCAGCGTTTCGGCGGCCTCGTCGCCCAGCAGCTCGCGCAGCTTCTCTTCGTCGATCTCGTCGATGTCGCCGCCGTACTGCGTCTTCTCTAGCTGGCGCTCGAGCTGGTCCATGCCCTGCATGCGCTCCATCAGGCGCATCGCTTCGCTCAGGTCCAGCTCTTCGTCGCCACGGAACGCGTATTGGTTTTGCAGATCGCGCATGTTCGACATGAACTCGAGGTTGGCGCGCAGCTCGTCCAGTTCGGATTGCAGCTCCGGGTCGCCGATCTTGTCGCTGAGCAGATCTTCGAGCTGGCGGCGCATCTCGCCCGGCATGCTGCTGAGCAGATTCTGCATCTGTGCGATCTGCTGCTGCATACCCTGCAACAGCTCATCCAGACTCTGCGGGGGGTTGTCGCCGAACAGATCGCCGTACTGCTGCATGAACTGGTCGAAGTTCGGCTCGCCGCCGCCCATCTTGTCTTGCAGCATCTGGTTGAGGTCGCGCACCATCTGCTTCATGCGCGCCAAGTCTTCGGGCGACATGTTTTGGATCTGGTTGTACATATCCTTGAAGAAGGTATCCATCATCGCCTTCTTCAGGGATTCCATCAGCTCCTGGAACTGCGCCTGCGCCTCCGGGTCCATGAACTCGTAGTTCTGCAGCTCCTTGACCGCGCCGCCCAGATCGCCCGGCAGACTTTCGAGGAAATTCTTCTTGCGGCCGGCGATGTTGCGCAGCATCTGGCCGAACTCGTCCTGGCCGCCGCCTTGCTGCCCTTGCTGGCCGCTCTGCTCGCCTGCTTCGCCGCCCTCGCCTTGCTGGCCGTGCTGGCCGCGGGCGCCCTGCTGACCGCTCTGCGCCCCGGCCTGCTGACCTTGCTGCTTGCCGCGTTGACCGCGTTGCTGCTGCCCGCTCTGCTGGCCGCGCGTGCCCTGCTGTCCGGCGGTCTGCATGCCGCCTTCGCCCCGCTCGCCGGCCTCCTGACCGTCCTGCGGCTGGCCGTCCTGACCGCCGCGGTTCTGCGGCTGGCCGCCCTCGTCCTGCCCGCTGACTTCGTTCAGCCGGCGGTCGATCGTCTCGCGCTCGCGCTGCACGATCTCGTTGAGCTGGCGCTTCAGATCGTCGAAGACCGAGCTGAGGTTGTACTTGTCGAGCTGTTGGCGGCGCTGCTGACGCAACTGCTGCAACAGGTCGCGCAGACCCTGCATGCGCTGCATGCCGGGGCCGCGCATGCCGCGCTGCATCATCTGGCGCAGCGCGTGCTGCAGGTCGCCGAAGTTCATCAGATCGTCGGTGAGCGATTCGAGCACGTCGTCGGCGTTGAGCTCGGGGATCTCCTGCGTGCCGTCCCACTCGGTGTAGCGGTAGAGAACCATGGTGTCCGTCCGTCCTGGCCGCGGTTCTTCCCGCGAACCGTTGGGCGGCTTCCGCCGCCCCTACGACCGCCGGGCGGCGGAAGCCGCCCAACGGATTTGACATGCTCGTAGGGACGGCTGCAGCCGCCCTGAGTGGCCGCCCCGACCGTCAGCTAGCCGCGATACTGGGCGCGGCCGCCGACTCTGTCCTTGTTGAGCCGCTTGTTCAGATGCAGCCCTTCGAGGATGAACTCGACCGCCGCGGCGGTGAGCGCCGGATCGCCGCTGGCGCCGAGCTTGGTGACGGCGCGGTCCAGCCCTTCGATGCTCTTGGCGACCTTGACGTAATCCCTGGACGGCATCACGTCCGAAACGTCCAGCGAGAGGCCGCTCTTGAAACGGGCGACCACGTCTTCGAGTTCGCCGATGTTGAAGTTGCGGTTGAATACCGCCGCGGCGCCGCCCTGGATCAGCTTGTCGATGATCTGATCCTCGCGGCCGTCTTCGACCGTCTCCAGCTCGATCTTGCCGCAGATCGCCGGCACGATGTAGGGCAGGTCGGAGATACGCGGCACGACTTCGTCTTCACCCAGCCGGATCGCCCGCCGCAGCGCGTTGGCCAGCAGGCTCTCGTAGTCGGCGATCGAGGCGCGCACCGAGACGCCGGAGCGCTGGTTCACGTCGGGGCTGCGTCGCGCCAGCCGCGTGATCTCGGCCACGATCTCCTTCATGTACTGCGGCACGGTGACTTTGTAGTCCTCCGCCGGGAACTGCCACATCTCGCGTTCCATGATGTCGATCTCGTGATCGACGTTGCGCGGGTAGTGGGTGCGGATCTGTGCCCCGTAGCGATCCTTGAGCGGTGTGATGATGCGGCCGCGGTTGGTGTAGTCTTCCGGGTTGGCGCTGGCGACGACGACGACATCCAGTGGCAGGCGGATGCGGTAGCCGCGGATCTGCACGTCGCGCTCTTCCATGATGTTGAGCAGTCCCACCTGGATGCGCTCGGCCAGGTCAGGCAGCTCGTTGATGCAGAAGATGCCGCGGTTGGTGCGCGGAATCAGGCCGAAGTGGATCGTCAGCTCGTCTGAGAGGTAGCGGCCCTCCGCGACTTTGATCGGGTCGACCTCGCCGATCAGGTCGGCGATCGTAATGTCCGGCGTGGCCAGCTTTTCGCCGTAGCGGTTGTCGCGCGGGAGCCAATTGATCGGCGCCGCGTCGCCCTGCTCTGCGAGCAGATCGCGCCCGCTCCTGGTGATCGGCTCGAAGGGATGCTCGGGGATTTCGCAGCCGGCAAGAACGGGGATCTCCTCGTCCAGCAGGTTGACCAGCGAGCGGATGATGCGCGATTTGGCCTGGCCGCGCTCGCCGAGAAAGATGATGTCCTGCCCGGCAAGGATCGCATTTTGAATTGCCGGAATCACCGACTCCTCGAAGCCGACAATGCCGGGAAAGATCTGCTCGTCCTTGCGGATCTTCTCGATCAGATTCTTGCGCATCTCCTCGCGGACGCTGAGCACCTTGTAACCGGATGCTCGCAGCTCGCCCACGGTGCGGGGTTTCTCCATCGATGTTGCCACAGCGTCCTCGTCTCTCTCAGGTCTCCACCGGCGTCCTAGGCCCGGCCCGGTCTCCGATCAGGCGGCCGGCAGCGCCGGCGATGCGGCGCGATCATGAGGCACGACGGAGCGCCTCTTCAGGAGGCGGCGCGCTCCGGCCACCCGCGATCCCGCCAGCCTCAGTATAGCGCCTGTCATCGCCCGCGATGCGCGCGGCTATGCGGCGTGCCTAGGCCGGCGGTGCGCGCATGGTACTCCCGCGGACGGCTGCGCCACAACCCGCCAGTTCGGGCGGGCCACGCCTACCCCTCCCTCGCGCAGGCGCTCGGATTTGCATCTGAAGTCTCCGACGGTTGCGCTGCGGTCTGGCCCACCGGGGAGGGGTTGTCTGAGCATAACCGTTCGCTCTCGGACCAACCCGTCCGCTCCCACAGGGGTGGGTCTTCTGAAGGCACTCGGACTTCCTCGGACTAACCCTTCCCCTGTGGGGAAGGGAGACGCGGCTTTAGCCGCGGCGGGGTTAGGCGCGCCGCGGCGCGCGAAAGCGGTCGAGCCCGAACAGCCCGATCGGCTGACGCGTGGTTCCGTCCAGCGCGAGGTCGGCGAGGATCTCACCCATCACGCCCGCGAACTTGAAGCCGTGGCCGGAGAAACCGGCGCCGATCGCTATCTGCGGATGGTCGGGATGCAACCCCACGGCAAAGTGCTCGTCCGGCGTGTTGGTGTACATGCAGGCGGCCGTCAGGTCTGGCTCTCCGTCGAGCCCGGTGAAGGACGCGCGCACGCAGGCGCGGATCGCGGCGATCTCCGCGCGGCTTACGCGGCGATCGAGCCTGTCCGGGTTCACGGCGACGCCGCTGTGGTGGAAGCCAACCTTGACGCCCTCGCCGCGCAGATCCGGCAGGCCGTAGAAGGCGTGCCCCGGCTTTTCCCAGATGAAGACGGGCAACTGGTCGGAGCGAAAGCTCTCCACGTTCTCCTGCGGCCAGAACCAGTAGAGCACGTTGCGCTCGGGCACGAGCGGCAGGCCGAGATCGGCCAGCAGCCGCCCCGCCCAGGCGCCGGCCGTGATCACCAGCCGATCGGCGTTGAAGCGCTCGCCCGCGGCCTCGACCTCGACTCCCTCGCCGGCGATGCGCCAGCCGCTAACGGGTGTCTCGAAACGCAGCTCGGCGCCCAGACGCGCGGCGTGTTCGACGTGCGCGAGGATGCAGTCCTCGGGAAAAAGCGCGCCCGCGGCCGGATCGAACAGCGCTACCTCATCCACGGCCGGCGTGATGGGGTAAAGGCGACGTAAGCTGGCCGCGTCCAACAGGTCGTGCGGCAGGCCGTGCTCGCGGGCGCTGGCGAGCGAACCGGCGACCGTGGCGCTGTCCGCTGCGCCGATCATCAATCCGCCGGTGACGCGCAGCAGCTCATGGCCTGTCTGCAGCTCCAGCTCGCGCCACAGCTCGTAGGCCCGCAGCAGCAGCGGCACGTACTCCGGACCCTCGATGTAGGACTGGCGGATGATGCGCGAGCGCCCGTGTGATGAGCCGCGGTCGTGGGCCGGCGTGAACTGCTCGACGCCGAGCACGCGCCTGCCCCGCCGCGCCAGGTGATCTGTCTCTTATACACATCTCCGAGCCCACGAGACAGGCAGAAAGCTCGT
>CALFMN010000097.1 GCA_937879875.1 uncultured Chloroflexota bacterium | reverse complement strand
CCAACCCCTGCAGGCCGCGTCACTGGACGCCTATGGGGGCGCACGCCGTGCGCCCCTACAAGTCCGCGGGACCGCCTCGCCTTCAGCCACAGTCCCCGCGTAGCGATCTCTCCTTCCCCTGGTATTGGGGAAGGAGACAGGAGAGGATGGGGGCCGCGCCGCGAAGCTATGCAAACCTCCGCGCGTATCTAGCGCCGGCAGGTGCTAAGCTCAGAGCAGATTGTGGAATCTGTCACAGGCAACGCGGAGGAAACGCGGCATGCGCTACCGGCCGATCGGCAGTACGGGCCTCATGGCCTCGGAGTTCGGTTTCGGTGCCTGGACCATCGGCAGCGACTGGTGGGGGCACATCAACGACGCGCAGGCACAGCGCATGCTCAACCATGCCTTCGACCTCGGCGTCAACTTCTACGACACGGCCGACCAGTACGGCGAAGGGCGCAGCGAGCGGCTGATCGGCGAGGCCTTTGCCGGCTGCCGCGATCAAGTCATCATCGCCGGCAAGTTCGGTTACGACTTCTACGCCGGCCACAGGCGCGAGGGCCACAGCGAGTTGCCGCAGAACTTCGCGCCAGACTTCGTGCGCTTCGCGCTCGAACGCTCGTTGCGCCGGCTGCAAACGGATTACCTCGACATCTGGCACATCCACAACGTGCGCATGGAGTCGCTGCGCGACGACCGCCTCTGGCAGACGCTGGACGAGCTGCGGCGTGAGGGCAAAGTCCGACACCTGGCCGTCGCGCTCGGTCCGGCGATCGGCTGGCTCGATGAGGGGCTGATTGCGCTGCGCGAGCGGCCGATCGCGGCGATGCAGATCATCTACAATCTGCTGGAACAAGAGCCCGGTCGCTCGTTTGTGCCCGATGCGGTACAGCGCAATATCGGCCTGCTGGTGCGCGTGCCGCACTCGTCGGGTCTGCTCGAAGGGAAGTTCACACTGGAAACAACCTTCGGTCCGAACGACCACCGCAGCCACCGCAAACGCGAGTGGCTGGTGGACGGCCTGAAGAAGCTCGAACAGCTCCGCTTCCTCACCGACGACGGCTCACGCACGATCGGCCAGGCGGCGTTGCAGTGGCTCTACGCCCAACCCCAGGTCTTCTCCGTGCTGCCCAACCTGTACGGCATGGAGCAGCTCGAAGAGTTCGCCGCCGCTTCCGACGCACCGCCGCTCAGCGAGGCACAGATCAAGCGCGTGAACGAGTTGTTCGAGACGAACTACGGTCTGGCGATGGCGAGCGCGTAGTCCCTGCGCTGAACGGCGGCATGACGCCCGTGCGAACCGACGACTGTACCTGAGCCGGTGCAACTCCGAGGAGATCGAGATGGCAGATGAGCAGACAAACGGCGACGGGCAACACCGCTACGGCACCGGCCGCGTGCCGTTGCCGCAAACCAGCCACGAAGGCATGGACGAAATCAAGAAGGGGCAGTTCGTCCAGTACGCCTTCCACAAAATCGATCCCGCCTGGCGGCTGCTGCCGGCTGCAGAGCGCGCGCGGCAGAAAACCGAATTTGCCGAGGCGGTCGAGGCGCACGGCGCCGAGGTGCAGACGCGTGTCTACAGCCTGATCGGGCTGCGGGCCGACGCCGATCTGCTGCTCTGGAACGTGGGCGGCGCGCTCGACGCCTTCAGCCGGCTCGGCGCGGCGCTGCTGGCGACGGGCCTCGGCGCCTACCTGCGTACGGTCTACTCGTATCTTGCCGTCACGAAGCGCTCGATCTACGTGACGCGCCACGCGCACAACGGCCAGGACGGCCAGCGGCTGGAGATGCGTCCCTCCGGCGCGAAGTATCTCTTCGTCTATCCGTTCGTGAAGACGCGCGCCTGGTACAAGCTCACGCAGTCGGCGCGGCAGGGCATGATGGACGAACACATCACCATCGGCCACAAGTACCCCAGCGTGAAGCTGAACACGACCTACTCGTTCGGCCTCGACGACCAGGAGTTCGTCGTCGCCTTCGAGACGGACGAGCCGCGCGACTTCGTCGATCTGGTGCAGGAGCTGCGCGAGACCGAGGTCAGCCTCTACACCCTGCGCGACACGCCGATCTTCTCCTGTGTGGCGATGACGCTGCCCGAGGCGCTCGACGCGCTCGACGGCGCTCGTGCAGCAGCGCCGCAGCCGGCAGGCTGAGCGGGCACGGCCACCGATCGATCGGGGCCGAGCGGCAGGTTATGCAGGGCGTAGCGGCTGTTTACCGCAGCCCTGACCAGACGGCGGCATCCGTCCGCGGGCAGGCGGTGATATGGAACTATCCATCGCGCGGTTGCAACGACCGCTTGTTCTTGCCACGCGGCCCGGCCTTCGCCACGACGCGCGAGAGCAGTGATGTCAGCGCCTCGGATTGCTCAGGCGTGAGTCTGCCGGGGTTGTGCCGGTCGCACGTGGTGAGAACGGAACGCTGCTCAGGGGAATGGGCGCGAGTTCCGCGGCGTGCAGTGCGCCAAACTCCTCATTGCAATTGCACTATAGGCACTATAGACACTGCAGAGCACGTGAACAGACGCTCTGCTAGCATTCGTACGTGCATGCCCATGATTCCCACAACCACCTCTTTCCAGGCTTCCAGTCTGCGCTGATTGAGACGGGAGAGGCGACGATTCGTGTCAGATATGGCGGCAGTGGCCAGCCGTTGCTGCTTCTCCATGGCATCCCTGAGACGCACCTGATGTGGCACAAGATTGCCCCACGCCTCGCGCAGGACTTCACGGTTGTCCTCACCGACTTGCGGGGATACGGGGAGAGTTCGAAACCGGCCAGCACCGCGGACCATGCTCCCTACAGCAAACGCGCGATGGCACGCGATCAGGTGGCAGTCATGCGGCAGTTCGGCTTTGATCGGTTCTCGGTTGCCGGACACGATCGCGGCGCGCGTGTCGCCTATCGCCTGGCGCTGGACCATCCTGAGCGGGTGCAGAAGTTGTCCGTCCTCGACATCGTGCCGACCGGCGAGGCGTTGCGTCGTACCGACAAGGAGATGGCCTTCGAATTCTGGATCTGGTTCTTCCTGGCACAGCCCGGCGGCCTGCCGGAGCATGTGATCGGTGCGGACCCACAGTTCTTTATTGACCACATGCTCGATACCTGGTCTACCATCCCCGACGCTTTCCCGGTAGAGATACGCCAGGCCTACTGTCGCAACTTCAGCGACCGAGCAACCCTCCACGCAATCTGCGAGGAGTATCGAGCCGCGCTCACGCTTGATGACCATTTGGATGAGGCCGACCGAGGCAAGCGTCGTATCGCTTGTCCTGTCCTCGCGCTCTAGAGTAGCGTGGGGGCGGTGCAGCACTGGTATGACGCGCTCACTGTGTGGCGGGAGTGGGCGGACGATGTGCAAGGTCGGGCGCTCGACTGCGGACACTTCCTGCCGGAAGAAGCACCCGATGAGACGTACACCGCACTCCGAGCGTTTTTCGCGGAGTAGCAACTTTAACAGTGAGGGGAGCCCACCATCACCTGGCCAGGGTGGTTTGCTGGCCATTCATCGTTTTGAGTGATGCAAGCGTGCGGTGGCCGCCGCTACGGTAGTCGCATCATGCAGGCTTCGCGGAGACAACGCCTCGGCCCGTTCACCGCCTCGGCAAACCGGCGCGCGGCCACGCGCGATCGGGCGGTCGCGAGTGCGAGGCATGGTGGCCTGGTCGCGGAGCTGAGGCGGGCGCTGGCTGAAACCTGCGGCACCTTTGCGCTGACGTTCGTCGCTGCCGGCGCCGAGGTGATCGCCCGCATCAGCGGCAACCAGGTCAGCACAGACGCCCGCGCGATCGCACCCGGCCTGCTGGTCGGGGCGTTCATCTACGCGATAGGCAACATCTCGGGCGCGCACTTCAATCCGGCGGTGACAGCGGCCTTCGCGCTGCGCGGCGTGTTCAGCGTGTGGCGCGTGCCGCTGTACTGGGCGGCGCAGATGCTCGGCGCCGTGGCCGCGGGGTTGCTGCTGCTCCAGCTCTACGGCGATATCGACTCGCTGGGCGCCACGCATGCCCACCACGGCACCAGCGCGGCGCTGGTGATGGAGCTCGTGCTGAGCTGGCTGCTGATCACGGTGATCCTGGGCACGGCGACGCGGCACCACCTCGTCGGGCCGGACGCCGCGATCGCCGTGGGCGCGACGATCGCACTCTGCGGGCTGTTTGCGCTGCCGATCAGCGGCGCCTCGATGAACCCGGCGCGCTCGATCGGGCCGATGATCGTGGATGGCGATCTCAGCGAGGCGTGGATTTACCTCGTCGGGCCGTTCGGCGGCGCTGCCGCGGCTGTCGCGATCACCTGGGCGCTGCACGGCCGGCAAAAGCCCGGCGAGGGCGATGCCGCCAGCGGCGAAGGCGCACGTCAGTAGCATAGCAATGGCGTTCGGCAGGCGGGCTTCCGCCCGTCACCGGGCACGTCTGCTCAGCAGCTCGTGTCTGCTGCCGTCGCGGCCAGACCCAGAAAGTGGCCGTAGCGCTCGGCAGCGCGGGTGAGGGCCAAACCGCCTGCTTCGCTCAAGGGGCTGAACGGACGAACGCTGACGGCGACGCCTCTCCGTGTGATCGTCCGCTTCCAGGTTCCGGCGATGCGGCCGTCGACCACGACCGTCGGGGTAAACATGCCGTTGTTGCCCGGAACGATCTCCGCGGCGCGCGCCGCATCCAGGACAGCGCTGCGATCCGTATAGCCAAGCAGGTACTCATCGAAGCCGGGCAAAAGCTGGACCTCCGGCTCACGGCAGCTTTCGCGCGGCCCGGCTTGCGTGTTTGCCGCGAGCCAATACGTGTCCTGGTCCACGACTTCGTGCACGAGCGCCGGCTTTGCCAGTTCGAGCGCCGCTCTTGCGTCGGCCGCGGTGAGGCCGGACCACCAGATGAAATCGCGCAGCGTAGCCGGGCCGTGGCCGCTGAAGTAACGTCGCGCCAGCTCGGCCAGCGCCGCCTCTCGATCGAGCGGCGCCGATGGCGGCAGCCATTCATCAAGCAGGACAAACGTCTGTTGCTTGCCCGCCGCCGGGCCGAAACAGATCACGCCGTCCTGAGCCAGTCGCCAGAGGATGTGGTAGCCGCGCTGCCCGGCTGTCGAGATCTTCGCCTCTTCCAGCACCTGAAGCAGCGCGGTCCGCGTCAGCTGCCGCCCTCCCTGCAGCGCCGCGCGGAGCGCTTCCCGGCTGCGGGCAAAGACGGCATCGTCCAGCTCAAGCTGCTGACGCCGCCGGGCGCTGCCGGCGATGACGCGCGGCGTCAACAGCCCGAGCAGCCAGCGCACGTCCGCCGCCGCCACGAAGTGCAGCGTGCCGCGCATCGGCCAGGTCCGCACGATCGCACGCTCGGCAATGGCGTGCTCGACATCGGCAACGATGGCGTCCGGCAAGCGCAGGCCGATCGACCACAGCGCACCGGGATAGTCCTGCGCCTGCACGGCGCCGAGCCAGGCGACGACCTGGCCCGGCGTGGCACAGGGGTGCCGGGCGATCTGTTGGTTTTCAAGGCGCAGGTGCGCAATCGCTGCGAAATCCACAACGCCCAGTGTAGCTGACAACGGCCAGTCAGGCGGAGGGTCGAGTCCGGCGGTGCGCGGCGTTCGTTGAGCCCGCCGCGCGGCGGCGCCTATACTTGACCGAAGGCACGTCTGAATACGCCGGGCTCGGCTCCGGCTGGGAGTGCACGATGGGCACGATCCTCGAACGGTATCAACAGACGCACGCCGGCTCAGCGGCGATTCACGCCGAGGCGGCGAAGGTGTTTCCCTCCGGCGTCACGCACGACATCCGCCACTTCACGCCGTTCCCGATCTGCGTCGAGCGGGCGCGCGGCAGCCGCAAGTGGGACGTGGACGGCAACGAGATCATCGACTACGTGATGGGCCACGGCGCCCTGCTGCTCGGCCATCTGTACCCCACGGTCGAGGCAGCGCTGGAGAAGCAGATCCATATCGGCACGCATCTCGGCGCCTCGCATCCGTACGAGTTGGCCTGGGGCCGGCTGGTGCAGCAGCTCGTCCCTTCGGCGGAAAGAGTCCGCTTCACCAGCTCGGGCACCGAGGCGACGCAGATGGCCGTGCGCCTCGCCCGCTTCCACACCGGCCGCGGCCGCGTGATCCGCTTTGCCGGCCACTTCCACGGCTGGAACGACACGCTGATCGAGGCGCGCGGCGGCAGCGCGGATGATCCGGTCGCGCCCGGCGTGCCCGGCGTGGCGCTGCGCCAGCAGCTCTCGTTGCCGCAGAACGACGTGGACGCGCTGGCGAACGCTCTGGCCGAGCACGGCGCCGACGTGGCCGCCGTGATTCTCGAACCGACGGGCGCGGCCTGGGGCGACAATCCGATCGATCTGTCGTTCGTGCAGGCGGTGCGCGAGCTGACGGCGAAGGCCGGCGTGATTCTGATCTTCGACGAAGTGATCACCGGCTTCCGCGCCTCGCCCGGCGGCGCCCAGGCGCGCTACGGCATCCTGCCGGACCTCACGACGATGGCGAAGATCGTGGCCGGCGGACTGCCCGGCGGCGCCGTGGCCGGCCGGGCCGATCTGCTCGACCAGATCGCCTTCAGCGACGACCCCGAGCGCGACAGCAAGGGCCGCATTTCGCACCCCGGCACATTCAACGCCAACCCGCTCTCTGCTGCTGCCGCCGTCGCCTGCCTGAGCGAAGTCGCCACGGGCGAGCCGAACAAAGCGGCGGACGCGGCGGCGCTGCGCCTGGCCAGCGGCATGAACGAGATCGTGGCGAAGCGCGGCGTGCAGGGCTGCGTCTACGGCTACGCCTCGATGCTGCATATCCTGCTCGGTCAACCGGCGCGGCTGCCGGACGACGGCATCAGCTACGTCTGGCAGACGCAGGACCACCGCCGCGCGCCGCGCACCCCGCACGAGATCGAGTTTGCCCTGCGCCGCGCGATGCTGAACGAGGGCGTGGATCTGATGCACGCCGGCCTGATGGTGTCTTCTGTACACGACGAGCGCGACGTGGACGCTACGATCGGGGCCTTCGACCGTTCGCTCGCCGCGCTGCAGGCCGAGGGCGTGGTGTGAGCCGTTCCCGGTGACGGATTCGCTTCTAACCGCGCTGAGCGAGGTCGCCGAGCCGCTCGGCTTCGGCGATCTGACGCCGCACATCGTCACGCCGCCGCCAGGACCGCGCTCGCGGGAGTACGCAAGGCGGCTGGCCGCGGTCGAAGGTCCCGCGATTTCGACGCTCGCCAACGGCGACCGGCCGATCTTCTGGGCAAGCGCGGCCGGCGCCAACGTGCTCGACGTGGACGGCAACCTCTACGTCGACACGACCTCGGCCTTCGGCGTCGCCTCCGTCGGGCACCGCAACCCGGCGGTGGTCGCGGCGGTCGAGCAGCAGGCGCGACGCTTGCTGCACGGCATGGGCGACTTTCTGCCGCCCGTCGTGCGGCTGGATCTGGCCGAAGCGCTGCGCGCTGTGCTGCCGCCGCAACTGGATCGCGTGCTGTTCGGCCTGAGCGGCGCCGACGCGGTCGAGATCGCGCTCAAAGCCGCGGCGGTGTACACCGGCAAGCCCGGCGTCGTCGCCTTCGAGGGCGCCTTTCACGGCCAGTCCTACGGCGCGCTCGCCGTGACCAGCCGCCAGTCGTTCCGGCGGCGGTTTGCGGCGCAGCTTGGACAGCACGTCGAGCGGGCGCCCTATCCGAACCCCTACCGCCGCCCCGCGGGCAGCGACGATGAGGCGGATGTCGCGCGTTGCCTGGCGGGCGTTGAGCTGGCGCTCGGCCGGCTCTTAGAGCGGGGTTACGAACCTGGCTGCGTGATCGTCGAGCCGTTCCAGGGACGCGAGGGTGAGATCTTCCCGCCGGACAGCTTTTTGCTCGGCCTGCGGCACCTGTGCGACCAGCGCGGCGTGCTGCTGGTCGCGGACGAGATCTACACCGGCTTGGGCAGAACCGGCCGCATGTGGGCCTGCGAGCATGCCGGCGTCGTGCCGGACCTGCTCTGCGCGGGCAAGACGCTGGGCGGCGGGCTGCCCGGCTCGATCGTTGCCGGCGACGCCGCCGTGCTGGACGCCTGGCGGCCGGATACGCCCGAAGCGCCGCATTCCAGCACCTTTCTGGGCCACCCGCTCGGCTGCGCCGCCGCGATCGCCGTGCTGTGCGAGCTGCGGGAGCGGCAACTGGTCGAACGGAGTGCCCGGCTCGGCGCCGCGCTGCTCGCGGACTTGCGGGCGGCCACGCGCGACAATCCGCACGTGGGCGAGGTACGGGGCCGCGGCATGATGCTCGGCATCGAGCTGGTGCAGGACCGGACGAGCCGCGAGCCGTACCCGGAGCTGATTCCCGGCGTGCTGCAACGCGGCCTTGAACGCGGCCTGATCCTGCTGCCGGCGGGCATGTACGGCAACGTGCTCTCGCTGGCGCCGCCGCTGACGATCCACGAGAGCCAGTTGCGCTACATCGTCGAAACGCTGCCCGGCGTGCTCGCCCCGTGACCCGCTTATGTTCCCGCGCCGTTGTGAAGGGCGGGCTCAGCCTGTAGACTTTTTTGTGGAGATCGAGGCGCCCGGCCGGGGCGGGGAGCGGGTATGGGTCGGAGGGGCGGATCCCGCGCGGCGGGATGGATCTGGATAGTCGCGGCTCTTTCACTGTCATTCCTGTTTGCGGCGTGCAGCGGCTCGGCGAATCACAAGCGCGGCGCGGCCACACGGCCGCCGGACCTCGTGATTGCCACGCCGGCAGCGGCGCAGATCGCCTCGCCAGGCGCAACGCCGGCTACGTCGGCGACGCCCAGCCCCACGCCGAGCGCGACGCCGTCCGTGACTCCGACCGCTAGCCCCAGCCCCACGCCGAACGCGACGCCGGCGCCAACCGATACACCGGCGCCGCCGCGCGAGACGCTTGCCGACGGTACGCACGGCTACGCCGTCACCAGTGCCGCCTCGATCTACACGCAGCCGACGACGCAAAGCGCGCCGGTGCGCAAGCTCGCCTACGAAGAGCAGCTCAACCTGCACGCCAAAGTGCGCGGGGAAAACGTCGTCGTCGGCAGCCAGACCTGGTATATCGCGTCGCAGGACTGGCAGAACCTCTGGTACCAGGTCGACGGCGGTTATGTGTACTCAGCGTATGTATGGATTCCGCGCCAGGGCGAGGTGTTGGCCTCGCAGTTGCCGCGCGGCGAGCGCTGGGTATCAGTGGACCTCGGCACGCAGACGGCGAAGCTGCTGATCGGCGACAGCGTGATCTACACCGCCGGCGTGACCACTGGCAAGGACGGCTACCAGACGCCGACCGGCCACTGGCGCGTCAACTATCAGGTCTTGAACGAAACGATGACCTCCAGCCAGGCCGGCATCAACGACCCGGCCGAGCATTACGACGTCAAGAACGTGCTGTTCACGCAATACTTCGACGGCCTGGGCGATGCGCTGCACCTCAACTACTGGCAGCCCAGCGGCGTCTTCGGCGACACGCGCACCAGCCATGGCTGCGTCGGTCTCTACCTTCACGACGCGCAGTACTTCTGGATGTTCGGCCAGCCCGGCATGCGCGTGGAGATTACGCAGAACGGCCGCATCCTGCCGCCGCCAGAGCCGCCGCAGCAGCCCGCCACCGTCGCGCCGACGGCTCCTCCGAGCCCGACCGCGGCGCCACCCACCCGCACCCCGGCGCCCCGCCGCGCCGCCACGGCGTCGCCGGCGCCAGCGTTCGCAACGCCGACGCCCACCGCGCCTGCGAATGAACTCGCGCCGCAAATGCCTTCGCCAACACCAGGCTCGGCGTCCCCGCTACCTGCCACGGCGCAACCCGGCGCGGGCACGCCGCGCGCCGGCGCAGCCGTCGCGGCCTCGCCCTCTGTGCCGCGTGCCGTTACCGCGACGCCGACGCCGGCGCAGGGCCAGGCCAACCTGCTGCTGTCTACCGGTACGCCGGCCGGCGGGCGCTG
>CALFMN010000096.1 GCA_937879875.1 uncultured Chloroflexota bacterium | reverse complement strand
AGACGGGTCAGGTTTCCGGCGGAAGGTGGGTCAGTTTTCAGACGGAATCAACAGCTGTATGGGAGAGAGGGGCGATCCGGCGGTGTCTGCGCGGAAGCTGCTCGGGTTAACCGTTCAGTGATCGGTACGCTTCACACCGCTGCACGGTTAACCGCACCAGCCACGGAACGCTCAGCGGAGGATCGTCTCCTTCCCGCCAGGATTGGGAGCCAGAGCGCAGCGCAACCGTCGGAGACTTTACATGCAGATGAGAGGATGAGGGCCGCCCCGCTGCAGCCGGCCGCGGCCCAGAGGCCGTGGTCTTCGAGCAGGCCGCGGATCGCGATCTGGCCGTTGATCGCCGAGGAGCCACCGACGCCGCGCCCGCGCCAGAAGAAGCGCGGCCGCTGCGTCTCCGTGCGGCGCGCCTGCAGTGCCGGCCAGAGATAGGTCTGCGACAGTTCGCCGTAGAGCACGAGCTGCGGATTGGGCGCGCTCAGCTCGAACGGCCGCTCGACAGGTGTGTAGTCACGCCCGGCCTCAAGCAGCAGCACACGGCAGGCCGGGTCTTCCGTCAGCCGCGCCGCCAGCGTCGCCCCCGCCGAGCCCGCGCCGACGATCAGATAGTCGAAACCGCCTGCGGCGCTCGTTCTATTCGTTGTCATGGCCTCTCCCGCGAGCACCGTAGCAGGCAGCGCCCATTCGCCCACCGCGCCCGCGCACCCAGAGATCAAAATGCCCCAACCACCCCTGGCCCCCTCTTCATGAAATGGAGAGGAGGCCAGGGGTGAGGCCACGCCGCTGCTATAATGACACGCATCGTTCGCGCGTGAATGAAGCGGATAAGACCGATGCTGGATCCGCTGCCGGCCTCACCAAACGCGCTGATCGGGCGTGACGCCGAGCTTGCGGTCATCCGGCGCCAGCTACTGGAAGGCGGCTTCCGGCTGGTCACGCTGACCGGCCCGGCAGGCGTTGGCAAGACGCGGCTCGCGCTGGCCGTGGCTGAAACGCTGTACAGCGCCTTCGACCGCGTGCGCTTCACCGCGCTCGCACCGCTTACGGATGCGGTCCGCGTCGTGCCGGCCATCGCCCAAACACTTAGCGTGCGCAACGCCGGACCCGCGCTGCTGCAGGAGAACGTGACCGCGGCGCTGCGCGATCAGCGGGTGCTGCTGATACTCGATAACTTCGAGCAGGTGCTCGGCGCCGCGCCGGCCGTGGCCGAGCTGCTGGCGGCCTGTCCTCATCTCGTGCTGCTGGTGACGAGCCGCGCCGCGCTGCACCTGCGCTGGGAGCAGCAGATTCCAGTGCTGCCGCTGGGCCTGCCCGATCGGCAGCAAAGCGCGGATGTGCGATCCGTGAGCGCGGCGCCGGCAGTCGCGCTCTTCGTGGAACGCGCCCGTGCGGTGCGGCCGGAGTTCTCCCTGACCCCGAGCAGCGCCGCCGCCGTCGCAGCGATCTGCCGCCGGCTCGACGGGCTGCCGCTCGCGATCGAGCTGGCGGCCGTCAGAATCGCCGTGCTCTCGCCGCAGAACCTGCTGGAACGGTTGCAGGGAACGCAGCCGTGGGCGAGTTCCACCGACGCAGGCCCGCTCTCGCTGCTGGGCGCGGGCGCCCGCGACCTGCCCGAACGCCAGCAGACCTTGCGACGGGCGATCGGCTGGAGCTACGACCTGCTGGACGAACGGGAGCAAGCGCTCTTCCGCCGCCTCAGCGTCTTCGTAGGCGGCTGCACGATCGAGGCGGCCGAAGCGATCGGTCGTGATGCCGGCAGTGACGTGCTGACCAGCATCGCTGCGCTGATCAACGCCAGCCTGCTGCAACGCGAGGAGTCGCCCGCGGGCGAGGTTCGCCTGAGGATGCTGGAGCTGATCCGCGAGTTCGCCCTCGAACAGCTTGAGCGCGCGGGCGAAGCCGCCGCAGTGCGGCGGCGGTTTGCAGGGCACTGCCTGCGGCTCGCGGAGGAGGCGGGCGCGGCGCTGGAAGGGCCGGAGCAGGCGGCGTGGCTGGAGCGGCTGGACCGCGAGTTGGATAACCTGCGCGCCGCGCTCAGCTACCTGACCAGCGCCAAGGCGCAGGGCGGGCTTGCCCTGCGCCTTGCCCTGCCGCTGTTCATCTTCTGGGATGTGCGGGGCCATTACCGCGAAGGGCTGGCCTGGTTCCGGGCGGCGCTCGACCGCGCTGGAGACGCGGTGACACCGGTTCGCGCCTGGGCGCTCTCGCGTATGGGCGGGCTGGCGATGCGCCAGGGCGACGGGCCGGCCGCGCGAGCCTACGCCGAGCAGAGCCTCGATCTGTTCAGGAAGCTCGGCGATACGCCGGCGATCGCGCGCCTGCTCAGCAACCTGGGTACACTCGCGTTCCTGGAAGGCGAGCTGGACGCCGCCCGTGACCTCTTCGACCAGTGCACGGCACTGTGCCGCGAACTGGGCGACCGGGTGCTCCTTGCCAACACACTCAACAATCGTGGCCTGCTCGAACGCACGGCCGCCAACTTCGCCGCGGCCGCGACCTTCTTCGAGGAGTGCGCCGCGGTCAGCCGGAAGGCCGCATACACGCGGGGGCTCGCATACGCGCTGCTGGGCCAGGGCTGGGTCGCGACCGGCCGGGGCGCCGGCCGCGAGACGGCCGTCAGCATCCGCGAGTGCCTGCAGCTCGCCCAGGCGCTCGGGGATCGCCGCCTGCCGGCGTACTGTGTCGCCGTCCTGGCAGAAGACGCTGCCCATCAACGGCAAGCGCTGCGCGCCGTGCGCCTGTTCGCCGCCTCGGCGTCGCTGCTCGCGACCATGGCTGCCTCCCGCGTCGAGCCGATCCCGGCCAAGGCGGACCGCCTCACGGCGGAGCTGCGCGCTGCGCTTGGCGAGGAGGCGTTCGCCGCGGCCTGGGCCGAAGGCGGCGCCCTGAGCGCGGATGAAGCCGTGGCTTGCGCCCTCGCCTGCGATGGAGAACCCGACGAACCCGTTGCCGCCACGGAGGAGCCAGCAGCCCGGGACGCAAGCAACCTCTGCCGGCGCGCGGCTGCGCCCTCCCAGACTCCCGCCGCACGGCTCACGGCGCGCGAGCTGGCGGTGCTGCGCCTGGTCGTCGCCGGGCGAACCAGTAAGGAGATCGCCCAGGAGCTCGTGCTGAGCGAACGAACCGTCGAAAACCATCTCTTCCGCATCTACGCCCGGCTCGGCATCCGCGGGCGGGCCGAGGCGATCGCCGACGCCATCCACCACGGCCTCGCCTGAACGGCGCCGTTGAGTCCTTCGCCCTGCCCGCCACGGCCGAACGTGAGATACGTTTTGCTCGGCGCGCGGCCAGCAATCGCTATATATTGAGTACTCTTCGCACTCGTATGTTCGGCAGGTGAGGGCCATGGAGCGTCAGCCGCCCGCCGTCCCAACTCACCGCCCGCGACGAGGCGCCGGACGACACAATCTGCCGGTGCAGCCCACGGCGCTCATCGGCCGCGAAGCCGAGTTGGCGGTCGTACGGCGCCAACTGCGGGAAGCCGATCGGCGCCTGGTCACGCTCACCGGTCCCGCCGGCGTCGGCAAGACGCGACTGGCGCTCGCCGTGGCTGAGACGCTGCTGGACGACTTTCGCGACGGCGTCCACTTCGTCTCGCTCGCGCCGCTCACGGACCCGGACCTCGTATTCGCGGCGATCGCCCAGGTGGTGGGCGTCCCGGAGGCGCGCGGCCGGTCGCGGACACAGGGCGTGATCGCCAACCTGCGCGGCAAGCAGGTGCTGCTGGTGCTGGATAACTTCGAGCACCTCCTCACTACAGCACCCGGCCTGGCCGAACTGCTGGCGGGGTGCCCCGAGGTCAAGCTGCTGGCGACGAGCCGGGCGTCGCTGCGGCTGCGCTGGGAGCATGAACAGCCCGTGTTGCCGCTGGCGCTGCCCGAGGAGGGGCGTATGGCCGACCTTGAGGCCGTGAGCCGCTCGGCGGCGGTAGCGCTGTTTGTCCAACGGGCGGAGGCCGTTCGACCCGAGTTCGCGCTTGCGCCCGCAGACGCGCCAACGGTGGCGGCGATCTGCCGGCGCCTGGACGGTCTGCCGCTGGCGATCGAACTGGCTGCCGCCCGCATCAGAGTGCTGTCGCCGCAGGAGTTACTGGCCCGGCTTGAACACAGTCTGGCGGTACTTACGGGAGGAGCGCGGGATCTGCCAACGCGGCAGCAGACGCTGCAGCAGGCGATCGCCTGGAGCTACGACCTGCTTACCACGGGTGAGCAGGCACTCTTTCGATGGCTGGGCATCTTCAGCGGCGGCTGCACCCTTGAGGCGGTCGAGTGCGTTTGCCAGGCAGCCGGCGGGTCTACAGCCGATGCCTTCGAGGGGCTGGCGTCGTTGCTCGACATGAACCTGGTCCAGCGCGTGGAGACGCGCCCCGGCGAGGCGCGCTTCACGATGTTGCAGACGATCCGCGAGTTCGCACTGGAGCGGCTGGCGGCTGCCAGGGAGACGAAGACCGTCCGACGTTGGCATATGGAGTACTTTCTTGGCATAGCCGAGGAGGCCGAGCCACGGCTGCGGGGCAGGGAGAGCTACAGGTGGTTGACCCGGTTGGAGGACGAACACGGCAACCTCCGGGCGGCGCTCGCCTGCAGCCTGACGGACGCCGCCGAGGCCGAGACCGGCCTGCGCCTGGCTGGCGCGCTCAGCTTCTTTTGGATGCGACGCGGCTACCACAGCGAGGGTCGCATGTGGCTGGGGCGGGCGCACCGTTGCTCGAGCGATCGCGCGCGTTGGCGCCGGGTTTCTCGCTCTCCGGCAGGGTGATCATGCGCCCGGCGCTCGGCTCACTGACGAGGGACTGTCGCTCCTGCGCGAGATCGGCGAGCGGCAACGGTTCGCACGCGCGTTCGTGTATCCGAGTTCGCAGGTATGGCACTACACGAATGCGGCTTTCGCGGTGCGTCCGCTGTGCGAGGAGGCCCTGGCGATCGGCAGGAGCCTCGCCGATCCGCTGCTGGCCGCCGATGCGCTGCACCGCCTTGGACACCTCTGCGAGGACGAAAACGATCTGGACCAGGCGTTGTCGCTGTTCGACCAGAGCACCGCGCTCTACCGCGAGGTGGGCGACCAGTGGGGCCTGACCCGGCCGCTGCTTGATCTCGGCAGGCTGCTTTCGCGCCGTGGCGACCAGGCGACCGCCCGCTCGTTGCTCGAGGAGAGCCGGCGGATCGCCCGCGAGCAGGGGGATAGCTGGTTCGCAGCGCTGGTGCTCTGGACGCTCGGCCATGTTGCGGTGGCTGTCAGCGATGCGGCGGGTGCAGGCTCCCTCTTCAGCGAGGTCCTGGCACAGGGGCAGTCGACGGGGGAGCGGCTACTCGTACTCGCGTCGCTCGAAGGGCTGGCGCGGGTCTCCGGCCTGCGCGGGCGCTGGCAGGAAGCGGCGCGGCTGCTGAGCGCAGCCGAGAGCTTACGCGATGCGGCGGACATTGCGCGCAATCTCCCGGGCCAAAGCGGCGTGCGCGCGGACACGCTGACCGCGGTGCGCGCCGCCGTGGGCGACGAGCTCTTTGCGGCGGCATGGGCCGAGGGGCGCGCGTTGCCGCCCGACCAGGCCATCGCCATTGCCCTCAAGCAAGTGGAGGGCCAGGTGTCTCAGGGCCTTTGCATCGTGCGATACCTATGAGTGAGAGGGTGGCATCGGGTGTG
>CALFMN010000095.1 GCA_937879875.1 uncultured Chloroflexota bacterium | reverse complement strand
ACATACAAGGGGCGATCCGGCGTGAAGCGATCCGGGGCGGCGTCGAGCTACCCAGCGCGGGCAACGCGCCCCGGCCATTGCCTCGTGCGGCGCTGAATCCCGCTCATGGCGCCATACGCCGGGCATGTAGGCGCGCGTCGTGACGCGCCCAACGGGGCTGCGCTCACCCGCCAGCGCCCCGCGCATCCTGTCAACGATCGCCCCCTTCTCTCTCATACGCTCGTAGAACGCGGCAGATCTCCAGACCGCGCGTGTATGGGAGAGCCAGAGCGCAGCGCAACCGTCGGAGACTTCCAACGCACAGGAGAGGATGAGGGCCACGCCGAATGGTAGAGTGGCAGATACCATTCGGCCGGCCGCCGCGGCCACGCTGTCCGACGAGGCCACGCTATGACCAGATCCCTCGATCTGCCGCTGCTCGACCGCTTCTCGCTGGACGACAAGTACGCGCTGGAAAACGGACACATCTATCTAACCGGCATCCAGGCGCTGGTGCGGCTGCCGCTTGACCAGCACCGCGCCGACGCGCGCCGCGGCCTGCGCACCGCGACGTTCATCTCCGGCTACCGCGGCTCGCCGCTCGGCGGCTACGACATCGAGTTGGACCGCAACAGGCGGCTGCTTGACGAGCACCATGTCGTACATCAGCCCGGCTTGAACGAAGAGAACGCGGCAACCGCCGTCTACGGCAGTCAGCTCGCCGGCAGCTATCCCGGCGCGAAGTACGACGGCGTGCTCGGCATCTGGTACGGCAAAGGCCCCGGCGTGGGCCGCACCGGCGACGTGTTCAAGCACGCGAACCATGCCGGTGTAGGCAAGAACGGCGGCGTGATCGCGCTCGGCGGCGACGATCCCAACAGCAAATCCTCGACCCTGCCCAGCGACTCGACGATCGCCTTCTACGACGCACTCATGCCGATCGTCTATCCGGGCACGGTGCAGGAGGTGCTCGACCTCGGCTTGCACGCCTTCGCGCTCTCCCGCGCCAGCGGCCTGTGGACGGCGATGAAGTTCGTCACCAACGTCGCCGACAGCGCCGGCACGGCCGAGGTTTCGCCGGAGCGCATCGCACCGGTCATTCCCACGGTCGAGCTGGACGGCCGGCCCTACACGCCGCAGCAGGGCTGGCGCCTGCTGCCGCCGCACAATTTGGAGATGGAGCGCACGCTGCACAACGCGCGGCTGGAGCTGGCGCGGCGCTACGCCGAAGAGAACCGGCTCAACCGCATCACCGTCTCCGGCCCGAACGACTGGCTGGGCATCGTCGCCGCCGGCAAGACCTACGCCGACCTGCGCCAGGCGCTGGACGAGCTGGGGCTGGACGACACGGCGCTGAACCGCTGCGGCGTGCGGCTGTTCAAGGTCGGCATGCTCTTCCCCTTCACGCGCGACGCGGCGCGACAGTTCGCCGCCGGCCTGCGCGAGGTGCTGGTGATCGAGGAGAAGCGCGCCTTCCTCGAACTGTTTCTGAAGGATGCGCTCTACAGCCTGCCCGACCGGCCGCAGATTCTCGGCAAGACGGACGAAGAAGGCCGGCCGCTGGTGCCGAGCAACGGCGAGCTGGACGCCGAGATCGTCGCCCGCGCGGTCGCGTCGCGGCTGCGGCGGCTGGAGATTCCCAGCGTCGATCGGCGGCTGCGCGAACTGGATGGCGCCGCGGCGCTGCCCGCCGTGATCTCGCTGGCGCGCACGCCGTACTACTGCTCCGGCTGCCCGCACAACACCAGTAATCTGGCGCCGGAGGGCAGCTTCGTCGGCGCCGGCATCGGCTGCCACAGCATGGGGCTGTGGATGGACACCGGTACGTTCGGCGAGATCCTGGGCATCACACAGATGGGCGGCGAAGGCTCGCAGTGGGTGGGCGCCGCACCCTTCACCGAGACGCGGCACATCTTTCAGAACGTGGGCGACGGCACACTGTTTCACTCGGGCCAGATGGCGCTCAACTTCGCTGTGGCCAGTGGCGTCAACATCACCTACAAGGTGCTCTACAACGCCGCCGTGGCGATGACCGGCGGGCAGGACGCCGTCGGCATGCTGCCCGTGCCCGCGCTCACGCGGCGGCTCGAAGCCGAGGGCGTGCAGCGCATCATCGTCACCAGCGACGAGCCGGAGAAATACCGCGGTGTGCGCCTTGCCGCCATTGCCGAGGTCTGGCCGCGCGAGCGCATCGTCGAGGCGCAGGAAGCGCTGGCGAAGATCGCGGGCGTGACGGTGCTGATCCACGACCAGCAGTGCGCGGCGGAGAAGCGGCGGCTGCGCAAACGCGGCAAGCTCGACGAACCGCCGGAGCGGCTGTTCATCAACGAGCGCGTCTGCGAAGGCTGCGGCGACTGCGGCCACGAATCGAACTGCCTCAGCGTGCAGCCGATCGAAACCGAGTTCGGCCGCAAGACCGCCATCCACCAGGCCTCCTGCAACAAGGACTACTCGTGTCTGAAGGGCGACTGCCCGGCGTTTCTGACGATTACGCCCGGCCGCTCGGCCCTCACCCCCGGCCCCTCTCCCAATCCTGGGCGAGGGGAGCTTGTGCGCAAACGCAGCCGAAAACTCCCCTTCCCCTATTATTGGGGGCACAGAAATCAACCGGGGGATGGGGGCCGCGGCGCCCGCAAAGCCACCCCCACCCCGGTTCCACCGTCAATCCTCCCCGAACCCACGCCGATCGTGCCCGCGGACGGCTGGGCGCTACACATGCTGGGCATCGGCGGCACGGGCGTCGTCACGGTCAACCAGATCCTCGGCACCGCGGCGCGACTCGACGGCAAGCACGTCTGGGGGCTGGACCAGACCGGACTTAGCCAGAAGGGTGGCCCCGTCGTCTCCAACCTGCGGCTCAGCAGTCAGCCAATGGAGACGGCCAAGCTCTCGGCCGGCGGCGCCGACCTCTATCTCGGCTTCGACCTGCTCGTCGCCTGCGCGCCGCAGAACCTGGCGAAGGCCGACCCGCGGCGCACGGTCGCCGTCGTCTCCACCAGCCAGGTTGCCACTGGACAGATGGTGACAAATACCGCCGTGCAGTTCCCGGCGCTGGCCGGGATGATCCGCAGCATCGAGGCGGCGACGCGCAAAGACGCGAACGTCTATCTCGACGCGCAGGCGCTCAGCGAGGCGCTGTTCGGCACCAACATGCCGGCGAACCTGCTGACGCTGGGCGCGGCCTGGCAGGCTGGCGCCGTGCCGATCGCGCTGGCGAGCATCGAGCGGGCGATCCGGCTCAACGGCGCGGCGGTTGAGATGAATCTCGCCGCGTTCCAGTGGGGCCGCACCTGGGTGGCCGAGCGGGCGCAGGTCGAGGCGGCGCTGAAGCAGGCCGCGCCGGCTGAGCCGGAGCCGGCGCCGATGCACCCCGCCGCCCGACGCCTGATCGAAGCGAGCCGCGCCACGGGCGAGTTGCGCCGGCTGCTGGAAGTGCGCGTGCCCGACCTGATCGCCTATCAGGACAAGGCGTACGCCGCGGAGTATGTGCGCTTCGTGACGCGCGTAGCGCGGGCCGAGGCGCAGCGCACACCCGGCAGAACCGCGCTGGCCGAGGCGGTGGCCGGCTATCTCTACAAGCTGATGGCCTACAAAGACGAGTACGAGGTGGCCCGCCTGCAGCTCGACCCGGCGCAACGCGCGGCGCTGCGGGCGCAGTTCGGCGCGGACGTGAAAACCGCGTGGAACCTGCATCCGCCGCTGCTGCGTGCGCTGGGCCTCAAGCACAAGATCACGCTCGGCCCCTGGTTCACGCCGGCGATGCACGGCCTCAAAGCGGCCAAAGCCCTGCGCGGCACGCCACTCGACGTGTTTGGCTACGCCGAAGTCCGCCGCACCGAACGCGCCCTGATCGCCGAATACCGCGCGCTGATCGAACGAGCGCTCGAAACGCTGGCGCCGGAAACCCATGCCGACGCCGTAGCACTGGCCGAGCTGCCCGACCAGATCCGCGGCTACGAGCAGATCAAGCTCGCCAACGTGGCGAAGTTCCGCGAGCAGGCCGCCGCGATCGGTGACAGGTTATTGGTTACAGGTGACAGCCAATGGCAGGTGTAGGGGCGATTCGTTGAAGACACGTCACGAATCGCGTGTCGCGACTCAGAGACAGCGCGAGGTTCCAGATTGGCACGGCTCAGCGGACCAGCAGGTAGGTCACTGGACTTCGAGCCGGTCAGCTACGAGATGACCGTGGAGGAGCTGAACGCGGCCTACCCCGGCATGCCGTGGGAGCAGTCCGATGCGAACTGGGTGAATGTGTGTATCGCCGTTGAGGACGGCGCCAGGCAGTGGGTGCAACCCATCCCTGCTTCATGACATGGGAGCTACGAGCACTCGTGGAATGGTGCCGAGCGCTGTCCACGGGCGACGAGCCGCAGGAGCGGGTGTTCACCGTGACAGAGCCTGATATCCAGTTCGAGGCGTTTGGCGCGGGCGAGTCACTGCGTCTGCGGGTGCTCTTCCAGCTCGAGTATCGCCCGCCCGGTCTGCCGTTCGCACGGCCGAAGGATTCCCCTGCCGAGGCAGACGCGGATGATGTCGTCATCGATTTCACGCCGGGCCTGGCAGGCATCGGGAACTTTGCTGACGCTCTCGACGCGGAACTCGTGCGATTCCCGGTTCGTCGGTAGCCAGCGCCTCCGCAGGCGAACCGAGCCAGCCGCCGCGCTGAGCGACGGCGTCGAGCGGCCGATGATGCGCCTCAGGGACTCACGGCCGGCCGCGGCGTACTCGCCGTGCGGAGAATGCTCATGCTCCTTGCAGCAATCGTCATCCCATACGGGGCAGCAACGTAGCCGGTGGCACGAATCGTGACTCCCGGCTGCAGGTCGTCCAGCGTGCCCAGGGTGCCATTCGTTCTGCGCACCGAGCTGGTCTCGTTGACGATAACCCGATCCGGCGCCTGAGCGGTCGTCCGCAGCGTCAGCGTCAGCTCGCGCGCCGGGCGAGAGCCGCTGCCGCTGGCGATCACGCCGTGGCTCGTCGACGTGCTGTCCGCGACGGAGGCCACGACGCTGGACTGCAGCGTCGCGACCGGCGGGAGGCACTTCGCGTTCGGCGGGCAGTGACCGCTGACGTCGAGCGTCGGGTGAGCCCCGCGTCGCAACCGCCGCAGCCTGTCGCCAGCAGCGGCACAGCGCAGGCACTGAGCATGAGCCCGCGCAGCAGCATGGTGTAACCGCGGAGAGCCACGTTCGAAACCTCGCCACGACATGCCTAACACATATTTGCAGTTGAGCCTGTCGCGCCGT
>CALFMN010000094.1 GCA_937879875.1 uncultured Chloroflexota bacterium | reverse complement strand
GACGTCGCTTGCGACGTCAGGGTTAGGTGCCCCGCGGCCGCTGCTGCCGGTCGAACGCGTCCGCTGGAATGCCGGGACGGCGCGACACGGCACCCGGCGCTTTCCGCGCCTTCGCCATGAAGTTCTTGTAGGCCGGGTCCTGGCGATAGCGCTGCAAGGCACGCAGCGGAACCTCGGGCTGCGCCGCGTCGGGCCGTGTGGCCGGATCGCCCGCCGGACCCAGCGCAGCGCCAGCCCCGGCGAAAATCGCCGCAGACGCTGCGCTCGCCGGCCCCGCTGCTTCCGTCTGCGGCGACGATGTCACCTCCGCGCCTGGGGCACGCTCCTTTGCCTGACTGACGCCTCGGCCAAACAGCCGCCTGAAGCTGCTCATCTTCATCCCTCTCCCTTATGGTACCGAAGTCGGCGGCGTGCAGCGCCAGATCGCGTGTCTGCGCTAGAATCGGTGACAAGATCCCGGCGTCGGACAGCAGAGTGGCACGGCGCGGAAGTGAGGAGCGATGGCAGACGGCGCAGGCGGAAAGCCGGAACCTGAGGCGCAGGACAATGCGGCGCTGATGATCTCGGCGCGGCTGCAGCAGGCGGTGAACACCGCCGCCGCGTCGATCGAGGTGCGGCGCGAAGACCATCTGCGCCTGCTCGAAGCCGTGGTCGCCACGGCCGCACGTGTGATCGACGCCACGGCCGGATCGCTGATGCTGGTGGACCGCGCCGCGGGCGAACTGGAGTTCAAAGTCGCCGTTGGCCCCGGCTCGGAGGAGATCAAGCAGTTCCGTGTGCCGCTGGGCCAGGGCGTGGCCGGTTTCACCGCCTCGACCGGCCAGGCGCTGGCGATCGCCGACACGTCCAAGGACACGCGCTTCGCCCGCCAGATCGCCGAGGGCAGCGGCTACGTGCCGAAGAACCTGCTCTGCGTGCCGCTGGTGCTCGCCGGCGACGTGATCGGCGTGATGGAGCTGCTGGATAAAGGCGGTGGCGCCACGCCCTTTACGCCCGGCGACACGGCGGTGCTCGCGTCGTTTGGCGAGCAGGCGGCGCTGGCGATCGATCTCTCCTTGCAAACGCAGTCGCTGGAGCGGCTGCTGGCGGGCGTGCTGCACGGCGAGGGCGACGCCGAACTGGCCGAGGAGATTCGCGCCGCGGTCGCACAGACGGAAGGTTCGCCGGGTCACTACCGCACGCTGGAGCTGGCGCGGCAGATCGCCGCGATCGCCGGAGCCGGCGAGCGGCAGGCGCGGCTTTGCTCGGCGATCCTGAGCGCGGTGCTGGAATTCTCGCGCGGTACGGGCTCCTCCGAGGCCGGCCTGATGGATGTGATGGCCGGTCTTGGCCCCGGCTTCGGGGCCGGAGGCGTGCGATGAGCGGCTTCCGCCCCGCCTGGTCATCGCAGTTCGACCCGGATCACCTGCCGCCCGTCTTCCACGACCCGCTGCTCGACGCTTTCACGCCGGAGCAGGCCTGGGGCGGCAGCACCGGCAAAGGTGTGCGCGTCGCCGTGATCGACAGCGGCATCGAGAACACCCATCCCGACATTGCCGGCGCGGTCACGACCTTCTGCCAGCCCGACCGCGACGACGCCGGCAACATCTCCTACTCCTTCGAGCCGCACGACGACGCCTTCGGCCACGGCACGGCCTGCGCGGCGATCATCCGTGGCCTGGCGCCGGACGTGGAGCTGGTGAGCGTGCGCGTACTGGGCGCGCGGCTGTCGGGCGCGGGAGTGGTCTTCGCCGCCGGGCTGCGCTGGGCGATCGAGCAAGGCGTGCAGATCTGCAATCTGAGCCTGGGCACCACGGTCAACGACTTCCGCGAAGCCCTGCACGATCTGGCGGACATGGCCGCCTTCCGCAACGTGCTGCTCGTCGCAGCGGCAAACAACATGCCGGTGCCGAGCTTCCCCTCGATGTACGCCTCCGTGATCTCGGTCGCGGCGACGGAGGACATGAACCCGGAGAACCTGCTCTACAATCCGACGCCGCCGGTGGACTTCGGCGCGCCGGGCATCAACGTGGACGTGGCCTGGCTGGGCGGCGGGCATATGACCGTGATGGGCAACAGCTTCGCCGCGCCGCAGATCGCGGGCCTGGCGGCGCGCATCCTCGGCAAGCACCCGGGCCTGACGCCGTGGCAGGTGAAGACCGTGCTGCGGGCCGTCTCGCGCAACGTGCGCGAAGCCCGCGCTGTGCGCATGGACCCGGGGGAAGAGGACCGGAAAGCGGCGGGGTGACCCGGCTGCCGTGACAGAACTGAGGACCGGGCTCAACGCGGGCGTTGCGGTCGCTGTCGTGATCTTTACGGTGCGGCGCGAGGGGCTGTGTGTGCTGCTGATCAGCCGCGCCGCCGAGCCGTACGCCGGCCGCTGGGCGCTGCCCGGCGGTCTGCTGCTGCCCGGCGAGACGCTGGACGCCGCGGCGGCGCGCAAGCTGGTACGCGAGACCGGTGTGGCCGACGTCTATCTCGAGCAGCTCTATACATTCGACGTGGCCGACGCCGACCCGCAGGACGGCGGCGCGCGCGCCACCGTCGCCTACTTCGCACTGGTCGACGAAGGCCAGGTGACGCTGGAGGAGCGCACGGCCTGGCGCCCCGCCTGGTTCGTGATCGCCGAGCTGCCCGAGCTGGCCTTCGCCAACAACGCGATCGTGGCCTACGCGCTGCAGCGGCTGCAGGCCAAGCTCGGCTACAGCAACGTCGCCTGGGCGTTGGTGCCGGAGCGCTTCACGCTCACCCAGCTGCAGCGCGTGTACGAGGCGATCCTCGGCTGCCGGCTGGACAAGCGCAATTTTCGCAAGCGCGTGCTCTCGCTCGGCTTCGTGGAAGAGACGGCGCAGTTCTCCCGCAGCGGCGCCCACCGGCCGGCGCGGCTCTACCGTTTCTCGACGCGCGAGCCGGCCAGATTCTAACGCCGGCCCTCACCCCCGACCCCTCTCCCAATCCTGGGCGAGGGGCGATCCGGTTTGCAGCGATCCGTTGCTGCATCGGGTTAACCGTACCGGCCACGGAACGCACGACGCCGGATCGCCCCTATCCCCCAACGCGTTGGCTCACCTGGGCAGGTATGCATCGGCCCAGTCATGGCGTGGAGCGGGGACATGGTCCGGGAGCGGCCGATCGGCAGGCGGCGACGGCAGCGCTTTCGGGACCAGGCGCCGGGGCGGCCAGGGCGGCAGCCCGCGGCACCCGTGCAGCACGGTGGCGCGGCCGCGCTGGACGAGGCGGACCGGCCGCTGGCCAGGACGTGCCGGCGGCGTGGGCCGCGCCCGGCCGGCGTCCGCGGCGGCCGTCGCGGCCGTCACCACCCAGCCATGCGCCACGGCCAGCACGCGCCCCGGCCGGGCGCCGCGGGTGGGATCCTGCCGTCGGGTGTGCTCCCCGTCCCCGCCCAGCGCCTTGAGCGCGCGGACCCCACCCGCGATTCCCATGCGGCGGCCGTACCAGAGCACCCCGCCCACGCGTGGCGGCCGGCCGGTGACCAGCAGCCACGGCTCGGCATGGCCGGCGGTCCCCACGCCCACGACCGTCAGCCACCGCCGCCGCTGGCGCTCCTTGGGCACCGCCGCCCGCCCACGCCACGCCTGGCCGAGCGGCGGGGCCAGCGTGGCGGCCGGCACGCACCGGCGCCGGCCGAGCTAGACCCGGACAGCGCGCGGCAGGCGCAGCAGCGCCTGCCAGTGCTGCGGCCGCCGGTGACGCGACCGGCGTGGGCTCCACCGGCCGCGGGTGGCCAGCACCAGCACGCGCCGCCCGCGGGGGACCGCTGGCGCCAGCGTGGGCAGCAGCGCCAGCAGCGGCGGCAGGATCTGCCAGGCCACCGGCCGCGCTGCGCCGGTCCTGGTGCGTCGTGCCGGCGATCGCCGGCACCACCGCCCGCCCCTGCCAGCGCGCGACCAGCCAGCGCCGCCGCGGCACCAAGCACGCCGTCACCTGCAGCTACGGCTGACACGGACGGCGCGTGTCGCTGCCATCGCGCCGCCAGGCGCGCCGGCGCGCCTGGCCAGCACGGCGCCAGAGCCCCAGAGGACCAGG
>CALFMN010000093.1 GCA_937879875.1 uncultured Chloroflexota bacterium | reverse complement strand
ACGCTATCCCCACCCCGCTTCCCTCCGCATACCACTTCATAAACACGCTCTTAGAGGCTGTTATGCATTTTCAGCGTATCAACGGGCCTCTGGACGCAGAATCGGAGACCGATCATGCGGTTCCTCTTCCACGTTTGTGCTTCTGGTTGGCGTGACGACAACTGGCGGCTGAAGCCTACGCCCCAGAGCAGCCGCGGCGGGCCTCAAGTTCATAACAGGCTCTAAGCAGCTAGCCCCGGTTGTGGGGTCGTTTTCGCGAGGAGGTGGGTTTCGTAGCGGGTAAAGGCGGCATCGAGTGCCTCCTCCAGGGCGGTATCGGTGGCATAGCGTCGTTCGGGTAGGTCGTACGGCTTGATCACGCCGAAGACGCGCGCAAGCGCGTTGAGCTGCGGACTGGAGGGCGGCAGGTAGTAGAGATAGATGCCCCTGGCGCCACAGCGCGGGCACGGCTGCTTGCCCGGCCTTGCGGCGCTGCCTGCCGGCGTTGTCCAGCACCACGACCAGCGGCGTGTCCGGCTGGCGGGGGATGCCGGGCAGGAAGGCGCGCAGGTCGCTGGCCCGCAGCGTGCGCGGCTGCATATCCCAGGTGAGGCTCGGATGGGGACCGTCGCGCACCAGCGCGGCCAGCACGTTCATCCGCCGTCCACAGGGATTCTCGTAGGGCACGGCTTTCCGCTGCCCCAGCAGCGTCCAACTGTAGTTCAGCGGCTGGCTGGGGCTGACACCGCAGCTGTCGAGATAGCAGAGCGTGACCCGTCCCTGGCCCCCTGTTTTTGCAGCACCGCAAGCTGCCGCTCCGCGCGAGCCACGCGCACCGGGTCTTGCTTGTGCGCCAGGGTGCGGACGGTGCGCCGCCAGGCGGCGAGGCCCGCCAGATACTTGCGCGTCTGCCGTGTGCTGAGGCGGATGTCTTGCTCGCCCAGCGCGGTCGCCAGTTGCGCCGCCGTCCAGGTGCGGTCCTGGGCAAGCAGCGCCGTCAGCGCCGTGGTGACGGCGGTCCGCCGGGCCACATCGGGCGCGGGGCCGGGCCGGCGCCGCCGCAAACCCTCCAGCCCCGTGGCGGCGTACTGGTCGAGCGCCGCCCGGACCGGCTTCACCGAGCAGCCGAAGTGCGCGGCGATGCGCGGCGGCGACCAGCCCGCCGCCGACAGCAACACTATCGCCACCCGGTCGCGCTCCCGCGGACTCCAGCCAGAGTCGTGGCGGGCCGCCTGGAGCGCGGCCCGTGCCTCGTCGCTCAATGTCGTGCGGCGCATGCCGCGAACGTACCATAACGAGGGCTACCTGCTTAGAGCGTGTCTGAAAAATGTTCGAACCATCGTTCCGTGGCTGGTCGTGAGGCCTCTTCTCACCCTCGCCACGCGTGGGAGGGGCCGCCGAAACCGGCAATCCAATGCGGGCTACGGCCGCCCGTCGATTATTCAGACACGCCCTAGCGCCGTCTGCTCGTCGGTGGTGAACAGCACGACGGGCAGTCCGGGGTCATGGGCATGGAGCCGCTGCGCCAGGGCCCAGACGGCGGCCGCGGCCGCACCATAGCTGCCGTTCGCCAGCACCGCCGCCGGCTGGCGGTCAGCGAGCGTCTGCAGCACCAGCGCGTCGTCCCACTGGTCCAGCGCGACGGTCGCGTAGCCGGCTTCCGTGAGCACCACGTGCACCAGCGTGGCGACCGCCTCGTCCGGTTCGAGCAGCAGAATTGGGGTGGGGCGCGTCGCGACGAGGAGCGCGAGATCCGCCAGAGGAGGGACGACGGTCACCATTGGCAGCCTGCTTTCGCTCGCGGGTGCGGTGCGTGACCGGGCCGGAAAACGGTCGGCATGTGCGCGGGGAGGAGGATCGCAATCAGGCGATCCTCCTCCGCTACAAAACGTGACCGGGATAGCTTTGAGTGCAGCCAATCTCGCAGCGAACACAGGTGAAGCAAGCCGCGCCCTCGTCTCTGCAGGGACGGGGAGGCGGCCGTCTTCCGAGACGGACCCGCCGAGTCGCTGCCATCCGTTCGCAGCCTGCAGCTACGGCGGGCGGTGACACGAGCGCCAGCGCGACACTGGCTCACGGCAGGCAATATGCTACACTCGACGCGCTGGTCCCCACCGTGTCGGGATCGGCCGGCTTCTCACGGTGCGGTCCGCGTTCAGTTAGTTTGCAAGCTCGAGCGGCGCCCCGTCATGACGGATTCGTCACGCGCCACGATCGACCCGGAACGCTGTGCGCGGTGCTGCGTCCAGGATTGCGCCCATGCCGGCGCATGACCCGATCCGTGCCCTGATCGTCATGGACCAGCGCGTGATCGCCGAGACGATCACCCTGACCCTCAACCACGGGCGCTACCTGGCCCGCACCGCCCGCACGCTCGCCGAGGCCAGCGCCCTGCTAAGCGACTGGCAGCCGCAGCTCGCGGTGGTCGACGTCGACCTCGGAGGCGAGACACTCCTGCAGCAGCTTGGCCTGCCGCCCGAGCGCCGTGGCACCCGTATCCCCGTCCTGGCCTTGACCCGGCGCGGCGACCTCAAGGCGAAACTGGCCGCGTTTGAGCAAGGCGTGGATGACATCATGACGGTCCCGTTCTCGCCAGAGGAACTGCTCGCCCGCACGCTCGTCCTTACGCGGCGGGCGTACGGCGCGCAGCACCCGCTCCTGCCCGTGCTGAAGCTGGGTGATCTGGAGATCGACATCCTCAATCGCGTGGTGCGGGCGGGCGACTCGGTGCTGCATCTCACGGGCCTGGAGCAGAGCCTGCTCTATCTGTTGGCCGCCAACGCCGGAAGGGTGGTCACGCGCGACGAGATCCTGGACGCGCTGTGGGGGATGGATTACGTGGCGGAGAGCAACATCGTCGACCGGCACATTCGCGCCCTGCGGGTGAAGCTGCGGAACGACTGGCGTCGGCCGCGCTTCATCGCCACGGTGCCGGGGCGCGGCTACCGCTTCCTGCCTCTGTTGGCAGAACCGGAGCCGGAGAATCCGGCCTGAGCTGACCAATGCATCTATCCTGGTTTGCTGGGCGCGGGCACCTGGACCCGCGGCCGGATCAGTGCGATGGCGGGGCTGGAAGCGGCGTTGTGCCATTATCCTCGGGTATCGACTCGAACGGGCTGTAGCTCGGCGGCGGAATCCCCTCCTCCGTGTCCTCATCTTCATGTCCATTGCCGTCTTTCGCCGCGATCGGCGGCCGGCCCTCCTCGACCGCTTCCAGGCGACCGATGGGGTCAGTCGGTTCGCTCGCCATCTCCTGTGTGGCGGCCTCGCGCCCGCGCACGCGCTCGGCGACGATGTAGTCGAAGACGACCTTGAGCACGCCGACGATGGGGATGCCGATGAGGATGCCGACGATGCCGTAGAGCTTGGCGCCGACGATCGTCGCCACGATGACCATGAGCGGAGAAAGATTGACGGTGCGGGCGTAGATGCGCGGCACCAGCACATGGCTCTCCACCTGGCCGTAGATGACGTAGCCCACGACCACGGCTATCGGCTGCCAGGTGGAATTAGTGAAGGCGACCAGCGCGGTGATGGCCATCGCCACCTGCACGCCAAACAGCGGGATCACATCACCGATGGCCGCGATGATGCCCAGGAGCAGGGGATAGGGCACGCCCAGGACCAGACAGAGCAGGAAGCCGAACACGCCGAACAGAGCCGAGGTCAGCAACTGGCCGCGGATGTAGCCGCCGACCACCCGCTCCATCCCTTCCAGGAGCGGCTCGATGTGCCGCTCGGAGAGCCGGGGCACGAACTCGTGCAGCACGAGCTGGAGCCGGCGGCTGTCCGCGAGCAGGTAACCGGCGACGACCACGACCTCGAACACGGCCGTGACAAACCCCAGGGTCGGGGCGGCACTCACGACGGCAAGGTTGGCGATCCGGTCTTGCAGGTTCGCCTTGTCGAGAGCGCTGTTGACCTGGTTGGCGAGGCCGGCATTGCGCAGGAGCTCATCGATGTGCCGTTGCAGCGCGGGGAAATTGTGGGAGAAGTCCTGTACCTCGCTGATGATCAGCGGCGTCAGCGCGGCGACGACGGCGAGTGGGACCAGCACGAGGCCGAGCATCACGACGGCGACGGCCTGACCATGCGAGAGCCCGCGGCGTTTGGCCATCTGAACCAGCGGATGCAGCGTCGCCATCAGCATCGCGGCGATGCCGAGCAGGACGACCGTGCCACGCACCAGGTAGATCACCCAGGCAAACAGCAGCAGACCGAAGATGAGCAGCACATGCTTCAGGCTGAACTCGACGCGGACCACCACGTCCTCCCCTGAGCCAGCAGGCGGCCAACCGAATCGTAGCTGGTATGGCTCCGCCCATCGTGCTGCCGTGAACCTCGTCGCCGGTGAGGCTCTCGAACCAGGCCACCGTAGAGCTGCGCTCCGCCGACGCAAGGCGCTCGCCGCAGGCGAGACGGCCAGCAGGCGCACGACGGTACCGTAGCAGCCATGGACGCTGGCGGCGTCACTCGTTCAGGCGTCAGCGAAGTAGCGTTGCGCTACGCCCCAAACCGGCACGCCTACGCCTCAGCCGCCACGCGGGCCAAGGTGGGCAGGCCCAATGGAGGGAAGCTCATGTACCTGGCTGCCCGTCGGAGAGGACGGTGGACGAGACACCAGCCCCGGTGTTGCGTCCGGCCGCTGCCCGCGGCCGCCGCACTGACCGCTCGCTCCCCCATCTGGATGTCAGCAATTCACCCGGCAAGAGCAGGCCGCCGTGCCCGGCCGGGCCTAGACTGTGCAGCGAAGCGCCCTGCGTCTCCGGCGGGTTTGGCTCTCCGGACTCCCTGCCGACGTATGCGGAACGCTGGTCAGGACGCAACTGATGATCGCCACTGGTGCCGAGCCGACGGCTCCTCGTGCCCCTGCTGCGGCGCTGGCGCGACGCGTTGCGGCGGTTCGCACGTTGACGATCGAACGCCGGCCGTCTGCCTCGACACCAACGTTTTCTGTGAGCCGAATCGCTGCCTGCACCCAACTCGGCGATGCGGCCAGCGTCCTCTCGCTCCTGCCGGCGCTCGCCAGCGCCGTGAGACGAGAACGTTTCGTCCAGCGTGGTCCGTGCGCGGCGTTCGACGCCGGCCAGATTCAGAGTCTTCCATGACTCGACCGCGTCCCGTGCGGGCGTGCCTGATCACCAACCCACGCTCCGGCCGTGGGGGAATCGATCTGTCCGAAGCGCTGGTCGTCCTGCAGGCCAACGGCTGGGACGTGACGGTGCGCCAGAAGCGCCGCGGGGGTGAGGCGACGACGCTGGCCCGTGCGGCCGCCGACGCCGGCGCGGACGTTGTTGTTGGCTGCGGCGGCGACGGCACGCTGAGCGAGATCGTGGATGGGCTCGCCGGCAGCGCCGTCGCGGTCGGCGTGATTCCGGGCGGTACCGTCAACCTCTGGGCGCACGAGTTGGGCGTCTCCGCTCGACCGCGTGTCGCGGCGCTGCAACTGCTGACGGCGGAGCGCCGGCGCGCGGACCTGGGGCAGGTCACGATCAACGGGCGCCACGCGCGCCACTTTCTGCAAATGGCGGGGCTTGGCCTCGACGGCGCGGTGATGGCGCGGGTTTCCAAACCGCTGAAGCGACGCCTGGGGCCGCTGGCCATCGGCCTTGCCGCCCTGCGCACCCTGCCCGGAACCCGGCCAGCCCCGGTGCAGATCACGATCGACGGGGTATGCTGGCAGGGCTCCGTGTTCCAAATCGTCGCCGGCAATACGCAACGGTACGGGGGCTTTGCGCGGCTCACCCCGGCGGCGCGCATCGACGATGCGCAGCTCGACCTCTGTCTGATCACGGCGGCGGGTCCGCGCGCCGCCCTCCAGCAAGCGGCAACAGTGCTGCTCCGTGGCCGGCCCGACCCGGACAGTGCGGAAACCTATCGCGCGGCCGAGATCACGGTACGGGCGCCAATGGTAATCCCGCTGCAACTGGATGGTGGCCGCGTGGCGCAGAAACACGTCGTGCCGGCTGCAGACGGGGTCGCCTACGCCTTCAGCGCACGGCCCGGTGCGGTGACGGTGCTCGTGCCGCGTACGTATGGCGGCGCGCTGTTCCAGCAGCAGGCCCCCGGTGACGGATACCGCGGCAGCGCGCGGAGAGAGGACGGCCATACCGGGAAACATGGCGGCGAACACCGCTGCCGGCTGCAGGTAACGAGCGTGGGCGTGGAGACGATCACCGGCATCCGCGTTGCCGATGGCGGCCCGCTCACCGTTCAGCTCACCGCCGACACCACGGCCAGAGACGCCGACGGCTCGCGCCAGCCACTCGCGGACTTTCTCGCCAGCCTGACGGAGGGCGATGTGCTGCGCGTGAAGGGCGATCTTAAGAGCGATGACGGTGTGGTCATGGCGCGACGGCTGAAGCGGCGGGGGCGGCATGGGGAGCGCGGCCATGCGACGCCCGAAGCATGAGTTGGCGAACGCGTCGCCCCGACCGGCAGCGGCGGGAGAGCCGTCTCGCGCCGGCCCGCGGAGCGCCCGGCAGGAGCGGCTGCTCGGCAGCCGGCGCTTTTGGATCGCCTGGACGGGGCTGGCGGTACTGACGCTGGCGCTGACGCTCGGGGCGCATCTTACCAGCCGCTACCCCGGTGACGTGCGCCTCGCGCAAACGCTGCAGTCGCTCGACGTGCCGGTGCTCGGCGGTGTACTGCACCTCGAAAACACGATCGGCAGTCCCTGGCCCGCCGTGACCATCATCGCCGCGCTCACGCTCGCGCTGTTTGCGCTGCGGCGACCCGGCCTGGCGCTGCTCTTCGCGGGCACGAACGCCCTGCGCGGCGTCGGCAGCATCGTCAAGGATCTGGTGCTGCGACCGCGGCCGGCCGTGCCGCTGGTGCACGTGCGCGAGCATGCCAGCGGGACGAGCTTCCCCAGCGGCCACGTCTTCAGCGCCGTGCTGCTGTACGGCATGCTCGCCGTGCTGTTGGAGTTGGCGCCGCTGCCGCGTCCGGTGCGCCGCGGCGCGCAGGGCGTCTGCCTCGCGATCGTGCTGCTGATGGGGCCGGCGCGGGTATATGTCGGAGCCCACTGGCCCAGCGATGTGCTGGGCGGCTATCTGTGGGGAACGCTGCTCCTGCTGCTGGTCCTCGGCCTGCGACGCGACGCGGACCGGGTGCCCCGCTTGCTCCCGCCGGAGACGGCGGAAGCCGGCGCGGGTGAATGAGATCGCCGGCGCGGGGACGGTGAGATCACGAGCAGAGGAAGGCCGTGCGGTGTGGCGCGCCTTGCACCAGGTCCAGCGCCGGCCGCGCCGAGGCGCTCGCGCTCGCACGCCGTCTACGGCCTCATTCCCGAAGAAGTGACGCTCATGTGGCAGACGGCGCCGCCGCGCATGCCGCTTGCAGCCTCCGGACGGACTGACCCATGTGCTTCGATCGACGGCCCGCGGCGCGGTCAGGTTCTTCGTCGTGATTACCGCCGCGCAGCGGCTTCTGGTTCCGCGGCCGGTTGCTGCTCGGGGTGCAGGCGCACGTTCATCCAGTCGAGGATTGGAACACAATTCGCACGTTGTCCTGAGATGGACCGATGCGGATATTGCTGCTTCCTGAACGCCGAGCCGGGCAGGCAACCTGTCGCATTCATAGACAAGCTGCCACCTGCGTGCGGGTCGCGATGCGGCTGAGCGGATGGCGGGCTCATCACCGTCGGTCAGGCATCGAGTGCCATCCGTGCTTGCTCCGCGGGATAAGTTGTACTCGCATCGAAGGTCAGCCCCGACTGCGGTCGATAACTTCAGCGCGTGCAAGCCAGCGTTACCCCACCAATACACTGACATCTCTCTCAGCCTTCGACCAACGCTCGAAGTAAGTCCGCCCGATCAACCATGCCCGTCAACTCGCCGGCTGCGTTCACAATAGGAACGATCTTCTTGCCCCTGTCGAGCATCATCGCCAGCACGTCGCGCACTGGCTCGTCCTCACGCGTTGTGGGAATGTCGGCAATCATCACGTCGCGGGCAGTCTTGCCCGTCGTGTGCCGGCGCATCTCCTCAATGTCCGCGCTGCCGTGCACGAATGGGATGCGATGCATGAGCACGGTCAGTGCCCTTGGCCGCGCGTTGGGTGTCAGACGCTCCACGAGCTCCGCGTCGGTGACGATGCCAAGCACCTGACGCCTCTCATCGACCACGACCACACGGTTGAGTCGGGTTGCTGCCACCGCGTTGACAACCTGCGGCAGAGGGGTAGCGGCATCGACCGTCGGTACGACCGTGCTCATCAGGGCGCGCACCGGTGTCGCGCCCTGCACATGGAGGGGATGGCTTGCCTCGACGGCGGCCGGCGGCGACGCTCCGGCGACACTGCGGAGGAGATCCACCCGGCTCACGATCCCTACCAGTCGGCCGGCCTCGTCAACCACGGGCAGGCGCTTCAATCGGCGCCGAAGCATCATGTCTGCCGCGTGCCGCACGTCCAGGTCTGGGCCGGCTGTGACGGCCGGTGAGGTCATTACCTCGCCTGCCACGCGGTGCGCCTCCGCGAGACGCGCAAGCTGGGCGTGGATCAGCGGGCTGTCGAAGGTCCGCAGCAGCTCCAAACGGACGGGGAGACCGCCGCGTCGCACCAGATCGCCATTCGTCACAATGCCGACCACTTTGCCCTGATCGTCGACCACCGGCACCGCGCGGAACTCGCGCTCGACGAGGTCAGCGACCAACTCGCTCATCGGCGTGTCAGGACGGACGGCGACGACATCACGTGTCATGATCTCGGCGACCGTGACCGCCGGCGGCAGATCCGGAACCGCCGTCGTCGCGTAGAGGACCACGTCCGTTTCCTCAACCGTGATGACGCCCTCAGGGACGAGGCCAGTGATCGTCGGCAAGATGTGCGCCACGCGTTCGGGACTGTCCACCCAGACCACCACGATGGGCAGGTCGGGCGTCACCTCGGCCAGCCGCATGGTATGCAGCTTCCCGGCGGCATCGATCGCGCTCATCGCCCGATAGGCGACCACGCTTGCCGCACCTTCGGCCCGCAGCTGCTCAAGGATGCGCATACAGGTCTGACTGGTGGGCGCATGGGGTGCGTGGCCGATGAGGATGGTAACCTTCTTTGCCCTGTCCATCTGCGGCATGGCTAGCTCCGTCCGTCGTTTCGTTCCAGGCGCGGTCATTCCGGCTCGGAGCGGTTCCGCCCGCGGTGTTCGCGGCGCTCCGCTCAACAACGTCCCTCAGAAGTGCGGCGTGATCCGCGCAGCGGCACGGCGCCCATCAGACCTCGTGCCCCTGCTACCCGCGCCACTGCCCGCCACGGGGCATCGGCGAGCCCTGCCAGCTGCGCTCCCGCGAAGTGGTAGTCCTGCCGGCGGATGTAGTCGCGCAACTCTCGCCGGAGGGTACTCAGCGAACGCACGGAGGCCGTGAGCAGCGCGCCGCTGGCCGTCGGGGGGCCGCTCTGCAGCACGAGCGCCAGATGCGGCAGGCAGAGATCCGGCATGTCGGACTGGTCAGAGGCGATCATCCGAACGGAGAGGACGGCGGCGCAACGTTCAGCGGCCTGACGCACCTCGCAGACGCCGCAGGTTCGCCCTGGCTGCCGGCCGCCATCAGCTTCCTGGCCAGGGGCCGAGAACCAACGGAAGAGGGGAGTATCATGACGCGTACGTGCGGAGCCGTACGCGTCTGACAACCGACCAGCAGCCTCCGCGCCTCGCTTTTGCAGGAATGCGAGTGCGTCTGACGGGGCGAGCCGTTCAAGCATTTGCCAGGCATGCTCGTTGCAGATGCTGCCGAGCAGCGGGGTCACACCCTCATCCTCGGAGTCAGCCGCCGGGATCTGTGCGATCAACTCCAGCAGTCCGCGATCGATAGCCGCTAAGCCCGCATGACAGACGGGACAGTCCGACAACCACCCCGCATTCGGCGGGAGCGATTCACCCGTCTGCTTCAGCGTGCCGCCAGACGCCGCGAGCCAGACGCCTTTCGCGCGGGGTGGTGTCACACCCCGACCACCGATCAGCAGCGCCACGGCCGCGGCCCAGCCTGTTCTGGCCTGGTGCTGTTGGCCGTCGTTGAGCACACGCCATTGTTGTTCAGCCTGGTCGCAGAGGAGTCGAGCAACGCGCGCCGGGGCGCCCCGGCGCAGCGCGACGCCCAGATGAGGTAGGCACAGTCCTGTACTCCGCGTGTAGTAGCCGCGGAACTCGTCGCTGTCTCCGTGCGCCAGCAGCGTGTCGATCTGCGCCCGCGTACGCTGTTCGAGAACGATGCACGCGGGGCAGGCGGCGACTGGTGCGAGGCGCCCGGCGAGCCGAGCCGGCCCGCCCGTGCCCCGACCCCGCCACCCGCGTGCAAGCCGATCGCGAACGCTGGTGTGGCTGGTGGATGTCATGCGGAGGCGCGTGACGGCATCCTCGAGGAGGTCGGCGTAGATGATGGCGGTGCCCAGCCCATCCCGGACCTGTTCGACGAATTGCCAGGCGTGGAAATTGCAGAAACCGCGCGCCGCGCGTAGCTCGGTTCGCACTCCGGGATCGTTCACCGACTCATGCGAGAGACCATCTAGAGAGCGGGAGACCCCTCGAGCCGCGAGGCAACAGATCGGGCAGCCCGCCTCATCGAGCACCGAGACCAGCTCGGCGTAGGCGATGCCTTTGCCATGTGGCGGAGCCCCGTAGGTCCAGAGCCGCATCGCGTGTCCCTCAGCGCATGGCACTCGAGCGCGTTGGCGGCCGCCCCATTCCGGCTGATATCTGCGGCCACGGTCCGGCGGGACCGCGCTGACGGCTTAGCTGCAAAAAGCCTCTCCGCCCTCGGGGAGGGCGAAGAGGCTATCAGCCGCGGTACGGCGGTTCGGGCGCATGGCGCCCCCGCGAGCCTCATCGCGGTCTTTGATTCAGCACAGCGCCCGCGCGCCCGTCCCGGGTCGGTTGCGGTCCATCATACTGCGCCGGCAGCGGTTCGAGTAGCGCTGCAGCGACTGCGTGGGACGCTGCATTACGTGCGTAACGCCTGCTCGAGCAGTGCCGCGGCGCTCGCGAACCGTGCCCGATAATCCTCCATGCTCCGCCTGATGACCTCGTGCGCGGCGTCGCGGCCGTAGACGCCGACGAGTTCCACGGTAGGCTCAGGCGAGGCAGGATCCTGCTTATAGGTGAGGAAGTAGTGGTTCAGGCGATTCACCACCGCCGGCGGGCATTGGCTGATATCCGTGAAACGCCCGTACACCGCATCGCCTTCGAGTACTGCGACGATCTTGTCGTCGACCTGATCGCGGTCGATGGTACGCAGACCGCCGACGGGGATGGCGCGAACCAGCACATCGCCGTGGCTCAGCGTGCGCTCGGTGAGGACGCAAATGTCGAGCGGATCTTCATCCCCTTGCAGGCCGGCGCGGCCGGTCTGCTGGACGCACAGCGTTGCGACGCCCTCGCCGCAGCGGGTTTGCGGGATCAGGCCGTACGGGGCAGGGCACTGGCTCGAGAAGCGCTGCGGCCGGTCCACGTGGAGGTGCCCGTTGCTCTTGTCGATTTCGTAGTTGACCGTCTCGGTCGGCACCATCTCGATGTAGGCACTGACGACGGCAGGCGCGGTTTCGCCTGCTGAGATCCCGTGCCAGGGGTGCGCCTTGAACAGCAGACGCATGGCGTGCAGAGTCGCGCCGCTCTCGTCTCCCTCCATGAGCCAAATCCTCCGCTAGATCGTCGCGGGCCGTGGGACGGGGCGCAGGGCCGCGCTGTCGCCGAACACGGCCGCGGCGCCGAGTTGCTCTTCGATGCGCAGCAAGCGGTTGTACTTGGCCACGCGTTCACCCCGTGCCGGTGCTCCGGTCTTGATCTGCCCCGCGTTCGTGGCAACCGCCAGATCGGCGATCGTAGTGTCCTCCGTCTCGCCGGAGCGGTGGCTGATTACTGTGCCCCAGCCGGCGCGCTTGCTGAGCTCGATCGCTTGCAGGGTTTCGCTGACTGTCCCGATCTGGTTGAGTTTGATGAGCACGGCGTTGCTCGCCCGAGCGCGGATGCCGCGGAGGATCCGTTCGCTGTTCGTTACGTACACGTCGTCGCCGACGAGCTGCGTCCGGTCGCCAAGCCGCCGGGTCAGCTCAACCCAGCCGTCCCAGTCGTCCTCAGCCATCCCGTCTTCCAGGGTCGCGATGGGGTAGCGGCTGCACCACTGCTCCCACAACGCTGCAAGCTCATCGCTGGTGAAGCTGCGCCCCTCCTTCGGGAGGACGTAGCGACCGTCTCGATACAGTTCTGAGACTGCCGGGTCCAACGCAAGCACTACGTCGTCGCCGGGTCGGTATCCCGCAGCGGCGATCGCTTCGAGCACCAGCTCGACCGCCTGATCGTTGCTGGTGAGGCTGGGCGCGAAGCCGCCCTCGTCGCCCACGTTCGTGTTCAGGCCGCGCCCGTGCAGCACGGCCTTCAGCGCGTGGTACACTTCCGCGCCCATGCGCAGCGCCTCCGCGAAGGAGAGCGCCCCGGACGGCACGATCATGAACTCCTGGAAGTCGGTCGAATCCGCCGCGTGCTTGCCGCCGTTGAGGATGTTGAACATCGGCACGGGCAGCGTCACCGCGCCCGCGCCGCCGAGATAGCGATAGAGCGGCAGGCCACTCGCTGCCGCGGCGGCGTGCGCGACGGCAAGCGAGACGCCGAGGATGGCGTTGGCGCCGAGCCGGCCCTTGCGCGGGTTTCCATCGAGATCGCAGAGAATACCGTCGATCAGCGCCTGGTCGGTCGAGTGGAGGCTCCGCACCGCGGCCGCGATCTCAGCCTCCACGTTGGCGACGGCGCGGCGGACGCCTTTGCCGCCGTAGCGCGTCTCGTCCCCGTCGCGCAGCTCGACCGCCTCGTGCGAGCCGGTGCTGGCGCCGGAGGGCACGGCCGCTCGTCCGGTCAAACCGCTGTCGAGAGTGACCTCTACCTCGATCGTCGGGTTGCCGCGCGAGTCAAGAATCTCGCGGGCGTGCAGCTCGCGGATCTGGTCCGACATTGTTCACCTCTTAAGTCTCCAGGCTTCAATCCAAGAGCGCGTTGCACGCGCTGCCCGGCCAAGAGCGCGTTGCACGCGCTGGCCGGCGGGGTCCGCATCACGGATTCCCTGGCACGGAACGCCGCAAGCGCCCACGCAGCCGGGCGAGGAGACCGATGCGGGGCTGCCGATCGCTCACAGCAGACCTGGATACCTCGGTCAGCTCGACGATCACGATCGTCGCGTCGTCGCGGCCCGCGCGCTCATCGACCTTCGCCAGCACGCGCTCGACACCCGCCCGCGCATCGACTCTTGAGATCAGCTCCAGCAGTTCGTCGTCCTCGACCACACCGTGCACGCCGTCGCTGCAGAGGACGATGCGACCGACCACCGGCGCCGGAATGGCGGTCTTCACGTCAGGTTCGATCCCGTCTCCGAGGCCCAGCGCACGGGTGATGATGTTGCGGCGCGTGCTCCGGCGTGCTTCCGCCGGCGTGAGCTGTCCGCGGTCGATCTGCTCCTGCACCCAGGAGTGATCGTGGGTCAGCTGGGTCAGCACGTGGTCGACCACCAGGTAGCAGCGGCTGTCGCCGGCGTGCGCCACCGTAATTTCGCCATCGGCCACCAGCGCAGCGACGAGCGTGGTGGCCATCGTCGCATCGCCGGGCTCAGCCCCTGCCGCCTCGGTGACGCGGCGATTCGCCTCACGAACAGCCGCGACGAGGCGATCAGCGGGGTCGTCGGCATCCGTGGCGAAATACTGCTCGACGAGGGTCTCGGCGGCGAGGGCGCTGGCCACCTCCCCGCGGCTGCGCCCGCCCACCCCATCGGCGACGATGTAGAGCCGGCCGGCCGTGTGCGGCCCGTGGGTCGTAGCTGGCTCGGCGAGCCGCCAGGTGTCCTCGTTCACGCGGTGCGCCGGACCCTGCAGGCTTCCGGCCGACGCGAAGCGCCCGACCTCGATGCGGAGCCGCTCGTTCGTCGCTCCCGCCGCTTCTGAGCCACCGCGGCGGGTTCTGTCACTGGCGCCACCGGAAGTCACGGTTCTTCCCCCGTTTTCGGAGTGTTAGTGCGTCACCGGCGCCGGCGCCGTGCCGAGGATCAGCAGCGAGAGCATCGCACCGATGATCAGCGTACCGAGCACCATCAGCAGCAACTCGCGCCGGGTGAACGGCGGCACGTCGGGTACCACGTACCTGTTCATCATCCGAGCCACGTAGCGGGCCAGTCGCTCGCGCCTGCATGCGTCCTCACGCTCGGCCTTGCTCTGGCCGCGCCCACGCGGGATCCCGGATCCGGGTCGGTGCAGCGCATGATGTGCAGAACGGTGTGCGGACATATTTTGGTTCTCCTCGACCAGGCTTGCCTTAACAGCGCAGCGTCGCCAGCAACCGCTTCGGGTACAGCAGCAGGTCCAACGCAGCCCCGATGTCGGGCACAACGATGTCTGCTTCGCGCAAGGCCGCTCCGGCCAGCCCTTCCGGCCCGAGCACGGCGATGGCGAGGCGCGCCTCTTTGAGCATCAACGCGTCGTTGGCGCCGTTGCCGATCGCTACTACACACTCTGCGCCAAGTTCCCGGATGTACGCGGCTTTCTGTTCCGCTTCGGGTTCGCCACGCTGCGTACGCACGGCAGACAGGCCGAGTTCGGCGTCGATCTCGGCCTGTCTGCCGTGCGTGTCGGCGGTGATCAGATGCAGCGTCAGCAGCGAGCGCAGGACCGCCAGCCGCTCGGCCACGCCGGGCAGCAACGTCCCATCCAGCGCCAGCGTACCGTTCACATCCAGCGCCACGTGTTCGAGCTGCAGCAGCCCGTAGCCCGGCACATCAAGTTCCAGCATCACGCTCTCCGCCGCCCGCGCGCACATGCGAGTGTTTCAGTGCAAGCCTGCCTTCAGCAGCACGATCGCGGCGAAGCCGAACAGCCACAGCGGCGACAATGCGAGAGCAAGCAGCCAGAGGTCGCTCAAGCGGAGTGACCCCGGCGTGACCATGGCCTCTGCCGGCCACACTTCGGCCGCTGACGGACCGGCAGTGCCGACTGCATGGGCATCTGCGCTGGTCGAGCTCGGCGAAGTAGCCGCGATCGTCGATCTCGCTGAGCGCCCGTTCCCAAAATTCCGTCGCCTGCTCTCGCACATCACCACCCCGAAGGACAAATCGCCTCAGATCCAGCCGAAGACCGATTCGCGCAGGCGCGTCCGCCAGCTACGCTTGCGGTCCGCCGCATCACGCGCCCAGGTCGAACGGGTCGCCGATGGAGGCTCGGTGCGTGCCCGCTGCACCTCCGCGCGGATGTGCTCGGTCTCCGGCCAATAGCCCCGCATCAGCTCCAGGCGGGGGCGGGGGAACCAGTACGGGCAGCCGTTACATTGAGCGGCGAGCGATTCGGGCTGCCGCCGCGGGTTTAACGTGTAGAACCAACGGCAGGAGAAGAAGGTGCGCAGCTCGCCATTGGCAGGCTTCGCCGTGTCCCCTGTGTCGCTGCGTTGTGGGAAGTCTCCGACGGTTGCGCTGCGCTCTGGCAGGGGCCCCTCCTTCTCCACCAGCCGAATCGGGCGCAACTGCAGGCAGGCGCGCCGGTCCGCGAGTGCGGCGGGAATGGGGCAAGCGGCGCAGATCGCCGCGATCGTGCAGTCATCCCGGCCCCGCACGCCTAGCGCGAAGCCACCGGCGTCGCAGATAAGCTCCTCGCCTTGCGCGCCGTCCCGCGATCGGCGCAGCTCGCAGGGCGGCAGCGGCACCAAGTTCGGCACGCCGGCGGCGCCAGCCGACAGCTCAACAGCGGCAGTTTTCATGGCGCTGACCTCTGGGCGGCGGCCTCGGCCACCTGCTCATCGATGCGCCGCCAGGCGAGCGCGGCCATCGCCGCCGCGGCTTCAGTCAGCGTGTCGCCATACCTGGCCGCTTCGTAGGCGCGGGTGAGCGTGGCAAGCTCGCTGTCGACGGCGGGCAGCAGGGTGCGGCCCGCGGCCAGGAATTCGGCCGGCGTCTCTGGCGGGCGGCGCCCTCGCCCCAGAGCTGCCGCGGCGCCGAGCCAGCGGCGGTAGAGGGCGCGCACGCTGGCGGCCTCGGCGCTGCGTGCGATCGCTTCAGGGTACAGGGCCGCAGATTCTGTCACGGCCGCACGCCGGCGGAATCTGCCGAAGAACGCCCGAACCCAGGCAACCAGCGCCGCCCACAGGCTGTCGCCCGGCCAGATCGACTCGTGCAACTCCTCGACGTCCGTGCCGCGGCTGCGCTGGTAGCGAAACACGGCCCGTACGATCGCGGTCGCCACGGCAGCAACGACGATCGCCAGCAGCACCCACTTGCCTGTCGCGGTGAAGGCGGCGGGCAGATGTGTCGTCCCCGTCGAGGGCTGCCGATTAAGCGGCTCAGTCGAGATCGGCGGCGCCGGCGGCTGTACGTGCCCGCCGGTGATGAGCGCCACGAGGAACTGTCCGACGATGACGAGACCCCATACCAGCAGACCGATAGGCAAGAGCAGCACGTACACGACAATCAGCAGCGCGTCGGCCGCGGCGTTGAGCCCCGTCGACAGCAGCCGCTCGGCGTCTCGCGAGACCGCGCTCGTCAGCGCCACGGCCAGCAGCAAGATGCCGACGACCACCAGACCGAGCACACCAAGCCACTCGCGGCTGAGGCCAAGGCCCGCGCTGTCCACCACACGGTTGCGGCGGATGTCTTCCAGCCGCGCAAGTGCCAGCGCCGGCAGAGCGCAGCCGAAGAACTCGACCGCGAGCAGCGCCAGCGCGCCGCCGCCGAGCGTCGAGCCGCTGGCGCCGCTCAGCACCAGCCCGACGGCGAGCGCCGCCGAGCCCAGAGCCAGCCGTGCGCTCGCGTCGTCGAAGTGGAGCGGGTTACGGGCGACGGCGATGCCGCGCCACCAGAGATAGGCGCCGAAGACGAGGGCGACATCGACATCGGGGGCGCTGCCAAGCCGATCCGGCAGGTCAACGAGATCCTGCAGCCGTGGCGCCGGCTGCCCGAACGACAGCCAGGTCGCCGCCAGCACGATCGCCAGGCCCGCCGCCAGAATGGTCAACCCGGCGCGCCGACTCGCGCCCGACCGCGTGATCGTCGCGTGCGTCAGCACCATCGCCGCACCGAGGATCAGCGTCGCCAGCAGCCAGGAGAGGGCGGGCCGCTTCAGTCCCACGAACGCGAGATGGCAGAACCACGCGAGCCACAGGTAGGCCCAGGCCAGCTCGCTGCCCGCGAACAGCAGCGGCAGCAGGGCGGCACGCGGCGCCCTATGCCAGCTCGATCGCCTCACGCTCACGCCACTCCCTCTCACCACGCACGACGAACGCCGGCACACCAGGAATCAGCGGCCGTTCGTGGTCGTCACCGACCAGGACAAGGGCGACGCTGCGGCCGGCCCGCCGCAGGCGCAGCAGCGTGGCGGCCAACTCGTCGCCGAGAACGCCGGTGACCACCACCAGTGTCGCCCCCCAGGGCAGATTGCGGGCCTCGCGGGCGAGGAAGCGCGGAAAGGCGGTGATCTCGAAACCGATCAGGCGGGCGCACCCTTCGAGGATGCGGCTGAACTGGCGTGGATCACTGCCGGGCAGGATGCGCAGCGGCTGGCCCGTGCCACCCGTATCGCTGTTGGCGAACAGTCCCACCGGATTGCCGGCGTCGAGCTGTTGCCGGGCCAGCGACGCCGTGACGATCACGGCCAGCTCCAGCCGGTCCTCGATCACGCCGAGCCAGGCCGGGTCCACGGTGCTGACGTTGAGGAACAGCAGCAGATCGATCGTGGTCGACGGTTCGAGCAGCCGGGAGTAGAGCTCGCCGCGGCGGGCGCTCACCTTCCAGTGGATGCGCCGAGGATTGTCGCCGGGCGCGTATTCGCGCACACCGGCAGTGCGCAGCGGGTCGTCGACGATGCGGCGCCGCGCCTTGAGCGGACCGAGCAGGTGAGCGGACGGGATCGGCGCTCCGACCACTGGCAGCACGCGCGGATAGACGAGCAGGCGCTGCACCGCTGCCAGCTCCTGCTCGCGATCGACGAAGCCGAAGATGTCGCCGGTGCGCAGCTTTGCCGGACCGAAGATATGTTCGCCGCGCGCCGCGCACTCGACCGGGTAGCGACGAGTTACGCGCTCGTACCAGCGCAGCGTCAAGAGGCCGTTGAGCATGGCGCGACGCGGCTTGTGCGAGGGCGCGAGACGCCCGCGGCGCAAGCGCAGCGCGCTGGGGAACTCATCTTCGATCGAGAGCCAGGCGAGCGGCAGCGGCTTGCGGTTCTCGGTGCGCACGTCGAGTACAACCTCGTCGCCGAAGAAGGCGCGCGGCTCGCTGAGTGCACGCTCGTAGACCACGCCGCGCAGCGCGTAGCGCCCCCAGAGCAGGGAGACACCCTCGGCAAGCAACAGCGCCAGGCCGACGATCAGCAGTCCGGGCTGGCGCGCGATCAGGCTCGCCAGCAGCACCGCGACGGTGAAGGTCAGCCACGCGCTGTTCAGCATCGGCGCACCTCGTCATGTGTAGGCTCCGCCGTGTCCCCTGTGAACGACAGGGGCCCCTCTTGTGTCGGCTTCGCCGTGTCCCCTGTGCTCGTGTCACATGCCAGGAGCCCCTCTTGTGGAGGCTCCGCCGTGTCCTCTGTGTCGCTTTGCCAATCTGACATGGGCGCGCCGCGCCCATCTGGACACAGGGCTCCCTCCTGCGTCAGGCCGGCGCCGCCACGGCCTCTTCGACCGGCGCCGGCACCTGCTCCAACACCTCGTCCACGATCTGCTCGCCGCCGCGGCCGCGTAGCTGCGCCTGGGTATTCAGCATGAGGCGATGACTCAGCACCACGGGCGCCAGCGCCTTCACGTCATCCGGCAAGACGAAGGCCCGCCCGCGCACGGCAGCCAGCGCCTGCGCGGCGCGATAGAGCGCCAACGTCGCGCGTGGACTGGCCCCCAGCTCGATCAGGGGGTGGTCGCGGGTCGCGCGGACGATCCGCACCAGATAGGCTTCCACGCTCGCATCGACGTAGATGCTGCGGCAGGCGGTCTGCGCCGCCAGCAGGTCATCGGGCTCGACCACGGCATCGAGTGAGGCCAGCGGTGCTGTTTCGCGATAGCGCGCGAGCATTAGATGTTCGTCGTCCTCGCCCGGATAGCCCAGGCGCAGGCGTATGAGGAAGCGGTCGAGCTGCGCCTCGGGCAGCGGGAAGGTGCCCTCGAGCTCGATCGGATTCTGCGTTGCAAGCAGCAGGAAGGGGCGAGGCAGCGGGCGCGTCTCGCCCTCGGCCGTAACCTGGCGCTCCTCCATCGCTTCGAGCAACGCCGATTGCGTGCGCGGCGTGGCGCGGTTGATCTCGTCGACGAGCACGATCTGCGCCTGAATGGGTCCGGGATGGAAGACGAAGACGCCGCCGCGCTGGTCGTAGACGCTGACGCCGGTCACGTCGGAGGGTGTGAGATCGGGGCTGCACTGGATGCGGCGGAACGTGCAGTTGAGCGAGCGGGCAAGCGCCTTCGCCAGGGTCGTCTTGCCGATGCCGGGCACATCTTCGAGCAGAACGTGGCCATCGGCTAGCAGCGCCACCAGCAGCAGCTCGATCGCGTCGTCCTTGCCGACGATGGCGCGGCCGACGTTCTCGCGCAGCAGACCGGCCAACCGCTGGATCTGCTCCACGTTCGGCCCTCCTCCCCGCGCGGAAAACCGGGTCAACAAAAGATGGCTTCTACCGCAACACGGTAGAAGCCATCAGCCCGAAGGGCGGTCTGCCGGAGGATCCGGCCGGCGAGCTTCATCGCCTTCTGAACTGACCATAGCACGATCCGGTCGCTGCCGCCTACTTCGGGAGCATGAGGAAGAGCGCGGACGGTGCGAGCGTCCAACCCCTCCGGGTTACGCCACATCCTGCTTGCCATCGCCCTCTGCGCGGCAGGCAGCGATGCGCCAACGCCCCAGGCCAACCGCCGCCATGATCGCGACGGTAAGCCGCTCTCGCCGCCGAAGCAGCCGTTCCACCAGCGGATCGAGCGCCGGGCTCACCAGCGTGACCACAACGGCCGCGGCCGTGCCCACGCAAATGCCGGTGACGACATCGAACGGATAGTGAGCGCCCACGTAGACGCGTGAGAAGGCGAGCAGAGCGGCCAGCGCAATCAGGACGCAGCCGAGGATCCGTGCCCAGCGGTCGCGAAGCAGCACCACCACCACGGCCAGGGCAAACCCTCCCGTGGCGTGGTCTGAGGGGAACGAGTTATCCGGGCTGTGCGGCACGAGCACGGTTACGGTGTGCTGCACGAAGGGCCGCGGCCGGAACCAGAGCGAGCCGATCCCCTGGTTCACGGCCAGCGCGAGCACCGCGGCCAACACTGCGTAGACCACAAGGCGCTGCCGGCGGCCGCTGACCGCGGCGCTCTCGCCCGGTGTGAACCATAGGGTGGCGACCAACACCAGCAATACGACGGCGAGGTACTGTGTGCAGAGCTTGAAGAATTGGTCGGGAAGTTGGCTGTGTCCGGCGAGGCCGTTGATGGCCTGGAAGAGCTGCCAGTCGATCGTCTGCATGCTTACTCGCCGTCGCTGCGATGCGGATCCGCAGCTTCGTCGGCACGGCTGCCCTGGAAGATGACATTGACGCGCTCGGACGTCACCAGTCCCTCGCGCACCATCTCGTCCAAGACCGGCAGGAACGCCTTTACCTTCGCTTCTGTATCGAAGATCTCGATGATCATCGGCAGGTTGGGCGAGAGATCGACCAGATGCGTGGTATGGATGCGGCTGTGGGCGCCGTAGCCCTCGACGCCGCGCAGCACTGTGGCGCCGGCAAGGCCATGACCTTTGGCCGCTTCGACGAGCGCCGTAGAGAGGCTCTTGCCCTGCCAGGTGTCTGACTCATCCACAAAGACGCGCAGTAAAAGCTGCTCCTGGATCGGATCCACGTTTCTCTCCTGTGATCGATGTATCGGTGTCTGGGTGGCCGGCGAGCGCAGTACGAGGCGGCTTCAGTGCTGGACCACCTGGCTTTGCGGCGGCCGATCATTGTACAGGTACAGGCGTCGCGGCTGCGGTGACGGTGCGCGGCTCTCTCACCCGCTCACTCATGATTGCGTGCGACCGTGGCGGCCGGCGCTGCCAGGCGGTGGCGGAGAGCGATGATCCAGACCACGGCCAGCACCTGCAGCGTCATGGAAAATGCGACCAGCGCCGCGATTGACTGGTCGTAGAGGATGCCGAGGACGGCACTGCCGGCAAACCAGAGCACGCCGAAGCCGGCATCGAACATGCCGAAGGCCGAGGCGCGACGGTTGGACGGCACCATGGGCACCACCACCGACTTCATGACCGATTCCTGCGCGCCCAGGCCGATACCCCAGAGGACGACGCCCAGCAGCGCCAGGGCGAAGCCGCCGTAGAAGACGAGGATGGGGAAGAAGGCCGAGAGCGCCCAGGCACCGATCACGACCCAGAGGCCCACCCGATCGTACAGCCGTCCCATGACGAGCGCTGAGACGGCGCCCATCGCCATGCCTGCGGCATAGAAGACAGGGGTCCAGCTATCGGCGATCACATGCGCGTCTTTGAAGTGGAAGGCGATGAGCGGGAAGTCCGTGTAGGCCATCGCCACGAGGCCGGCGCCGAGGAGATAGAGCCAGAACAACGGCGGCAAGCGAGACTCGAATGCGGGCAGCTCCGCCTCGAAGTCGCTGGGGTTCGGATAGCGCGCCCGCGCGGAGAGAAGCAGGGCGAGGCAGAGTACGGCGGGCACCACCAGCAGGGCGAAGGCCTGCTGGTAGGAGCCATGCAGAAAGAGCACGAGGGCGAGCACGAGGGGGCCGATGGTTGCGCCGGTCTGATCGAGCGCCTCATGCAGGCCGAAGGCCCAGCCGCGGCCGATCTGCGACGATGCGTGGGCGAGGATGGCGTCGCGCGGCGGATTGCGGGTGGCTTTGCCGGTGCGTTCGGCGATCCAGAGCAGGGCAGCCACCTGCCAGCTTCCGGCCAGGGCGATCGCCGGCACCGCGATCATCTGGATGAAATAGCCGATCAGGGCGACGGTCCAATAGTTTCTGGACTGGTCGCTGATCCGGCCGGAGGCGAGGCGGAGGCCGTAGCCGACCAACTCGCCGAAGCCCGCGACAATGCCGACCACCGTGGCCGAGGCGCCGAGCGTAAGCATGTAGGGGCCAAGGATGCTGCGTGCCCCTTCGTAGGTCATGTCCGCGAAGAGGCTGACCACACCGATGAGGAGAACAAACGCCAGCGCTGCCCTGCGCAGGCCGGCGCCCTCTCCACCCAGCGCCGCTTCGCGTGTGCTCACAAACCGGTCCTCCTCTGCGCAAACTGGTTCCGGCGAGACGTCAGCGTTGCAACTCCAGGGGTGCGACGTCACCGGGCAAAGCCCCGCTGGCGAGGGCATCTTCATACGCGGCGATAAGCCCGGCGTACCAGCGCTTGCGGCGGGCGTACGCCATTGCAGCGGGACGGCCAACGTGTGCCATGAAGCGCCGCGGCCGCCTGCGCCACCGTTCCGGCGCCGCGGCGTATGCTCGGTCCACGATCTCTATGAACTCGCCGACACCCAGACCTTCGTCGAGAAGCCACCTGCCAAGTTCGAGCGCTTCACTACCTTCTAAACCGCGAATGTAGCCGTCCCAATCGAAGCTTGTGAACTCGACCATGTTCCGTGCTCCCATGGCGAGGACTTTCGATATCGCACTCTGCTCCTTGTCCACTGGCTTTTTGTAACTACTCACCTACGCGTCTGGCAAGAATGTTGCACCACAAGGACGCTCCACTCGCGTGCCATCCTGGCCAGGGCGCGGGGGAAGGCCCCCCATTTTTCGGTGCCCGCGAGGCAGAAAGCCCGTGCGATTCCCACAGCTCGCTTCGCCTCGCTTGACCGGGCGGGGTAGGTGAGCAATTACGGCTTTTTGTAGCGGAGGCCGCCGCGGCTCACGGAACCGGGCGACACGGCAACCAGGGACTCCCATTCCTCGTATAGCGGCGCACCGGCGAGCATGGCCACATCAACGGGTCTGGTGAAGGGCAAGCGCTGCCGCCACTCCGAGCAACACGAGTCCAGGGGCGAGCATCACGAGCACGCTCCGTTGATCACCTGGTGAGCCAAGGTGTCGCAATCGCCTGCTCACGGCGCGCCGCTCGTCCTGGTATCCCGAGCCCAGGCTGCGTTGCTGGTCAGGCGGTGTACCGTACCGCCCCTTGCCACGACCGAGACCGGGCCGGTAGCGGAAGATCGTTACACAGGCGCCTGCGGCTCCCCAGCCGACCAGCAGCTCGCCGAGCATGGCGCCCGCTGATCCGCCGGTCCAGAGCAGTGCCAGGCCGAGCACCGCCAGGGCCGCGCTTACCGCCGCCGTGACGAGCGCAGCCATGGCTTGTGCCTCAGCGTGTGTCCGATGTTTGGTCATGGTGAGTTGCCGCCATTGCTTCCGTCCTCCGGTGGCAGCCCCATCAGCTGGCGGATCGCCGCGAAGGCGCCGAGGAAGGGCGCCGCCGCGGGATAATCAAAGCGCAGCACAGTCCGCCGCACCGCTTCACCGTCTCCCGTGGCCAGTTCCAACCGGCTGCCCAGCAGCGACAGCGTCAGCTCCAAGGAGGTCAGGTCGGCGATGGGTACTTCCTCCATGCCACCGCGACGGCCGTCAACGACCAGCGCCGTGCGCTCGCCCACGGCCAGGAGCGGGCCGGGACCGCGCTCCGCGGGCGCCTCTGCCCAGGCCAGCAGGCGCCGATCACGAGCGATCTCACATACCCGAGGCGGCGGCTCGTGGCGCAGCACCTCCGCCAGCTCGGGGAGTGAAGACGGAGCCTCGCGAGCGTAGAGGCGGCGAACGGCGTGTGTGTTCGGTGCCGGCACGAAGCCGCGCAGGAGTTCCGCCGCAACTTCCAGGTCGGCGGCGTACTCGCCAGGAAAGTCGAGTGAGACCTTCTCGGCACCGCGTCGGGCCGCGAACAGGACATCGAGGACGGCGCGATCGGCCTCGATGCGCACGCCGGCATCCGCCACGCGTTCCACCGCGCCGCTGCGGGCGCTATATCCCCAATGCACGAAGGTGCTGTCTACGTCCGAGCTGTCGGTCATGAACAGCAGTTGGTGATCGGTGATGATGAGGATGCCATGGCGCAGCTTCGTCCGGCGCAGGCCGAACATACGACCCTGCACCGCGGGCGGCCGCTCCAGAAACAGGAGGATGCGCTCTTCCGGCAGCAGGGCGCGGGCGACGTACTCCTGAAAGCGCTGCGGCAGCAGCGGAATCGCCAGTTCGGCGATCGTGTGCGGCTGCGCTTCACCGCTAGTCGCAGAAGCAACGACCGGACCGCCCGTCCGCCAGAGTGGGGCGCGGCTTCTGGAAGATGTCTCCGCACGGCGCGCCGCCTCGCGGGCCGCGCGCACGGCCGCGCCCGCCGCCGCGGCGTCCTCGATGGCCGTGCCACGCAGCGCGGTCAGCAGTCCGTCGCGCAGCGGGGCGGGAAGCTCGGCGATGGTCCGCACGTTGGCGAGCGCGGCGTCGGCGGCGGGCACCGCGACGACGGTGGGCGCCTCGTCGTTGCCGGGCCAGGCGAGCGCGAGTGGGTAGGCGGTAACCAGGCAGCCGCGGAAGGTCGGCAGGCGCACGACAACGGCAGCGCGCAGCGGTGCGCCGGTCTCCCCACGTGATCCGACGACCGTGCCCCACTCCACGGGCGCAACGGCGGCGTTAGCATCGACCGCAGAGAGCATCACGGCTCCGGAACGGGAGTCGACGGCGTAGCGATTAGACGGTCCCGCCGGCGTCTCCACGAGGACGCACATGCTGAAGCGGTTCGCCTCCGCGCCCGCTGCCGGGAGTGTGTTTGCCCTTCTGGTCACCTCGCAACCTCTGAACGGTCAGCCATCGCCTTCGTCTCCCCGCCGGCCGTCCGGGGAAGCGGGCTCCTGCGCCATCGATGCCAGGCGAAGCAGCGCTCGGGCGAGCCGTTCCAATGAGGGCGCCAGCACAAGCGCGGTCGCGGGGTCCACGGCGCCGTAACGGCGCAGCTTCTTTGGATGCAGATCTTCGGCGTCGGCCCAAACGGTGGCGGCCAGCGCCGCGAAGGCCGAGCGCGTGGAGCGATGCTCCGGACGAAGATGCAATAGCTCGACCAGTGTGTGGAGATCCTCGCGGCAGGCCGCGATCTCGCGTTCCAATTCGGGGATGACCGCCGGGTCCACGTCCGCATCGACGACGGTCAACCAACCGTGCCGGCTCGGGCGCAATAGATCCTCCAACTCGTCCAGGATCCGCCAGATGCGGCGCACGCCCGTCGTCAGGGCGCGCGCCTGCGGCTCGTTCAGCCGCAGCGTCTCGTTCCTGCTTCCTTCTACCGTGACCGTTCCGCCTTTCGTTCCCGTTTCACCGGATCAGCGCACCACGAGCACGCTGCACGGGGCATGGCGCACCAGCTTGTCCGCCGTGGTGCCGAGGAATTTTCCCCACACGCCCGTGTGGCCGCTGTGGCCGATGACCAGCAGATCGACCCGTTCCGCGTTGGCATATTCCACGAGCCGTTGCGCCGCGTGACCGGTGAGGGTTGCGGCACGGAGTTCAATGCCGGCCTGTTTTGCGCGGTCGTACGCCTCGCGCTGCACCCGTTCGAAATACTGGTTCGCCTGTTGCTTCGCCTCTTCGACCTCATCCACCATCGCCGCGTAGTGCGGCAAGCCCTCCTCGACGGAGACCGCGATCACCTCACTGCCGTCCTGCCGGGCCAGCAAAAGCGCAGCGCCGAGCGCGCGCTTCGACCCTTCGGAGCCATCGAGGCCGACGAGGATACGCCGGAACATCACTGCCTCCACATCGCGTCGCCTGGTGCCGATCACCGGCCATACGCAGACCCGGCTGGCGCGCTATACGCCCTCCACACTCTCGGCGGGGCGGAGTCGGGGCGCCTGCGCTGCGGGGACGGAGGCATCACCGCCCTCGGCTTGTCGAGCGGCCATGTGTTCGGCGAGGTTCGGCTTGAAGAACTGCTGCGCGATCAGCGTGGGTACGAAGGCGCTGAGGATGACGACGGTGACGAGCACGGTGTACTTGTCCTGATCGATGACGCCGTGCGTGAGGCCGAACAGCGCCGAGATCGTGCCGAAGGTGAGCCCGGTACTCATCAGCAGGGTGGTGTACATCGCCTCACGCTGGGGGAAGTGGAAGGCGACCGTCAGCGGCCGCACGCCCACGAACTTGGTCGCCATCTTCATGCCGAGGAGGATGGCGATGATGCCGATACTGGCGGCCATGGCGGAGAGCGCGACCAGGGTGCCGGCGCGGATGAAGTAGAACGGCGTGAGAATGCTGAAGGCCGTGGTGCGCATGCGCTGTACGAGCACGCGTTCGCGCAGGAACGTGCCGGCCAGCACCATACCGATCAGGTAGGCCGGCAAGATCGGCTCGCTGCCGCCGGCGCTGGCGATGCCGCCCAGGGCGAACATCATGAAGAAGACGAACTTGACTTCCGGCTCGCTCACGCGCCCTTTCGTGTTGGCGATCACCCAGCGCGTGGCCCGCGGCGCCACGGGCAGCACCGCGGCGGTGGCGAGCACGAAGGCGAGCAGATACCAGTTGACGCTGGCGAAGAGGAAGCCGAGGGCGAGCACTGTGCCGAGGTCGTTGATGAAGCAGGCGGCGAGGATGATCTTGCCGAGGTCGGTCTCGTTGAAGCCGGTCTCGACCATCACGGCGTAGACCACGGCCACCGAGGTGGTGGAGAGGGCGATGCCCGCGATCTCCGACTGGCGGAAGTTCCAGCCGGCGACGAGATAGACGTAGGCGAGCACGCCCAGAAACGGCAGCAGGAACGCGATCACGCCGATACTGAAGGTCGAGCGCCAGTTCCGGCGGATGACGGCTGGCTCGATCTCCGCGCCTGCCAGAAAGGTGAGCAGGCCGCTGCCGAAGCCGGCGAGAAAGGTGATCCACTCGTTGGAGCCGAGATGGAAGGCGTTTCCCGCGGCGACGCCGACCAGGATCTCGATCAACGAAACCGAGATCCCCGTCCAGCCGGCGATCATCGCGGCGGCGAAGGCGAGGCCCATCCAGACGGCGGCGATGCTGTACGGATTATCCATGGCCGGTCTCCACAAGCATGCAAAACGGCTTCTACCCGCGGTGTGCTGGTAGAAGCCGTTAGTCAGCGTGCTGACGGGCCGCCGGCGTGGTCTGGACGCCGGCCCGGCGAGCTTCATCGCCGGTGTATTCAGTTGTCATGGCCACCATACCGCCGCCGCGATCCGCGCGTCAATGCACCGTGCGGCGCCATATCAGCCAGCACTATTGCGCCTGCGCAAGCGGCCGTAGCCTGCCGTCGTCGCCGGAAGCGAGGTCGCATGCTCGCGTTACGAGCGAATCTGCAGCGCGAGCTTCTCCAGCTCACCGTCACTCGCCCGCTCGCAGTCGTGTGACGAGAGATACCCTTCGTAGCGTTCGAAGTAGGTATCATGCCGGGCGCTGAGCGGGCGCCACGGTGCCAGCTTCGTGCCGTGCATCGGGACAAGCTTCGCGTGAACGTGATTGACGCCGAACCCTTCGAAGATCATGCCCGTTCGGCCGACCTGCCTGGCTGCGAGGACGAGGCCGCAGAGCACGTCGTCGGGCAGATCGAAGGCGTAGCTCGGATAGTGCTGCCTGGTGATGACGACGGAGAACCCCTGGGTGTTGGGAAAGATCGAGAGGAAGGCCAGGTGCTGTTCGTCTTCCCAGATGCGGTTGGCGGGAGCCTCGCCGCGCACGATCTTGCAGAACGGGCAATCGTCCATGCTGGCGCCTCCACCCTCAGACCTTGTGCAACTGCCGTACGGCCTGCTGCGCCCAGCGCATGACGAGGCGCTCCGACTTGAAGCTTGTGACCGAAGCCGCCTGTTCCAGGGGATACCAGGTGGGCACCCACGGCCGGTAGGCGCCTCGGACGTCGCAGACATAGTCGTAGACCGTCGCATCGTCGGCCGTCATGAGGAACCAGGTCTCCAGCCGCCTGAAGCGGGTGCCGGCGTTGCCAAACTGGTTATCAACCGTGCCGAGCCGGCTCAGAACCGTCAGCCCGCGCAGTCCGGTCTCTTCGCGGACCTCGCGCAGGGCGCACGCCTCGGCCGTCTCTCCCGCTTCAAGGTGACCCTTCGGCAGGCGCAAGACGCCGTTGTCCCGAAGCAGCAGCAGCACCTCGCGGTGGCGTACAACCACGCCACCGGCCGCGTGATAGGTTTCAAGCGGCCACGCCGTTGCGGCTGGACGGACCGTGTTCACGATCGCGTCCGCACCATAGTTCCTGGTCCAGATTTTCCGGTCGGTGCGCATCCCGGCGAGCATCTCCATTTCAGCGCTGCTTGACCATCGGTGGAGCGCGAATCCGTCTTCCGACCTACCCGCTCGCTGCAACGGTTCTGGATCTTGCACCGCGCGCAGAGCAAGAAAAAGACCTCTACCATCCCAGATGGCCGCGTACGCCGCCATGTGAGAATACGGTAGAAGCTATCAGCCCAAACAGGCGGTCTGCCGGGAGCGCCGGCCGGCGAGCTTCATCGCCGCTTTGCCGAAGTATAGCACCCGGCCAGGGGCTCCGAGCCGGGCTCGCGACTGGTGACCCCACGCGCTGGCGAGTGGCCGTACAGCCATTCGTTCAGATGGCGATGCCCGCGGCCTCTGAAGCCGAGGAAACGAGCGCAGCGTACTTGCTGAACACGCCGCCGCTGAGCCGTGGTGGCGGCGGTGTCCAGCCGTGCATGCGCTCGGCTAGAGCACCGGTCAAGTAGTTGACGAACCGGTGGTGGCATGGTGGGCTGAAG